>JAJUKC010000072.1 GCA_029264995.1 Marinobacter sp. | reverse complement strand
GCCGGGATCTGGGTGTTGGTGAACAGCTGGCCGGGCAGGGCGACCATGCATTCCACCAGGTCTTCTTCCACCAGGCGCTTGCGGATTTCGCCTTCGTTGTTGGTGTTGGAGCTCATGGAGCCGTTGGCCAGCAGCAAGGCCATGCTGCCGGTGGGCGCCAGGTGGTGGAGCATGTGCTGCATCCAGCCAAAGTTGGCGTTGCCCTTGGGCGGGGTGCCGTACTTCCAGCGCACGTCATCGGCCAGGGATTCGCTCCACCAGTCCTTGATGTTGAACGGCGGGTTGGCCATCACGAAGTCGGCGCGCAGGTCCGGGTGCTGATCGTCCAGGAAGGTGTCGGCGTTCTTCTTGCCAAAGTTGAAATCGATGCCCCGGATGGCCATGTTCATGGCGGCCAGCTTCCAGGTGGTGGGGTTGGACTCCTGGCCGTACACGGAGATGTGCTTCTTCTGCTCGCTGGCGTTGTAGTGCTGTTCGCTGGCGTGTTCTTCAATGAACTTGTCGCTGGAGACAAAGAACCCGCCGGAGCCCATGGCGGGGTCGTATACCCGCCCGGAGTAGGGCTGCAGCATTTCGACAATCAGGGTGACGATGCTCTTGGGGGTGTAATACTGGCCGCCCTGCTTGCCTTCGGCAAGGGCGAACTGGCCGAGGAAGTATTCGTACACATGGCCGA
Organism: Marinobacter sp.; assembly: GCA_029264995.1. Lineage (GTDB taxonomy): Bacteria > Pseudomonadota > Gammaproteobacteria > Pseudomonadales > Oleiphilaceae > Marinobacter. Next base: position 11,270 of record JAJUKC010000072.1, on the reverse strand, counting down.
GGATGTCTTTGCTGTGCAGGCTCAGCTTCTCGCCCTCGAACACCGGCCGGGTGAAGGAGGTGTCGGAGAAGGTGTTGATCAGGCCCAGCAGCTTGTCGTTGTCCAGCTGGTACTGGCTGATGCGGTTGAGGATGCCCTTGAGCTTGGCGTTGCTCTTCTCGATTTCTTCCAGGGCGTTGTCGATCAGCCAGGACACGGAGCGCAGCTTCACATCGTTACCGGCGTCGTCTTGCCAGAGCACAGTGCCCACGGGCAGCACGGCTTTCTCTTTCAGGGTGCTCCAGCGAGCGGGCTTGGGTACCCAGAACACGTTGGCTTCGCGGTAGTAATCCAGTATTTCCAGTTCTTCCAGCAGGGCTTGCTGGTAGTCCTCGTCGCCGTCGTAATCTTCCGGCGGCAAGTAGTAGATGTCGTCGTTCTCATCCTTGAACCGTTCCAGCAACTCTTCCTGGCGCTCCTCGAAGGCATCGGAGACGTACTTCAGGAAGATAAGCCCCAGCACCACGTGCTTGTAGTTGGCGGCATCCAGGTTGGCGCGGAGCTTGTCGGCGGCTTTCCAGAGTTTGTCGTCCAGGGCTTTGAGGAATTGCTGTTCCGTGTTGTTCATTGCTCGGTTGTTCCCTATGAGAAGTTACTGCTTTCGTTCTCTGATAAAGCGTAAAGGCACGGAGCGACAGGCTGTGTCGGTTCGTGCCTTTGATTGTTCCGGGGAGTGACGGGCAATACCGGGGTGTATTGCTTGCTAACCACTCGATATAGGGTTTGTTTTACGTTACTTGGTGGGGTTAGGCAAGGTTAAGCGCCGATGACACCTGAATAAAAAACGGAAGGTCAGAAACGAAAAAAGCCCCTGAAATCAGGGGCTTTTTTCTGGAAGGTGGTGGAGACGGCGGGAATTGAACCCGCGTCCGCCAGCACTAGGCCTTGAGATCTACATGCTTAGTGTCCTTCTATTGATTTAACCTCAAGCGGCCCGAAGGCCAGGGTGCAAGAGGCGAGCTCTTTAAATCTTAGCCTTTAGCCAGTGAGCTCTGGTTAAAGGAGCAGCCTATTAGCGATGACGTCCTGGGATGTTGCTACCGAGTTATAGGCATCTCGGCCAGGACGACTGGCAGGCCCTTAGGCCGCCAGTGCGTAGTTTTCGTCGTTTGCGACTATTGCGTTGCAGCTTTGGATTAACGAGATTGGCTGCCATCTCGACATGCACTCAAGGGTTCGTCACCGGCGTCGAAGCCAAGTCGTCCCCTTGTTATTTCAGTATATGTGTCCGGATTGCCAGACTTCAAGGCTTCTTTGTGTAACGGCGTTACTATTTGTACCTACGCCCGGCCTTGGTGAGCCTAGGAGGCCTGACGGAAACCGCCGGCGCCGGCTTTCGTGAGAGCAGCCTGATGCAGGTTCTCGAAGCTGTCACGGAAATAATCCATCACCTCGCCCGGGTCGGCTTTGATGCCTTTGTCGACCGTTATGCCGAATTGTACCGTGCCGGCGTAACTGAAAATGCTCATGCCTATACCGATGTTGCCGCTCTGGGGGACCCAGAACATGGGTTGAACCAGTTTGCTGCCCGCCAGGTAAACCGCATGGCGTGGCCCGGGAACGTTGGTTAGCACCGCTGAAGCCTTGTTGCTGAGCAGGTCCAGTGCCCGGCGTTCGAGAATGTCCGGGCCGCGGCCAAACAGGTCCAGCAGGCTATAGGTTACCTGGGCCTGGTAAGACCGTTTGAGCCGGTTCATGTTTTCCTGAACCTGGCGGAAACACATGATCGGATCTTTTACCTCAACGGGCAGGCACACCAGCACCAGGCCAAACTGATTGCCAAGGGTTTCGATGGGTTGGTCCAGCGGTCTCAGGTTGAAAGGAACGGCAACCCGAATGCCGCAGTCCGGAATGCTCTGGCCGTGCTCCGTAAAATGCCGGCTCAGGGCACCGGTGGCGGCACACAGTAAAACGTCGTTGACGGTCCCGCCCAGTGTCCTGGCGCACTGTTTCACGGTTTCCAGTTCAAGAGGTTCGGCCCAGGCCACCTGTTTGCGGCCCAGCAGCGGGCTTTTCAGGCTGGTTTTCGGCTCGAAGGGGGCAAGCCCCAGTTTGGCCAGGTCCATAACAATGCCGCCGGCAGTGGTGGCCAGCTTCAGTGGGTAATCGGGCTCTTTGCGGATGGAATCGACGAACAGGTTGGCCTGTCCCCAGGCAGCCTGGGTGCTGTCTACAATCCGGTGCAGGAACCGGCTGGCGGGTGTGCCGTTGGGTTTTGCGGGTAGCTTTGGGTGTGCAACGCGCTCGAGCTTGGGTTCAGGAGTGCGATCGGTCAGCGAAAGCAGTACCCGCACCAGTGAAATGCCATCGGCAATACAGTGGTGAATCCTGATTAACAGGGCGCAGCCGTTCTCATAGTTGTCGATGTAGTGCATTTGCCAGAGGGGGCGGCGGAAATCAAGGGCGGTGCTGTTAAAGTCACTGGCCAGGGCCTGAAGTTCCCTCTTACCGGCTTTTCCTGGCAGGGCGATGGTGTGCAGGTGATTGTCCAGGTCGAACAGGGGATCGTCTTCCCAGTAGACTTTGTCACCTTTGTCAACGATCCGTTGGCGAAAGCGCCGGAATTTCAGGAAGCGTTCTTCCAGCGTGCGCTTGAGTCGCTTGAGCGGAATGGGGTGCTCAAAGGCCAGTACCGCGGAAATCATCATCGGATTTTCCGGGGTATCCATGCGCAACCAGGAGCGATCGACCGACGTCATGGCCGTTCGTTTTGCTGACATAAGCCCTCCCTTTGCTCTGTACCGGAGTCCGGGCCGCCTGGTACTGCTATCGGGGCCAGCTGACGAAAGGCCTCAAAGTATAGGAGGCTTTCGGCAATCAGCAAAGAGAGTGCATATGCGACACAGTCACAGTGTCAGGTGTTGGCCTCACGCATGATGCGCTGCTTCTGCCGGTTCCAGTCACGCTCTTTCTCGGTGGCGCGTTTGTCGAACAGCTTCTTGCCTTTCACCAGGGCGATCTCGCATTTCACTTTGTTCTTTTTCCAGTAGAGCGCGAGGGGGATACAGGTGTAGCCCGCCTGATTAACCTTGCCGACAATCTTGGCGATTTCTTTGGCGTGCAGCAGCAGTTTGCGGGTACGGGTCGGGTCCGCAATCACATGGGTCGAGGCGGTATTCAGAGGTGTGATGTGGGAGCCCAGCAGCCAGGCTTCGCCATCCTTCAGCAGCACATAGGCATCAACCAGTTGTGCCTTACCGGCACGCAACGACTTCACTTCCCAGCCGAGCAGGGCCAGGCCAGCCTCGAAGCGCTCCTCAATATGGTATTCGTGCTTCGCCTTCTTGTTCAGGGCGATGGTGTTGCTGGTTGGGGCGTTTGCTTTCTTCTTGCTCATGAATCCTGTCCGGGATCGGAAGAATGACGGTGCTGGTCTCGTCGTTACGCCAGCAAAGCGCGCATTGTAGCGCAGGAGTGCAAGAAGGGTCACGGATTCGCCGTCTGGCTCGGGTTTTGTATCGTTCCTGCCGGCCTGCTTCGGCTACAATGATGCGCTCGTCACTGCCTGGGGAAGTAATGCTGCGCAAGTACCAGACGTCAATAGGGTCGTTTACCCGAAAATCCACCTTTTTTTGGGCTTCAGTGGGTGCCACGGTTGGCCTGGCCAATCTATGGCAGTTTCCCTATCTGGCCAGTATCCACGGCGGCGGTTTGTTTATCTTGCTGTACCTGGCCTGCCTGCTAATTGTTACCTTGCCGCTGATGGTGACGGAGGCGGTGATTGGCCGCCATGCCCGGCACGGCATTGTGCTGGCCATGGATGGCATGGTGAAGAACGCCGGTTGCTCACCGTTCTGGCGGCTGGCAGGGCCGTTGAGCATTCTTGCGGCGTTCGTGGTGCTCTCTTTCACGGCCGTATTCGGTGGCATCGTGTTGGCCTACATCTTTTTTGGTGCGGCTGACCGTTTCGAGGGCGCTTCGGCGGCCTCAGCGACTGCCGTACTGTCAGAGTTGGTGTCGGACCCGGGCCACTATCGGCAGTTTATGGCCTGGCACGTGTTTTTCGTGATTCTTCTGGTTGCGGTGTCGGCCCGCGGGGTGGTCAAGGGGCTGGAGCGGTCGATGCGTATGATCGTGCCCTGCACCCTGCTGCTGATGCTGGTGCTGTTCGGGCTGGCGGCCATGCGGGGGAGCTTGCAGTCCGGGGTCGACCACGTTCTGGTGATGCGGCCGGAGCAGGTAACAGCGGCCAGTCTCAAGGCAGCCTTCTTCCATGCTTTTTATACCTTGGGCCTGGGAATGGGGGTGTGGGCAATATTTGGCGCCTATTCCACCAGCCATACCCGCCTGAAACGCTCGATACTCGCTGTGGTGTTGATGGACACCCTGGTCGCCATCATGGCCGGATTGATGATGTTTTCAGTTGCAGCAGACGGCAGCAGCCTGGAGGGTGAGCGGGGTTTCAGCCTGCTCTTTGTTTCCCTGCCGGTTGCGCTATCAGGCTTGCCCTACAGTCAGGTGGTGATCGCGTCGGTTTTCCTGTTGGTGGTGCTGATTGTATGGGCGACGGGGTTGTCGCTTCTCGAACCGGTGGTGGGATGGTTCCGGGAGTGGACAGGGGCGCCCCGGGGCTGGTCTGCCGTCATTGTGGGGCTTGCCGTCTGGTTCGCCGGGCTGGCTTCCCTGTTCTCCTTCAATCTGTGGGCCGATTATCGCATGGGCGGTGCCACCGTATTCCGATGGCTGGAACTGGTCGCCGGGGGCATTGTGATACCGGCGGTTGCAATTCTCATTGCCACATTTGCCGGCTGGTGCATCACCCGGCGCTTCGCGGCAACCATTCTGGGTAATGCGCCGGTTGTGTTCCGGAGAATCTGGTTCTGGGTTATGCGCCTGGTGCTGCCAGTTGTGGCAGCCTGGGTCGGGTTGCAGTACACGCTTTTTTCACTCGGCAATCTGTGTGACAACGGCAGTGCGGCTATCTGGTGTCAGGAGGCGCCGGCCTCTACCGAGGCGCAGGATGGGGCCCCTGAAGACAGCCAGGTTCAGGAAGATGTACCTCCGCAAACGCCTGAAGAGGCCGTGCTGCCAGCGGAGAACGGACAACCTGAACCTGACGAAAACACCCCCAAAGAGGGCGATATCCTTTATCATAGTGTCTGACCAGTCCGGCAGGGCTGTAACGACGTCTGAAACGCAGGAAATCCGGTTTACATGCCACATCAGATCGACAAGACCGCATTGGTCATGCACTCGGCGGAGCGTATGTTTCATCTGGTCAACGACATTGCCCGTTACCCTGAGTTCTTGCCCTGGTGTGCCGGGGCAGAAGTCCATGAACAGAACGATGCTGAAATCATGGCCTCACTGGATATCGCCAAGGGGGGCGTTCGCCACCGGCTGACCACACGAAACCAGTTGCTGATGCCAGAGACCATTGAAATGAAGCTCGTGGACGGCCCGCTCAGAAATCTTACGGGGCGCTGGCACTTTCGAGCTCTGGACGATAACGCCTGCAAAGTAATCCTGACCCTGGAGTTCGAATTTTCAGGCTCGCTTTCACGAATGACTTTTGGCCCGGTATTTAATCAGGCGGCCAATACCATGGTGGATGCTTTCTGTCGTCGCGCAGATGAGGTTTATCGCGGAGGGATCGTGTGATGGAAGTGGAAGTGGCCTATGCCCGCCCGGACAAGCAGCAGATTGTGCCCGTGGTGGTGCCTCCGGGTACCACCGCCCTTGAAGCCGTGAAGCTCTCCAGGATTACCGAGATCTTTCCGGAGATTGATCCGGACGCTATCGATATGGGGGTGTTCGGCAAAGTGGTGAAGAACCCGGCCGAGCGTGTTCTGAGAGAAGGCGACCGGGTGGAACTATACCGCCCACTCAAGATTGATCCCAAGCAGGCTCGCCTGAACCGGGCTAAAAAGAAAGCGTAAGCGCTAGTGTCCCGTCTGGCTAATTCCTTAATCTACTGCTTGCCTCTGAGGACTCTGACCAAGGCGCCAGTCTGCAGATGTGGTGGTTCCACATCAAGAACTGGCAACACAGGGCTCAGAGTCCTCAGAGACAAGCCCTCCGGGAGCTTCTGAAAAGCCGAAGAACGTCGTTCTGCTGGCTAGATTTGGAACCACCAAACCTTCACCAGCACGCCTAGCTCTTCGGTTTTTCAGAAGCTCAGTAGGTTAAGGAATTAGCCAGACGGGACACTAGTAGGCTGGTGTTTCTTCCAGAAGCTGGGCTTCGTAGTGGCTTAGCTGGTCATTCTCGTAGTAAACGATGATGCGCTGCTCTTCGATGTCGTTGCCCCGGCGCTGAAAGGTGTAAACAAAGTATTCCCGGGACGGGTCGACGGGGTTCAGCATCAGCGGGGTTCCCAGCAGTGCGTGAACCTGGCTTCTGGGCATGCCTTCAGACAATTCTTTCAGCTCCTCGTCGGTCACAATGTTGCCCTGCTGGACATTGATTTTGTAAACGCCCGGAAAAACACAGCCGGACAAAGATAAAATGCTAATAAGAACGATAGCGGGGAGCTTTTGCATCGCCGGGGGAAATCCTCTATCTTGAATTCGCCTGCGTTGAGCAGGTGTGAAACGGGTCATCCGTCGTACTGCGGCTTTATCATACCGGAAGCCGTGAGGCACACCAAAGAGCGAATGGTAACATGTCATCTGAAAACGCCGAATTACGAAAAGTCGGTCTGAAGGTTACTCTGCCAAGGGTCAAAATCTTCAATATCCTCGAAAATGCCGAAGAACATCACCTGAGTGCCGAAGACGTATACAAAAAGTTGCTGGACCAGGGCGATGACGTGGGCCTGGCGACAGTCTACCGGGTGCTGACCCAGTTCGAAGCTGCAGGCCTCGTGTTGCGTCATAATTTCGAAGGCGGTCACGCGGTGTTCGAGATGGCCGGCGATGATCATCACGACCACATGGTCTGCACCCAAACTGGCGAAGTTGTTGAGTTCGTCGATGAGGTCATTGAGGAGCGTCAGCAGAAGATTGCGGCAGAGCACGGCTATGAAATTGTTGATCACAGCCTGATCCTCTACGTAAAACCACTGAAGTCCGATAAGAAGTAAAAAAAGGGCCAGCGAAAAGGCTGGCCCAGAAGCTCTCCGAAACGAGAGGGGGATTAGTGATGGGTTGCCTGGCCCTTTACAAACATCTCCCGGGCATGGGCTATGGTCTGTTCTGTCATGTCCACTCCGCCAAGCATCCTTGCGACTTCGCTGATCCGACCCTGATCATCCAGCGGCTCTATGCGTGAATAGGTCGCGTCTTTCTCCGTAAACTTGCTGACGAACAAATGCTGGTGGCACTGGGCCGCGACCTGCGGCAGGTGCGTGACGCACAATACCTGGCCGTTCTCGCCCAGTGATCTCAGCAGGCGGCCTACGACCTCAGCGGTACCACCACCGATGCCGACATCCACCTCATCGAACACCAAAGTTGGTGTGGTGGAGGTTTGTGCCACAACCACCTGAATGGCCAGGCTGATGCGGGAAAGCTCACCGCCGGAAGCCACCTTGGACAGCGATCGGGCGGGTTGGCCCGGGTTGGCGCTGACCAGGAATTCCACTTCTTCCATGCCGTGAGGGGCAGGTTCGTCATCACCGTTTCTGTTCAGGTGGCTGACAAACTGCACAGACGGCATGCTCAGCTGCGCCAGCTCCCGGGCGATCCGCTGGTCGAGTTCCATGGCGGCATTCTGGCGTGTTTCTGTCAGCTTGGTGGCCAGGGCGTCGAACCTTGCCCGCTGGTTTTCCAGCTCGGCCTGAAGCTGTTCCAGGCTGCCTTCACCGCCATCCAGTTCGGCCAGCTCCTGGCTCAGGCGTTGATGCAGTTCCGGCAACTCCTCAGGGGTGATCCGGTGTTTGCGGGCCATCTGATAAATGGCGCTGAGCCGTTCTTCCACTTCGGCCAGCCGGGCCGGGTCGGCTTCGTAGTCGTCGACAAATCGGCGCAGATTGTCGCCAGCTTCTGAAATCTGAATCTGTGCTTCGTTCAGCATCTGGATGGTGTCGGCCAGTGCCGGGACATCAACCGGGAGTTGTTCCAGTTGGTGCAGTGCCTGGCGCACCAGGTCTGCGGCCGAAACCTCGTCTTCCGTGCAAAGCAGCGCGGCCTGGTGGCTGCTGTGAAGTACAGCATCGGCCTGGCTGAGCTGTGCCTGTTCGGCTTCCAGAGTTGTCTGTTCGTCCTCGCCGAGGGCTAGCCTGTCCAGCTCTTCTACCTGATAGCGAAGCAGTTGTAAGCGGGCTTCGGTTTCGTCCGCATTCTGCTGGCGTTGCTGCAGTTTCTGGCGCGTCTGGTGCCAGGCCTTCCACGCCGCCCGGGTTTCATCGGCCAGGGTTTCGGCACCGGCGAACTCGTCCAGCAGCTTTCGGTGGGTTTCCTTGTGCAACAGGGATTGATGCTGGTGCTGGCTGTGGATGTCCATCAACAGGCCGCCCAGCTCTTTCAGTTGTGACAGCGGGCAGGGCTGGCCATTGATGAACGCTTTGGAGCGGCCATCCTTGCTGATGGTCCGGCGCAGAATGCAATCGTCCTTGTCGTCCAGCTCATGATGCTCCAGCCAGGAGCGGGCTTCCGGGATACGGGAAATGTCGAAGCTGGCGGTAATGTCGGCACGCTTGGCGCCATGGCGAACGGCGCCGGCATCGGCCCGGCCACCCATGGCCAGCCCCAGGGCATCGAGCACAATCGACTTGCCGGCGCCGGTTTCACCGGTCAGGGCTGTCATACCGCGGTTGAACTGGAGTTCAACCCTTTCTGCAATGGCGTAGTTCGATACCGTGAGTTGTGTGAGCATGCCGCAACCTCCGCTCGTTCTTGAGCAAGTGATAACTCTGACTACTGTTTGTTCATACAGTTGCTGTGAATATATACAGGGTTTTTCCGGTTTGCAAACAGGAAATGATGAAAACATCAAAGATTGCGTGGGTGACGGTTGAAACCCGGGAAGCGGGCCCCATATCGGTTCGCAAAGCGATTCTTTCCTGCTTTCTGCACGAGCGGGAGTGGTTATTTCTGCAGGCCTCCGTGGCCGTGAAAACGTTATCAGGAGTTGTCATGAGTGCTGACGATAAGCGCAACGAACAGGTAGAGGAACGCAACGAGGCCGCAGAAGCTGCGGCGGAGCAGCAGGCTTCGGGTGGTCAGGATGCTGAACAGTCTCCGGAACAGGGCTCCGAACTGGACGCGCTGCAGCAGAAACTGCAGGAGTACCAGGAGCAGGCCTTGCGGGCACAGGCGGAGATGCAGAATGTTCGCCGCCGGGCCGAGATTGATGTGGAAAAAGCTCACAAGTTTGCGCTCGAGAAGTTTGTGAAAGAGCTGTTGCCGGTGGCCGACAGTCTGGAGAAGGCGGTCGAAAGCACCGAGGGTCACGAAAATGCAGGCGAGCTGGTTGCGTCCATTCGCGAAGGTGTGGAAATGACCCTGGCGCTGTTCATGAACAGCCTGAAGAAATTCAACGTTGAGCAGCTCAACCCGGTGGGTGAGCCGTTCGATCCGCAGCAGCATGAAGCCATGTCCATGGTGCCGGCGCCGGATGCCGAGCCTAACAGCGTGGTTGCGGTTGTGCAGAAAGGTTATCTGCTTAATGGCCGGGTGGTTCGTCCGGCCATGGTCGTAGTGGCCAAGGCAGAAGATGCGCCAAAAATCGACGAGCAGGCTTGAAAAGTCGAGCAGAGCGCCAATATAGCGATTAAACAGCAAAGGCCGGGGTAGGCATTCTCCGGAACAGCATTCAGAAAGATTTGGAGTGATTCGATGAGCAAGATTATTGGTATCGACCTGGGAACCACCAACTCCTGTGTGGCCATCATGGATGGCGACAAGGTAAAGGTGATTGAAAACGCCGAGGGTGATCGCACCACCCCGTCCATCATTGCCTACACTGACGACAACGAAACACTGGTTGGCCAGTCTGCCAAGCGCCAGGCGGTCACCAACCCGGCAAATACCCTGTACGCCATCAAGCGTCTGATCGGTCGTCGTTTTGAAGACGACGTGGTTCAGAAAGACATCAAGATGGTGCCGTACAAGATCGTCAAGGCTGACAATGGCGATGCCTGGGTAGAAGTGAAAGGCCAGAAGATGGCTCCGCCGCAGGTTTCTGCCGAAGTCCTCAAGAAAATGAAGAAGACTGCAGAAGACTACCTGGGCGAGAAGGTAACCGAAGCGGTGGTCACCGTGCCTGCGTACTTCAATGACAGCCAACGCCAGGCCACCAAGGATGCTGGCAAGATTGCTGGCCTGGAAGTGAAGCGGATCATCAACGAGCCGACTGCTGCGGCCCTGGCTTATGGCCTGGACAAGAAGAGCGGTGATCGTACCGTTGCTGTGTACGACCTGGGTGGTGGTACTTTCGATCTGTCCATCATCGAAATTGCGGACGTAGACGGAGAGCACCAGTTCGAAGTACTGGCCACTAACGGTGACACTTTCCTGGGCGGTGAAGACTTCGATCTGAAAGTGATTGAATATCTGGCCGACCAGTTCAAGAAAGACAGCGGCATCGATCTTCGCGGCGACTCTCTGGCCATGCAGCGTCTGAAAGAAGCGGCCGAGAAGGCCAAGATCGAGCTGTCCAGCAGCCAGCAGACCGACGTAAACCTGCCGTACATCACTGCAGATGCCTCTGGTCCCAAGCACCTGAACGTGAAGCTGACCCGGGCCAAGCTGGAGTCGCTGGTTGAAGATCTGGTTCAGCGCAGCCTCGAGCCCTGTAAAGTGGCTCTGCAGGATGCTGGCATGAAGGCCTCTGAAATCGACGAGGTTATTCTGGTCGGTGGTCAGACCCGTATGCCGCTGGTGCAGGAGAAAGTAAAAGAGTTCTTCGGCAAAGAGCCCCGTAAAGACGTGAACCCGGACGAGGCCGTAGCCATGGGTGCTGCGATTCAGGGCGCGGTACTGTCTGGCGACGTGAAAGACGTGCTGCTGCTGGACGTAACCCCGCTGACCCTGGGTATCGAAACCATGGGTGGTGTGGCCACTCCGCTGATCGAGAAGAACACCACGATTCCGACCAAGAAATCGCAGACCTTCTCCACAGCGGAAGATAACCAGACTGCGGTTACTATCCACGTTGTGCAAGGTGAGCGTAAGCAAGCGGCGCAGAATAAGTCGCTGGGGCGTTTCGACCTGGCCGACATTCCGCCCGCACCCCGCGGTGTGCCGCAGATCGAAGTAACTTTCGACATCGATGCCAACGGTATCCTGAACGTGTCTGCCAAAGACAAGGCGACCGGTAAAGAGCAGTCCATCGTAATCAAGGCCTCT
>JAJUKC010000055.1 GCA_029264995.1 Marinobacter sp. | reverse complement strand
CAGTATCCAGGTAATCGTAGATGGTCACCTCCTGCTTGCCATCCGCTTCCCGGTGAAGCCGGCCCGCGTATTGAGACAAGATTCCTTTCCATGCGATGGGCAGGGCAAGAAAATTTCAGCCAGTCTCTGATCGATGTCAGCGAGCTCATTAGTCACGCAGTGCAACTACCTCATTGGTCGGTCTCGAAAAGGACTTTTGTGAGACTCCACGAGTTTATACATCGCTTCCAGGCTCTTAACAGTCTTTTCTGAGACCTTCTGGAGCAAGAGTCCGCCGCTCAAGCTGATTGGCCCAACTCACAGGCTCAAAACAGTCTGATAAAAGACTCTAGCAAAGCACATGCTCAGGATTCGATCCGACCGGAGATTCACTGGTAACGGAAAAATCTCGGAGTGGCCCCCACTGCGGAACAATGAAACAACTGGCCTGTTTTCCACAATTTGTGGAGAACTACTACCTGGAAACCAGCCCCGAATCACGCTGTGTAGCATGTGAAAAATCGTGAGGGATTCTCCACAAAATGGTGGAAAACGGTGACGAGGTTTTTCAGGCAAATTTGGGGAGTTTCAACACGGTCTGCTATTTGTGGAGAATTCCCTGGAATTCTCCACATAGATAGTAGTGTGGAAAAGTTGGGGCAGTTTTTCTGGCAGTAGCCCAGCCCGTGAGATCATCAACAACTTCAAAAGAATCCCGCGAACTTTTTCAGCAATCGCGAAAAAACTACACCTGGTTCTTCACTATTTGTGAAAAATTGATCGCGCTCGCAGGCAGGCTCTGAACCGCTACACGTGGCAAGCGAATAGGTAGCAAATTTTCACAAATAGTGAAAAAACCCAAGAAGTTTTTAATCAGGACATCTGGGCAAGATCGGCCCTTGTTCCTATTTGTGAAAAATTCCGACTCTTTTTTCACATAGATAGTTATGTGAAAAGAGCCTGGCTGTTTTTCTGGCCGTGGTTCACCGCTAGAACGCCATTGAAACCGGTGCAACAAACCTACCGATTGCTGAGCTTCACAACCCCTGACTAATTTTTAGTCAAAATGTAGCTTTCAAAGGACAAAAAAGGCGTTGCCTCGTTCGCAGTACTGGCTTATCGATCGTCCCATGAGCCAAAACCGGTGCAATAAACCTACCGAACCGGTGCAGCAGACCTACCGTTTGCACCGGTAACCAGTGCCGCAAACCTACCGATCCGTCTTCCGGACACAATTCCTCACCAGAAAGTCTTCAAGTGACCCTCCTGGCTCTGCCGGCCCGGTAGAGCCTTCAACCTTCGCCATACTTTCCGATATGAAACGGCGAATGAGCTGTTCGGGTGCAATACCCAGATCAGAGGCGTAACGCTCAAGCCGATCGGGCATTGTGTCAGTATCTCGGTAACGAACGTAAAACTCTCTCAAAGCTCATGTCTCCTGATCACGGGAAATAGCAATCGATCCTTTTGGACGAGCCAACAGTAATTATCACCACGATTTCATCGCTGTAAAACTGCACTGATAGCACACTAGCTCAACTTTGTTACGCCAGAACAAACCATTGATTTTTATATAAAAATTAGTTTACCAGGACTTGCATTTTCACTTTTTCATGCGATGATTTTGTTAGAACCTGAGTGGGCGTCATGACTCAAGACTGACTTGCTGCTATGCCCACGATTGACCCACTAAAACCGAAGCGGTGTGGATGGAATGAGTATTTGGCATGAAGAATTGGAGATCGCACTCTGGCCTTTGGAGGATCAGCCGCTGGGCAGTGCAGGACTGACATTCGCCATCAGCAATTTGCTGTCACGCGCGGAGGCGTATCACCAATGTCGTGTGGGTTATGTGAAAGACCGGCGAACCCAAATGGAAACAATGCCGCACTGTTGGATCGAATTACCGGATGACTGGTGTATCGACCTCACGCTCCGCCGCTGGCTGGATGATGACGATGCTATACCCCATGGCGTGTTCCGGTTTTCAGACCATCAACGAGTCTGCTACCACGGATCGCCACTGCAGGTACCTCATCTCGACGATGAAACGCTTGAGGCCATGACTGATGGCATACATACATCGATCAGACTTCCACCAATGATCGATCGTGCAGCGTAAGCCGGTTTCGCTGGTTCCTTTAAGGTACACATCAACGGAACCAGGTAACCAGCTCCGCAGATAGCCAACAGAACCATCTAAAACAGACCGGCCTCACGGAACCATCTATAGCAGACTGAGGAAGTGAAATGTTCATCCGAGCCTACCTGAGAGCATCAACCCAGGAACAGAATGCCGATCGGGCTAAAGAATCTTTGGTGCAATTTGCCGAACAGCACGGCCACCGGATTGCGGCTTTCTATACTGAGAATGTTTCCGGGGCCACATTGCATCGGCCGGAACTGATGCGGTTGATTGCTGAGTCTGGTGAGGGCGATATTGTTCTGGTGGAACAGATTGACCGTCTTGCCCGCCTGAAACAGAAAGACTGGGATATCCTGAAACAGAAATTGAGTGCCAAACGGCTTTCAATTGTTTCACCCGAACTTCCCACAAGCTGGCTGGCCCTAGATCGGAAAGATGAAACCGGCTTTACTGATTCCATCCTGCAAGCTGTGAACTCGATGATGCTGGATATGCTGGCTGCCGTGGCCCGGAAAGATTACGAGGACCGCCGCCGCCGTCAGTCCCAGGGGATAGGTAAAGCCAGGGCCGAAGGCAAATACCGAGGGCGGCAACCAGACATCAAACGCCGTCAGCACGTAGCCAGTCTGTTGCGCACTGGCCACAGCTACAGCGAGATTCAGGACATACTGGGATGCTCCAGGCACCTGATTGCCTCTGTCGCAAAAGAGCAAAGGCAATCCGAGGCTGCCTGATGGGAGCTGTGTTCCAACCACACAGCAGAAGGAGATCTCTCTGTGATTGATCTATCTGCAACACTGATCGGCTTTGCCAGCTTTGTTCTGGTGGTACTAACTATCTGCGGAGTCGCTTACTACAGCGCAGATGGCTTGCAATCCTGGGCTGAAAGCAAATTTAAGAAGTCATCAGACGACAGCAGCCTTTAGTAATTTACCTTGTCCCGTTTCCACCTGACCTGGAATCAACCCAGCTTTAAGGACGTTGGAGTGTGGCGAACTGCAAACTCAAACAGACGAATCAAGAGCCTCCAAAAGCGCTGCCCGAGTACCCTTCAGATCTGGAAGGACATCTTTCTCAGCAAGTACGGTTTTGACATCCGATTTAAACCGATCCAGAAAGGCCGATAGGCTCAATGATTCGGATTCATCCTCAATCTGTTCCAGAAACCCCTGAGCCAGAGCATTAGACACCCCTGAAAGGTCGCCGGCAGGATCAATGATGTCCTCAAAGTGTTCTGCCAGTACAGCGGAGAGCTCCGATTCTGAGAGCTCAGAAAAGACAACCCCGTCAGTGACCAGGTGAAATCCCAGTTCATCAGCTCGGTGAGGACCAATTATGCTTATGTCAGGTCCCTGAGCCGCCTCCTGGATCCGCTGGTAGGCAGCAAGATTAATGTCGTCAATACAGATAGCCCCAACTCCCAGCTCACCATCCTGATCTATTTCACCAAGCTCATCCCGGCTGCAGGCGGTCAGGCAAACCAGAGTGCGGTCGTCTAACTTGTCCAGCACACCAGTAATTTTACTTCGGATGACGGACTCCATATTGTCCATGAACGGACCTTCTTGCTGACACCAACAAAATTCATCCCAAACATGGCGAGCAAAAACATCTTCAAAGACATCGTATGGAGCCACGCTGCGCAGCTCAGCAATAACGGTTTTGACCAGCTTATCCATCTCGGATTCGCCAGCGGAGGCTGCCGCTGCTTTTAGTCGTTCAAGACCGCCAAAATCCACTTCAACCACATTCTTTGTCACAGAAATCCCTCCCTGAAAATCACCCCTACTCCACCATCGCCTTAATCAACGCATCCCGGGCATCAGAGTAAAACTGAATATCAATCTTGGTTGCCATCTCGTCCGACAAATCAAACAGCTGCCTACGGCAGGCAACGGGCATCAGCAAGGCCGTTGCGCCCTTCTCTACCGCGATTTCGGCTACGGTCACCGGGTTATGCACAGGCTCTACCGAACCGCCCAGGTTGATCTCACCCACAATAATCAGGCCGCCTCGAACGCTTTTCTTGAGCAAAGCGGTGCTGAGGGCAATTAATGAGGCCATACCGAGCTTGGCGCCGGATTTGGAAGCGTCGAAGGCTCGCAGCTGCACGGTGAATTCGTGTTGGCGAGGATCTTTGTCGCCAACCAGTTGGGCCGATCGGGCATACAGATTCTGCTCGGCGTAGCCAATGCTTTCCTTGAAGGCCGGTGGCACTGGTTTATTCAGCACCTTCACACCGGAACCCGGGCCTTCGTTCACCTCAATACGGTAAAGGCCGGGGTGTTCTTCTCCGGTGCCCGGGGAGATAGACCAAACCTGGCCAGGTTCCAGCGGGTCGTCACCAATACTGTTTTCACTGTGCAGCTCCGGAGTGGAAACGAACTTTTCCACACCGTCTTCACCCATCACATAGCTGAAATGGGTATTCCGGAACTCTGCCGCGCCGATACGTTTCTGCTGCTCTTTCACCCGACGGCGGGCTTCCATAGCGATGCGTACCGCCCATTCAATATCTTCGTCCGGAATCTGGGCCTCACCCGGGTACAGCAGTTTCAGCAAGCCACTGATGGTCTTGTTCACCGCATTGGTGTCCCGTCCGGACAAAGCACCACCGAAGAACACACGGTTTTGAATCACACTCAGCCGGCTCTGGTTACGAAGCTGGCTCCAGCACTCGGAAAGGAAGTCACTCACCAGACCAAAATGATTGGTCAGCAGCTCCTTGCTGACTTTGGGCACATCCCAACCTGGCAAGAAAGCATGAATACGGTCCATGAAGGCGGTATCGTCCTTCATCTCCGGCGGCATAGGGCCAAACAAGTGGCCTATACGCTGCTGGTGATCCACATCCACATCGAAGTTACCCACCAGCACAATACTGCCGTCCGCACGGATGCTCTCCTTGCCACGACTGAACTCCCCGGACTCCATATAGCCCTTCATGATGTTCACGCCGTCTTTCTTATCAAAGGAAATACCGGAGACCTCATCAAAGCAGACAACATCGTACTGACAGACCAAACCTCGCTGGCCGTTCGAGTTATTCACAAACATTTTGGCGACGGTTGCTTTGCCGCCTGAAATCAAATGGGCGTAGGGAGACACCTGCTGGAACAGATGACTCTTACCGGTGCCACGGGGACCAAGCTCCACCAGGTTATAGTTGCGCTCAACAAACGGCACCATGCGCAACAGCATGGCATCGACCTGCCGCTCAGACAGGCCTTCAATCTCGATACCGGTAGAACGCAGCAGGAAGGCTTTCCATTCATCCGTGGTAAAGGCTTTCCGAGCCTCGGCCAGGCTATCCAGCACATCCCGCTTGGAGAGTTGAATCTCCCGCAAAGACTCCACGCCAAATGGCCGGCCTTTGTTTTCCTGGGCAATGGCGGCATCGTAGTTCAGGGTGATCTCGGCGTAGAAGCCACCGGTGAGCATGCGCTCATGCTCATTCACCAACTCTGATGAGATACGAACATCCGTCAGGCGAAGGCTGGGCAGTGTTGCGATGTAACTATCGGTCTTTGCATCCAGGCGAGCGGTAATCAGATCAATGATTTTGACCTCACCGTTCTCCCTGGCCCGGGCCTTGAACAACTCCTCTTCACCCGCCTTTACCGTGCGGGATTTGAGCTGTCGCTGAACAATCTCCAGCCCTTCATCGATTTCTTCCTGGTCGGTGCTTGCGCAGTAGCGCCCCAGCAGAAACTCCACCACGTAGGTAGGCACCGGAAACTGGCGGCTGAAGGTTCGCACCAGGTCTTTACGCACCAGGTAGCCATCCAGTGCGGCGACCGCTTTGTTATCAATCTCATCCAATACCATCACACATCTCCCCCACCAATCCTTGTGTCGGTCTGGGCTACCAGAGCCCCGTTATCATCCAGCAACACCACCACGGCGTTCTGGCCTTCCATGTCTTCGTCTTCCACCACTACCGATGCTCTGCCGTCTTCCTTCAACGGCTTGGTGCCCAGCACGACACTGCTGGATGCTTCCCCGGCACGGGTACGAATATCCAGAGTCAGGCCTTTGTACTGACCTTCCACAGCTACCGTGCAGCGAAGCCCCTTCCAAACCATATCGGTGAACTCAATTGCTGCCTGAGTGCCCGCACCACCCGTTACAACCAACTGCAAGGTCAGGCACTCCTGCAGGCTCAGGCCGCCGTGGGCATACTCCTCACCGTTCTTGTAACAGCTGACACCATCGGCCAACGCGAAATAGTGGCTCGGGTTCCAATACCAGGGAAATACCCGCTCCTGGGTGTCTGCACCGGGCTTGAGCGCAGCACAGCGGCCCCATTTGCTGTCGGCGAGTACGCTTGGCAACTGGGTTTTGGGCAAACCTCCGGGCAGCAATAGCCAACCATGGTCGGTAACCACCCGAACCCGCTTCCAGCCGGCAGCCAGTAATTCGGTAATCCGGGTCTGAACCTCCTGCAGCAGGTTGTCCAGGTGTTTGGCCAATTTCCAGCCCCGGTCGTGACCTTCATGGTCGATATCGCCGAACTCGCACCAGGCAAAGCCCTGGCCATCACCATTGTCCGTGCGGTCCAGAACACGCCAGCCTGCCTCTTTCAACAGCTTCTTGTGGTGGTAGCCACCCTTCAATGATTGGCCAGTCTCGGCTACAGCGGGCTCGAAGTCAGCGCTTGCGTCGTCACCTTTAATCTTGTCCCGTACCGGAGACACAGCCACCTTACCCGTTGCCGTAACACTGGGCAGCGCCGTCCACACCGGAGTTTCAGAGATCTCCAGGCCTGCGGCTTCCAGGCGTTCAACCAGACGTTTACCGGTATCAAAACGCAAACCATCCACAAACAGCACGCAATCGCCCTGCTCAGCCGGGAATTGTGGAGCATTCGCACAAGAGCCACCGGGGTAACTGGCACCGTCCACATGCTTTTGCAGATAACGGGCCGAATCTTCCATCCAGGGCAGATAAACAGACCGAATGGCTGTGGTCACTGCGTTCAGGTCATCGTTGCTGATTACTTCAGCCAGCGCGCGCATCACGCTGTCATCCACCTTCCAGCCAGTACTGGCATAGCCATTGGCAAGATCGGTAACCGTGCCGGCCGCAAGAGCCGTTTTCGCGTGTTCTGCCATGGTCGCCAGGTGCTTCAGTGCCAGCGCCAGGGATGCCTCGCCCAACTCAGCCCATACCAGTGAACGGCGGCCACCGTGGATTTGCTCCAGCTCTTTAAGCTGCGCTATGGCCTTGTGAGCGGGCATATTGCTCAATGCCAGCAGATCCCGGCGTAAATGCTCTTCCTGGCTTTGGTTCCACTGCGGCCAGCCACCGGCCACGGATTCATCCGCGAACAAGTCGAAAGACGGCGGCTGACACTTGCGGATCTGGTCCGGAATGTGTGGATAACGATTGGGCGCTTCGCAAAACCGCTCCCACACCGCCTGCCAGGGGCCTTCATGGTTGGCCAGTTTGTTACATCCGGCCAGAATGCCGTCCTGCTGAGGATTGAACGCCAGTTGGGACTGACACACCGAAACAAAGGCCTGCCATTCGTTCTCGCCCCGGGCGGCCTGAAATGCTTCACCCTGGTCCAGCCACAACAACAGATCCCGGGTGGGGTCACCACCGGTCAACAGGGTGTTGAAGTAGTCTTTATCCAGCCGTTTGCCCTTGAGCAGCTCAACTTCCTCATCCAGCAAACGGTACAGCGCCAACTGCATGGCGTGGCGGCTTTCGCTGTCTTGGGCGACATCCAGACCCAAACCGCCCTGGTCGGACTTCAGATAGGCCAGAATGGTCCAGTCCTTGGCGTTCACCTGCGACCAGATCACACCCCGGTACTGCAATTCAGCCAAAGGCTTCAGCTCATCCGGGCAGCTCTCCACCGCCCGCAAATCCTGGCGGCTGACGCCGGGCAGATACAGAATCGGTGCCTTGCCTTCCGGCAACTCAATATCTTCCGCGAACCCGGCAATGGCATAGCGAAGCCAGATTGCCGGGCCGGTGCGCTTCTCCGGAGCGTAATCACCCAGCACCATCAGCTCGGGTAGTTCGGCTTGCAGTACAGGAATTACGGCTTCCCACTGGCGATCACGATCTGGCCACAGAATGCAGGCGGGGGCCACCTGAATATCAGGGTTGTAGATGCCGGCATCACGGATCGCCTTCAGGAGATAGTCCAGAACCCTCATAACACCCCCTGCCGCTTCGCTTCGAACCATACAAAAGGCGAATAACTGCGGAGATAATCCTCCGGATACCCCTTTTGCCAGTAATTATCGAATAACCGGGCCCGAAGCTCCCGGTTTACCGGGTCATCAAGGCCAAGGCGATCAATCGTTGCCTGAACCCTCTCAGAAATCTCCCCGGGCAGGCCTTGAGACGGGTAAATCCTTCCGCTAACCAGCTCCAGGCAGATCCAACCGGTTTCCACTTCAAAGGGGTCCAGAACATCCTCGTAATCCCTTTTCCGACTATTCATCGTGGAACACGCTAGCCGGTAATTACTCCATTCGTAGGCCAGGTCGGCCCGTTTAGACTTGGCAATAAAGTGATCAACGGAGCCACCACCTGTCGCCCGTTCGAAATGAACAGCAAGGTAGGCGCAGAATCCGCCATAACGGCCATAGAGATCGCCCAGACATTTGCGCCAGTATGGCGAAAGCTCCGTGTTTGAGGCCACGGGCTTATCCAGCGGGATCTGCTTTCTGTCCAGCCAGGCAAGGCCCTTCTGCCTTACCTGTTTGTCAAAAGAATCCGGTTCAGGCTGGGGTGACACATGAATCATGAAATCCACCCTTTCTTTTCGGCGACAAAGCGCCACCGCATCCAGAACGGGTCCGTGTCTGATAACACGGCTCTGAGCTGCTTATCCAGCTTTTGCGCATCAGCCTGACTGAAATTCTCATCACTCAACGCCTCGGCAGCTCTTTCCAGAACTTTCTCAGCTTCAATGGAATAGCCGCTCTGTAGATCAAAGGCATCGCTGGTCAGCCAGGCCCGCACATCCCCCTGACGAACGAAGGGGCGCTTGGTCAGAGCAACCTGGTTATCCACAAGGTCCAGATCAAACCAGGCATCTTTGTCCTCATCAAACAAAGGCTCCACCGATGCCATAATCAGCGGAGAATGGGTCGCCGCAATCAATTGCACATCCGGCGAGGTCATCAGCTGATCCATTACTTTCATCAGGGCCGGAATAACGGTTCTCTGCCACTTGGGGTGAAGGTGAGATTCCACCTCATCCACCAGAAACACCGATTTCGTCTCCGCGTCTTCACCCAGCAACTCTTTGGCTTTCAGGTGCTCTTCCCAACACCACACCAGAAAATAGGCCAGCGAAATAATCCGGCGCATACCGGAAGAGGCGTGAACAACCGCCACTTGTTGGCCATAGGGCATTTTCAGAGTCGGCATGTCCCGGGCATCATCCAGGCTAATGCGAGTCAGTTCGCCCGGCACCAGCTTCTCTTCGTTTGAAGGGGAGAGCGCTTCCAAGACGGCCGTCAGTGCCTTGAAAGCTCGCCCACGCTCTTTCTGCCAACCGGCCCAATCGCGGATAAGACCATTACAAAGCCAGGTACCGTCTTCTTCTCGACGTAGGCCATCCCAGACATCTTTGGGACCAAAAACATAAGCAGGAGGCCGCCCAGCGCCCTCTTCATTGTTTTTCTTCCAATAATTACGTGCCGGGTCCCAAACCGCAAAACTACCGTCAGCAAGAGCGTAAAACACCATGCCCGGATTGGCAGGCCGACCCTTGCGCACTTGCCAGCTTTGCAGCTTTGGCTGAAAGGTGCTGGTGTACTCCATGGTTGTGGAAGCTGCGGAGAACGAGAAATCAATCTCCGCTTTCTGCTTCTTGTCTGTGGGCAATGCCACCTTTCCGGATGTCAGCTTCGGATTCACCTCAGCCGGCCATTTCCGGGTCATGGCCCACCAGGCGATATCCAGCAGAAAGCTTTTACCCAGGCCGTTATCGCCGGTTAGCAAGTTCAGCCGTTCACCAAAAACCAGATCCATCTCTGGCGCAGGGCCAACGTTGGTCATCTTCAGATGTTTAATCATGTTGAACCCTCTCTGGACTCCCTGGCCGCCCGTTTGTCAGCCAAAGTCAGATGATGATCATTAATCCGCTCACCACCAAATTTGTGGTACCAGGGCGCGGATTCCACATCCTTGCCACGGTCCTTGGTCCATTTGATATTGGGTTTGTCGCGCAGGATGCCGGCGCCTTTCTTTTTTACATCCGCGACGGTCATGAAGGGGCGGATGTTTAGGCGCACGCCGTCGTTGAGGTCTGGTTCCCAGCCGATCGGTTGTTTTTCTTTGGGCTTCCAGCGCACGAAGATGTCATAGGGGTCTTCGCCTTCGAGGATCTGTTCCAGCTTTTTCTTCAGGGCTTCGGCAGCGGCGAGGCGTTCTTCGGCACCGTCGATGCCATTGTTCGTGTCCTGCTTCTGGCGGCCGATCCAGTCACCCAGGTAGGTGTAGATCAGGGTTTCCAGGTTCTTGCGGTCGAGCTGGTGGTAGTTGACCAAAGCCGAGAAGCCATCCGGCAAGCCGTCCCAGATGTGCCAGATGAAGGGGCGGTTCTGGAAGAGCTTGCAGTGCTGGGTGAAGAACTTGTCCCGTAGCCAGGTTTCCAGGGTTTTGCCGGCGTGGTCGGCACTCTTGAGAAGTTCTGCCAGCACATCGGTGGACCAGGCATCGCCATAGGCAGCGGCCAGAAGGTTCAGCAGGCGATCGGTGGCTGAGGCTTCTCCGCGCACTGGGGGAATACAGACGATGCCGTCTTCATCGGCGAAGGGCAGTAATGCCTCACAGCACTTGACCCATTCACGTTGCTCATCAGCCAGCTCCATATCGGTATCCAGTTCGGCGGGCCAGCGGTAGCCCAGGAGGCGGGCAACGGCGACTTGCAGGACTGTGTCGTCGGTGCGGAGCGGGCCTTCGGCTGTCCACTTTTGTTCTTCCTCCCACACGACTGAGCCGCAGGGGTGGCCGTGGAAAGCCCATTGAGTGGGATTGTCAGTATACGACCCAGGCAATCCATTCGGATATTTAATCTTTGCAACAGAAGACCAGTATTCATGGTCAAATGGCACCTTCAACAAGGTTCGGTTGGTAACTTTCAAGGCTTGATCAAGTTCACGTATTGCTTCATGAAAGCTATCCGACGCTAGAAAACACAAGAGAGGTGCTATTTCCGCCTCTTTTAATGGACATACAACTGCTACATTATTGTCGAAATGCTCTCCCCAGTATGGAACCGCTTTTAGTCCTGCCATTCTATTAATTGCAACACCACGTTTCCCCCAAACGCGGTTGCCACTCTCGTGCATATCGTGCAGCTGAGCACGAGCCGACTCTGCATAATGATGTAACTGCCCACATCCTTTTTGCCAAAGAATAGCCTCTGAAACATCTCCATAGAACTGGGCCATATTGTTGCTGCGACGGAATGGCAACCAGTCATGAGAAATTGCAGCAACCTCCCAGAGCTTCTTCGTAAACCGCTCTATATCTCCAGTCACGAGTCCCTGATAGCATTCAGCGATCTCAGAGATGTGATTATTAGAATCCTGCTTTGAAAAGCTTATTCTCCCATCCGGATTCTCCAACTGCTTCGCCTGATCGACAGTCTTTACCTCCGTCGCCAATAACTGCTCAGCCTTCTCCACCGCCGTACGCGGCTCTGAAACATCCACGCCCCGGATTAGATTGGTATGTTCCGCATCACCGAACAGTCCGCCGGATTCCTGAGCATCATTGCCATGGCTGATGGATATTAGCTGGACATTGAAGTCCCACATTGGGGTTTGGAAGGCCTGAGGCCCAAGCCTGGCAATAAAATGCCAGGTATCGTTCTTGAGCAGCTTTTCGCGGAACTTCTTATAACTGGTGAGAAACAGCCAGTTCTGAGGCAGCACAATGCTGGAGGTTCCGCCCTGGGAACAAAGCTCCAGGCAGCGGTCGAGAAATACGGTGGCCAGGTCATTCTTTGCCGCCGGATAGTGCCGCTCACAGAAGTCCCGCAACCGATCACTTTGCTTGCCCCGGGTCAGGTAAGGCACGTTGGTGATCACCCATTGATATTGATCGGCCAGGAGGGTGGCTGCCTTGGCCAGCCCCTGGGCCACTACGGCGGCCTCGTGTTGAGCTTCGCCTTGCTGCTCGGTTTCCAGGGCTTGTTTCAGGGTGGTGGACAGCTCCTCCCACTTCACCAGCTTGGCGGCGTCGGCTTTTGCGGGGTTGAGCAGGCTGCCCAGTACCGGCGCATCCCTGAAGGTGTCGTGCATCCAGTCCAGTGCAATGGTGAGATTGTGCTTGCCCAGGCCGAGTTGCTTCCACTCTTCCTTGGCGACGCTGACGGACAGCCCGGTACAGGCCAGGTGCAGCTCCGGCAATGGCCGGTAGCCCTCGGCGCCGGGGTATTTCCAGGCGGCCAAGGCCAACGCAAAAGCGGCCAGTTCCACACAGCGCTGATCCAGCTCCAGGCCATGAATGTTCTCTCGCAACACGGCATCCACGGCGTCCCGAGCGGACAAACCATCGCGCTCCATGCGCATGGGCACCAGCATCAGGAAGGCGGCCACCAGAAAGTGGCCGGAGCCGCAGCAAGGGTCCAGGGTTTTCAGGTCGGCCAGTTGTTCCGGCCAGGCATCGAAGGTGCCGGCGGCCGGTGTCCAAATTTCTTCCCCCTCTCCCTGGCCCTCTCCCGCGAGGGGAGAGGGGATTTTGACAAAGCGTAGGTATTCCAACGGCACGCCGGGGATGGAAGCCTTCTCCCGCAGTTCTTCTTCGCTTTCAGCGTGCTTCAGGTCGCTTTCACTGAGCTGCCGGGCCGCCCACCAGGCGCCGAGGGAGTTGTCGAGCAGGAAGCTGACCATATAGGGCTCGGTGAAGAGCTGGGTAACGGCGGGAAGCTCCCGGGCGCCAATCTTGACTTCGGACTGGTTGACCTGTTCCTTCTTTTTGGCCTGCCAGAACTGGTAAACCCAGCCCAGGCTGTCGGAGGCGGTGAACACTTCCAGCGGCAGGCCCGCGACCTGGCGTTCCAGGGCCTGTTGGTGCTCCGGTGGCAGGGTGAGCTGGAAAACCGGGGAGTCCAGCCGGAAAATCTGCGGCAGCATACGGGCCGCATAGCGGGCGGCCAGTTCCCAGCCGTTGGCGGCGCCTTCATCGGCGGCCAGGTCTTCACATTCTTCCAGGGTGATGGCTACCGGTTCGTCCGGGTCCGGGTACATCAGCAGGTCGTTTTCGGCCAGGAAGCGGGCAAAGAGCATGCGGTGCCAGTGTTCGTAGGCGACTTCCTCCACCAGGCGATCCATGCTTTGGACCTTACCGCCGTTCAGGGAGTCACCCAACTGTCGACCATGGGCACGCAAGCGGCGGCGCAGCTCCCGCTCGGTCTCGCTCAGATGCGCGGCTGGTGTGGGGTCTCCCACACCCAACTGGTCCAACGCGGCGCGGGCACCCGTTTCGGCGGTGTCGCGGGCGTTTTTAACGGCGCGTTCCAGTTGGTTTCTGAGTGTCTTGTCGAGTGGCTGCATGTTCTTTTACTTCCCCAATCCTTAAAGTGATGCCACGGCTACGGCTTTGGTGCCGTTAAAGCGCTTTTCCTGGCACATCGGTACGCACCGATATGCGCACTTTATTCGTTAAACGCATAGTATGCGCATAGAAGTTTATCTATGCGAATTTCAATGCTCACGCGCATTGCTGTATTCATAGCGCGCCCAGCGCCGCTCCCCCACCTTCTGGAGGCTGGCGTTCTCCTGCATCAGCTCCTGCATCAGGCGGCGGGCCTGGTTGCGGTCAAAGCGGGTAATTTGCCGGATTTCCTTGTTACTCAACCCGGGGTCTCCGCGCTTGGCACGCTCCATCAGAATGCTAAGCACTCGGGTTTTCGCAGCATCCCAGCCAATCCGGCGGCGAGCTTCACTCTGGCCGTCCTCGGCCAACCGATTGTAGAGCTCGGGCTGCATGCACCAATAAGCGCCCCGCCCGGTACCCCCGTGTTCGATGTAACCTGCCGATTCCATTGTGGATAACTTTTCGCGCATCTCCGCTTCGCCACGCTGGCACAAATTGGCTGCGGTGTTGGTGTCTATTTCCGGATGCTGGAGCAGGTATTGCAGTAGCATCAGTTCATCCACGCCCAGGTTACGCCCGTGTTCGCTTTCCTCCGCCACAAACAAACGGAAGGTGGCGTTCAGCTCCCGCTTGGGAAAGCTGACTTGCACCGAGTCACCAATCTCCCGAATCTGGGGCGGTTCTTTGCCTTCCATCAGCAGGGCGGAGAACATGCGGTTAATGCCCAGATTGCTGCGGTTTACCAGGCGCAGCCGGGTAAGGGCTTCTACCAGTAAGGGGTTTCGGGCAGCAGGCTGGTGATGAAGGATGTTGTTGGGGGTAATGCCGGCAATAAAGCCCCCGTTATTGCTGATTTCCAGCCTGTCGGCAAACAGCTTAACCATCACCGGCCCCGCGATGCGCAGGTCCGCATGGCAGAAGGCGTTCATCAGGGCTTCACGCACCGCTATTTCTGGCCAGGTACGGTATTCGTAGTGGAACATGCCCTGTTTGTAGGTGGTGATGGGGTTAAAGGGCACCAGTAGTTCTTCTATGCGCTGAACAGACAAGGGCAATGCGCTGACCCGATCCTCCCGGATGCCGTAGTCGGTATCCGAGGTCATTTGCAGGAAGGTCCAGTTGTGGCCGGGCAGGTGTTCCCGAATGGCCGCCTCGGTGCCGGCCAGCAGAATAGCGGCCCTGGTGAGTTTGCCCTGTTTGATCAGCCCGAGAGTGGACAGAAGTTCTGTGTCCGATAGCCTCAGCAAGTCTTCCGGCGCACGCTCCTTGTTGGCCTGGTTGCGCAGTGCTTCCAACGCTGTGGCGGATAGTAGGGAGTTATCCACAGGAGCAACCGCTTCTGCGGTGTAGTCGGTTTCGCCGGTTTCGACACTGATCTTCCGGCGCAGTGTGCCGGTCAGTGGAACGCAGTCTTTGCTGACGCGGATAGTCCCCCGCCCTGCGGTGTCTGTGTATGGCGGCATACCGGGGTGGATCTGCATCAACAGTAACCGACCAGTGCCTTCCGGTACGGCCAGCTCTTCGAATACCGGCATGATCTTCGGATCGGTCTGGTCGTAGACGGCCTTTTTCAGCAGGTTTGCGTCGATTTCCGGTGGCACCCCCAGAATGGCGTTACTTCGGCCCTGT
>JAJUKC010000079.1 GCA_029264995.1 Marinobacter sp. | reverse complement strand
TGCGCAGGGCAATTTCACCGCGGTTTGCGATCAGAACTTTTTCTAACATGGCCATGGTTAGCAATCACCGAATTCAGGAAATGACGACCAGGGGCTGGTCAAACTCAACCGGCTGGCCATTTTCGACCAGGATTTCGGTAACGGTACCGGCCTTGTCGGCTTCGATCTGATTCATCATCTTCATGGCTTCGACAATGCAGATCACGTCGCCCACGTTAACTTTCTGGCCCACTTCAACAAAGGGGCTGGCGGTGGGGGACGGCGCACGGTAGAAGGTACCAACCATCGGGGATTTCACGGCGTGGCCGGAGGGCGCTGCCGGGGCTGAGGGCTCTGCTGCCGGGGCGGCTTCAGCCGCAGGTGCCGGAGCTGGGGCAGCCTGGGGGGCCGGTGCCGCGTAATGGCTGACGTAATGTCCACCGGCGGCGGGTTCGCGACGGCGGGAAATGCGAACCGAGTCGTCGCCTTCCTGGATCTCCAGCTCTTCGACGTCTGATTCCTCAAGGAGCTCAATGAGTTTCTTGATTTTGCGAATATCCATAACTGTTCCAGTCCCGTTTCTGTGTTCTATCGGTGAATTCGTTGCAGGGCCGCCTTCAGGGCAAGATCGTAGCCCTGGCTGCCCAGCCCGCAGATAACGCCCTCGGCGATATCTGAAAAATAGGAGTGATGGCGGAAAGGTTCCCGCGCATGCACGTTTGAAAGATGCACTTCGATAAAGGGAATGCCCGACGCCAGCATGGCATCCCGAAGGGCCACGCTGGTGTGGGTGAAGGCGGCGGGATTGATGATGATGAAATCCACCCCTTCAGCCCTGGCTTCATGCACTCTTTCTATCAATTCATATTCCGCGTTTGACTGCAGGTGTAGCAGATGATGGCCTTTCTCAGCCGCCTTGCTGCGCAGGCGGTCGTCTATATCGGCCAGGGTCTCGTGGCCATAGACCTCGGGCTCTCGGGTGCCGAGCATGTTGAGGTTCGGGCCGTGGAGCACAAGAATGGTCGACATGGTTCTGTCTGCCTTGATGAATTTTGAACAGGATCGCCGAAGATAACGGCACGTTACCCCAATGGTGCGTGCTTGTTATCCCCAGATCAACACTTTTTGACAATCCTGCCGGTTGTCCATTGCTCTGA
Source organism: Marinobacter sp. (assembly GCA_029264995.1). Classification (GTDB taxonomy): domain Bacteria; phylum Pseudomonadota; class Gammaproteobacteria; order Pseudomonadales; family Oleiphilaceae; genus Marinobacter. The sequence continues at coordinate 8,830 of JAJUKC010000079.1, read as the reverse complement.
AAAGGTTACACAGCAACCCGCTGTCACGCGATGACATTTCGTTGATGACAATCATTGTTGATCATGGCGGGGAATGTCGGTATTCGACATTGGTTTCATGGGCCGGGCGATTGCCCGGCCCGGAAGGTCAGGTCTCGGCCAGGGTCACGCAGTTGCGGCCGTGCTCCTTGGACGTATACAGGGCGCGGTCTGCCCGCTCGCAAAGGGCCTGGGCGGTTTCATCCTGCCAGTCGGCAATACCGCAGCTGAAGGTGACATTGAATTCCCGGTCACCGGCCTGCTGGGTCAGCTCGGAGAAGCGCTCGCGAATCTCGTTGAGGACATTGCGGGCATCGCCCGGGCGGGTGTTGGGCAGAATGATGGCGAACTCTTCTCCACCGTAGCGGCCAATGTGATCGGTCTTGCGCAGGCGTTGTTTCAGGAACATGGACAGGCTGCGCAGAATCCGGTCGCCGATCGGGTGGCCAAAGGTGTCGTTTACCTTCTTGAAGAAGTCGATATCGATCATGGCAAAGCACATAGGCTGATCTTTCTGGCGCGCCCGCACGATTTCCTGCTCCAGCAGGTGCAGGGTGTGGGTGTGATTGAACAGGCCGGTCAGGCTGTCGCGGATCATCAGTGCCAGCAGTGAGCGGGCCCGCCGCCCCCGGTTGTGCAGGGTGGCAATCAGGTGCTTGGGATCGATCGGTTTGGTCAGGAAGTCGTCGCCACCCAGGCTCATGGCGTGCAGCTGTTTGCTGACGTCTTCCTCAGCCGAGAGGTAAATGATGGGAACGCTGTGGAAGCGATCCTGCTGTCGGATAACGCGGGCAATCTCCATGCCGGTGCAGCCGGGCATGTACATGTCCAGGATGATGATTTCCGGTGAGAACTCCTCCAGGGCATGAATGATCTGCATCGGGTCGGTGATGATGTGGGCGGTCATGCCGGCCTTTTTCAGCACCGTTTCCATGTATTTGGCCTGGGCCCGGGAATCGTCCAGGACCAGCACCTTGTAAGGCTCGACGGTGTTGCCGTGGGTATAGGTTTCGATCTTTTCAATCAGCTGGCCGGGATCCACCGCCGGGTAGAAGAATTCTTCCCCGCCACAGCGTGAGGCTCGCAACCGGGTTTCAATGCTGCCGTCCTCGTCGCTGACAAAAATAATGGGGATCGGCGTGTCGTGTTGCTCCTGCAACTGTTCAACGGTGGCGATGCCGGCATTATCTTTATCTTTGCCGCCAAAGCCCACATCCATCAGGATGGTTTCCGGTTTGCTGAGCGCGCAGGCCTCAATCAGGTCTGCTGGTGCGTTAAAGGCGGAAGCGCGAAAGCCGAAGAATTCCAGCTGCCGGATCAGCCGCGAAGCCATCTCTTCGTTCGACAGGGCGATATAAACTGGCGTGCGACGATACTGCTGGGGTGCGCTGGAAGTGTCCTGGTCGGTGCGGCGCTGGGTGGACAGGCGCAGATTTTCGGTGGCATCTTCCAGAGCCTTGGCTTTGGCATCGTCCAGGGGGGTGTCCTGATGCCAGTCGGTCAACAGGGACAGGATCAACTCGCCGGCAGCGGCGTGGCTGTCCATCTCGAAACGCCGGGCATAACGAACGAGTTTGTCGGCTGCGGCAATCAGATCGTCCCGATGGGCTGGCGCCTGACTGCGGTCGTCGCGGATTTTCTGCCAGGTATCAAGCACCACCCGGGCCTGGGTGGTGACACGGCGGGCGAAATGCTGCCTGAGTTTCTCTTTCTGGCTTTCGTCGTTCATGGTGCTCCGGCCTGTCTGTCCAATTGTTGATCGCGATATCCGTCTGCGCGAATTTTTGCCATTTATGAGTTATACAGAGGCTTTATGGTCCTTGTGTAGAGTCTATAGTGTTTAATGTTGTGGGCGTAGGTTGCGCTATGTAAATGTTTGTCAACTCTGCGGCCCGGGTCACAGCTAACCTGATACTCGTTTCTCTGATGGAGCCCCGATGTGATGGCAGGGATGCTCGACAACTTTCCTATCCGCAGGCAGCGAGGGGAGATTACCTTGCAGACCCTGCTGTTGCTGTTCGCCGGCACTCTGCTGACACTGACCCTGGTAGTCGCGTTCGTGACCAGTTATGGCTATTTTCGGGACTATGTTGCCGATCAGCTGGCGGCTCATGCCCGCGATGGAGCCACTGCAACCGGGCTTTCGCTGTCCAATGCCATTGACGGCGCTGACCCGGTCGCCTCGGCGTCCCTGATCGATGCTGTGTTCGATAGTGGCCGCTATCTGGCGGTTGAGTACCTGGGGCACGATGGAGAGGTGATTGCCGGTCGGCGCATGCCACTGCAGGCTAATGGTGCACCGGAGTGGTTTGTCTCCCTGGCTGCGTTGCCCTTGCCGGAGGCGGAAGCGGAGGTGGTCAGGGGCTGGAGCCGGTTGGGTAAGGTGCGTGTGGTGAGTCATCCGGGCCGGGCCTATGACGATCTCTGGCGTATTACCCTGGGGTTGGTGCTGTCTGCCCTGGTGATCGCCACTGGCGGTTTACTGGGGCTGTTTCTGCTACTCAGGCGGGCATTGAAGCCTCTGAAAGAGGTGGAGGCCCAGGCCAGGGCCCTTGGTCAACGGGATTTCAGGAAGCGAGTGAGTATTCGCTCCACCCGGGAGCTGAACCGGGTGACGGAAGCCATGAATCAGATGGCGGATGATCTGGGCCAGCTGTTCGAGGGACAGGGCAAGCTTATCCAGCATTTGCGGCGGGTGAACAATGAAGATCCGGTGACCGGGTTGGCAAGCCGCAGCGCCTTTGACCAGCGCATGAAAGTGGAAGTGGAATCGGAAGAGAAATCGGCGCCCGGTGTTCTGATCATGCTCCAGCTGGCCTACTTCGCGGATTACAATCTGGCCTATGGCCGGGACGAGGGGGACCGATTGCTGCGCCAGGTTGCTGCCGGTATCCGAGCCTTTGTCGCCCGCCATGCTGAATCCTTCGCCGGGCGCAGAACCGGCGCGGAATTCGCCGTGTTTGTGCCCGGGGCATCGGCAGCGGATGTGCGTATCTGGGCCGAGCAGCTGGTGCAGGAGTTGGATGGAATCTATTCCGATCTTTCCGCCCCGATGGATGCCCATGTGCATGCGGGCCTGGCGGTGGCGAGGCCTGATGAGGGTGTCAGAGCCTTGTTGGCCGCCGCCGATGAAGCCCTCAGGACCGCTCAACAACGGGAGGAGTCCTGCTGCCTGTTGCTTCCCGATTCCGGTGTTGAGAACCATCATAATATGGAGACCTGGCGCACCATTATTGCTCAGGCGATTCGGGAAGATAACCTGTCGCTCTGGCTCCAGCCAATGGTGCATGGTGAGGATCAGTCACTGGTCCATTATCAGGTGTTCTCCCGTATTGAGACTGCAGAAGGGCCGCTGAAAGCCGGTTTGTTCGTACCCATGGCCGAGCGGCTGGGGCTGGTGAGCGATATTGACCGTATGCTGCTTACCCGGGCGCTGGAGTGTCTTGAACGCCACCCGGAGCGGCGGCTGGCGGTATCGCTGGGTAGTAGTTCGATCGCGTCTGATAGCTTCCGTGACGATCTGCTGTCCATGGTTGCCAAGGCCGGGCGCACAGCCGGGCGCTTGTGGGTTGGCATTGCCGAAGTGACCATTCACCATCACCGCAAAGCCGTCAGCTCTCTGATAAGAGAGTTGTCGCGGCTTGGTGTACCGGTGCTGGTTGACCGGTTCGGAGTGGGTGGCGTTCCGTTCAGTTACCTCAAACGGCTGCCGTTCAGGGCCGTTCGGATTGATCACAGCTTCATCCACAACCTGGACCGTCATGATGAAAACCGGTTCTGGCTGGAGTCGGTGGTGGGCATTGCCCATAGCCGGGGAGTGAAGGTATACGCCACGGGAGTAGAAACCGCGGCGGAATACTCGGTACTCTGTAGGCTGGGTATTGACGGCGCCATGGGCTACCATCTGGGCAGGCCGTTTGCCGCAGACACGTAATCAACAGGAGATCAGGAGTCTTATGCCTGGCAAGATCAGACAGTACTTCAGGGACAAGAAAGACGATGTGCAGGATTACACCGGCGGTAGCGGTGTCATTGGCAAGTTGGTGGTTGCCTTGTTGGTGGTCTACCTGCTGATTGCGATCGTGCTGGGTATATACTGGAGCAGCGAGCCGGATACTTTTTCTGTACGTGATCACACTCGCACCCTTGCAAGCACCATGGAGCGGGAACCGGTGACCGGTTTTGCCACTACCGCCACCATGATCCGTATTGCCGAGACGTTGCTGGATAAGCCCGGCGGTTATATTTCCAACGACATCGCGCCTCCAGGTCTTTGGATGGACAACATGCCGAACTGGGAATATGGCGTGCTCGTGCAGTTGCGGGATCTTTCCCGGGCGATGCGCAAGGATATCAGCCGTTCCCAGAGCCAGTCAGCGGAAGACCCGGACCTGACCATTGCCGAACCCCAGTTCCACTTCGACAGTGAAAGCTGGGCCATTCCATCGACCGAGAACGAGTACCGGCGTGGCATCAATGCGCTCAAGCGCTATCTGAATCGCCTGTCCGATCCGGCCCAGGCGGACGCCCAGTTTTTTGCCCGGGCGGATAACCTGAACAACTGGCTGGCGGATCTGGAAACCCGGCTGGGCAGCTTGTCCCGTACGCTCAGCGAGAGCGTGGGCAAGGCGTCGGTATCGGATGCCGTGGCTAACCTGAATCCGGATGATCCTCTGGCGGAAGAGACCGGTGGTGAGGATGTCAAAACCTCCTGGACCAAAATTGATGATGTCTTCTATGAAGCGCGGGGCAGTGCCTGGGCGTTGCTGCACATTTTCCGGGCGGTGGAAGTGGATTTCCGGAAAGTGTTGCAGGACAAGAACGCCATGGCGAGCGTGAAGCAGATCATTATCGAGCTGGAGGGCACCCAGGCTTCGATGTGGAGCCCGGTGATTCTCAATGGCAGTGGTTTCGGTGTGCTGGCCAACCATTCGTTGACCATGGCGGCTTATCTGTCACGGGCGAATGCTGCGATCAGTGATATGCGGGACCTGTTGTCGCGGGGCTGATGAGCGCCTTTGTCTGAGCTTTGGCTCAGGCACAAAAAAGCCGGGCAGTCGTTTAGACGCGCCCGGCTTTTTTATGGTCGAGGCGCAATCAGCCCTTGTAGGCGTTGATGGCGTCTTCGATAGCTTTCTTGGCGGCTGCAGCGTTGTCCCAGCCCTGCACTTTCACCCACTTGCCGGGCTCCAGAGTCTTGTAGTTCTCGAAGAAGTGGCGGATCTGGTCACGCAGCAGTTCCGGCAGGTCTTCGATTTCACGAACATTGTGGTAGGTCTGGGTCAGCTTGTCGTGGGGCACGGCCACCAGTTTGGCATCACCACCGGCTTCGTCTTCCATGTTCAGTACGCCTACCGGGCGGCAACGAATGACCGAGCCAGCCTGCACCGGGTACGGGGTGACCACCAGGACGTCCAGTGGGTCGCCGTCGTCGGCCAGGGTGTGGGGGATGAAACCGTAGTTGGCCGGGTAGAACATCGGAGTGGCCATGAAGCGGTCAACCAGCAGGGCGCCCATGTCCTTGTCCAGTTCGTACTTGACCGGAGAGCTGTTGGCCGGGATTTCGATGGCAACGTAGATGTCTTCTGGCGGGTTCTTGCCAGCTGGGATGTTGTCGAATTGCATGTGCGATCCTTCCTGGTACGTTAGGGTTCGTTTAACTGCGTTTAAAAAGTGGGCGCAATTATACGGAAGTCTCTTGCCATTCGAAACTAAACCTTGGTCTGCCAATTTTAACGAAATGCAATGTTGCAAGGGTTTGCTTGATGTCGGTTAGGTGCTAGTTTTGGTTGAGTTTTGATCGCTACGATGGTTGTGGAATCACGGGATGGTGGTTCAACAGGGAAAACATGAGCCAAGCAAGGGATGCACACAATGCAAATTGGAAAAGGACTTCAGTTCACCCTGGCGATTGGTGAACAGCCAGTCGACCTCTTTAAGGTTTTCGATTTCGAAGTGCGGGAAGCCTTGTCTGAGATTTTTTCTCTCACCATCGGCGCATTCAGCCAACAGTCAGGTATAGTGGCAGCCGACTTGCTTGAACAGGAAGCTGAGTTGAGTGTCTTCCAGGACGGCGAGTTGCTTCGCCGGTTCCGTGGAGTGGTTGCAGAATTTGGCCGAGGTTCTGCGGGCCACCGGAGAACCGCTTATCGCCTCACTGTCCGCTCGCCTATCTGGAGGCTGGGGCTAGGGCGAAACAGCCGGATTTCTCAGCACCAGACGCCGGAACAGATCATTGGCGCTATGCTCGAGGAGCGTGGCATCACCGGTACTCGCTTCAATCTACTGCGCACGCCGGAAGAGCGGGAGTATTGTGTTCAGTATCGGGAGTCGGATCTGGCGTTTATTCAGCGACTGGCTGCAGAAGAAGGCTGGCACTATCGTGCTGAGCATGGCTCCGATGGCACCGAACTGATCCTGGCGGATCATCACCGCGAGGCGTTAGCGCTGCCTTCCGCTCTCTATAACGCAACGGCGGGTGGGGGCTCCAGGCAGCAGTGTGTGTTCGCCTTTGACACCCTGGATCGTGTCAGCGTTGCAGGGGTCGCCATGAAAGACTATACCTTCACGAATCCCGCCTACGGGCTGGATCACCTGGAGGTAGCTTCGGATCTCTCGAAACAGCGCCCGGATTATGAACATTTCGATTATCCGGGGCGGTATAAGCAGGATGCGTCTGGCGCCCCATTTGCCAAGGCCCGCCTTGAGTCTCTGCGGAGCAATGCCTGCACCGCATCGGGCAAGAGTAACCGACCGGATTTCACTGCTGGCGGTCGGGTTGGTCTTGAGGGGCATTTCGATGATGCGGTCAATGGGGACTGGCTGTTGACCGAAGTGGTTCACCGAGGGGTTCAACCGCAGGCCTTGGAGGAGGATGCCGGCCAGGAGCCAACCACCTATACCAATGAGTTCAGCGCGGTTCCGGCCACCGTGAACTGGTGCCCGCCAAGCGACAACTGCCGCCCAATCATGGATGGGCCTCAAATAGCTCGAGTCACTGGACCTGAAGGCGAAGAAATCTATTGCGATCGCTATGGACGGGTTAAAGTGATTTTTCCCTGGGACCGGTATGGCCAGGACAACGAGCACAGCAGTGCCTGGTTACGGGTAAGCCAGGGTTGGGCTGGCGGGCAGTACGGTGTGGTGGCGCTGCCGCGGGTGGGGCATGAGGTCATCGTGAGCTTTCTGGATGGTGACCCGGATCAGCCTATTATTACAGGGCGAACCTATCATGCCACCAATATGCCGCCGTATAGCTTGCCCACCAACAGAACCAAAACGGTCCTCCGCACCCAAACCCACCAGGGTGGTGGTTACAACGAACTCAGCTTTGAGGACGAAAAAGACAACCAGCTCGTTTATCTGAGGGCCCAGAAAGATCACGAGCTGGAGATATACAACAACCAGACCTGTTCCGTTGGTAATGATCGTGAAAAACACATCGGCAACGACCAGCGCCTGAACGTAACCCGGGACGAACAGGTCGACATTGGCCGCGACCAGAAGGCCTCCATCGGGCAGGATCAGACCCTGGAGGTTGGCCGTGACCGGTTTACCAACATTGGCCGCCACTATCGCCTGGAAGTGGCTGATCGTCGCCACGAGTTCAGCCGCGCCAATCATGATCTGGAAGTGGGTGGACACTACACCCAGAAAGTGCAGGGCAAGGTACTGGTAGAGGCCGGCGAAAGCGCGCTGATCCATACACGGAACCTGACGCTCACCGGCAGCGAAAGCGTGGTTATCCAGGGGCCGGGGGGCAAGATCACCATTGGCTCAGGTGGCGTGACCATTGATTCACCGTCCATCAAGCTGAACGGGCCGGTGGCGGTCTCAACCGGCGCGGTCTCGCAGATCAAAACCCTGGAAAGCGCGGCTCGGGAGGGAACGCCGCTGGTTGATATCTGCTCCGCGTGTGGAGACGGTGCATGAGTAACGCCAAGCGACAGCATGCGCTGGTCTGCCGGGGCGTGCAGTGGTTGATACTGGACGCCGCCGCCTGTCCCGAACCCCTGTGGTTTGCCCGTGGTGCTGGCTTGGACACCCTTTCCCTGTTCCGCCAGCAGGACGAAGAGCTCGCCGATAGCGGCCCCTGGCTCATTGCGGTTGACGGAGAACCCGGGGCAATCGATGTGTGTTTGCAGAAAGATCCGCTGGGCCACGCCAGCCTTTGGATTGCGAGCTCTCTCGGACAGAAACAACTGGCGGATGCCTTGCGGGCGCGGGTGTATGCCCGTTTGCCTGGCGGAGAAACAACGCGGTTTCGGTGGTACGACCCGCGAGTGCTCAGCCCCTACCTGGAAGATTTGCCGCCTCTTCGCCGGGATGAGTTCCTGGCCCCACTTGATGTGCTAACTCATGCCGATCTCAATCCGTACCAGCACCCATACCAATATCAGTTTTGGCAGCGAGACAAAGCCGGAGATAGTTTCGTGCGTGGTCACCTGCCGTTCATGGAGGAAATCTGATGGGTATTCCCGTTTCATTGAAAGGTCATTACCACATGTGCCCGATGTTCTCGGGTAACACACCCCACGTTGGTGGCGGCATTGCCGAGGGCGATGTGGCCTTTACGGTCAACGGTACGCCGGTTGCCCTGCAGGGCCATAAGTGCAACTGCAAAGTCGGCGGGCCCGATACCCTGATTCAGGGTGCTCCCGGGCTGACGGTAAACGGCGTTCCAGTCGTCTTGCAGGGAAGCGCAACGGCCCACGGAGGTGTGGTGCTTGAAGGTGATCCAGCAGTCACGGTGGCTTGATGATGGCATGGACATTGACTCAGGAAGAGCTTGACCGCATGCCCGGGCAACAAC
>JAJUKC010000050.1 GCA_029264995.1 Marinobacter sp. | reverse complement strand
CTCGCACCTTGACGCGACCGTGGTACTGAGCCGTGACATCGCTTCCAAGGGTATTTACCCGGCGATCGATCCGCTCGACTCCACCTCCCGTCAGCTGGACCCGCTGGTGATCGGTGAGCAGCACTACAACGTTGCCCGTGGTGTTCAGAACGTTCTGCAGCGCTACAAGGAACTGAAAGACATCATCGCGATCCTGGGTATGGACGAGCTGTCTGAAGAAGACAAGCTGACCGTAGCCCGTGCCCGGAAGATCGAGCGTTTCCTGTCGCAGCCGTTCCACGTTGCTGAAGTATTTACCGGTTCTCCGGGTAAGTACGTGTCTCTGAAAGAGACCATCGCCAGCTTCGAAGGCATTCTCAACGGTGACTACGACGACATGCCGGAGCAGGCGTTCTACATGTGCGGCGGCATCGAAGAAGCGATTGAGAAAGCTAAGGCAATGAAAGAGAAGGAAGGTAAGTAAGACACCTTTTTTCCTTTCAGACCCAAGAGGCGTAAGAAATGGCTATGACCGTACATTGTGACGTCGTAAGTGCCGAGGAAAAAATCTATTCGGGCCTGGTGGAGATGCTGATCGCCACCGGTACCGAAGGTGAGCTTGGCATCCAGTATGGCCATGCTCCGCTGCTGACCGAGCTGAAGCCCGGCGCAGTGCGGATCATCAAGCAGGGTGGCAGTGAGGAAATTCTGTACGTATCCGGTGGTTACCTGGAAGTACAGCCCAATCTGGTTACTCTGATGGCCGATACCGCCGTTCGTGCAAAGGATGTGGACGAGGCAGCGGCCCTGGAAGCCCAGAAGCAAGCCGAGAAGGCACTGGCGAACAAGACAGGCGAGTTCGAGTACTCGCGTGCTGCTGCCGAGCTGGCCGAAGCGGCCGCTCAGCTGCGCACCATCCAGAAGCTGCGCAAGCACCTGCGCTAAGCAGAGCCTGTGTCAGCGCCCGGACTGGCCTGACAGTGAACCGCATCCTCAGGTGGAGGGCCCGGTATTCCGGAAACGGAGTGTCGGCGATTCCACCGGGACGCGGTTTTTTCATTTATGGATGTTTTGAATACCGGAGCTGATTGCCCCATGAGCCCGTTACACGTTGTGATCCTGGCCGCAGGCCAGGGCTCCCGCATGAAATCCTCCCTGCCCAAGGTGCTGCACCCGGTGGCGGGTAAAGCTATGCTGCACCATGTGGTTGATACCGCAAAACAACTGGGCGCGGAGAAAATTCACACGGTGATTGGTCACGGAGCCGATCAGGTTCGGGCGTCTCTGGAAGACGACTCGGTGAACTGGGTGTTGCAGACCGAACAGCTGGGCACCGGCCATGCCGTGGCCCAGGCACTGCCGGCACTGCCGGATGATGCCCGGGTGTTGGTGTTGTACGGTGACGTCCCTCTGACTCGCAAAGATACCCTGGAAACCATGGTCGCGGACCTGGACGAACGGAATCTGGCTTTGCTGACGGTGGATATGGATAACCCCCACGGTTATGGCCGGATCGTTCGCAACGAACAAGGCCTGGTTCAGGCCATCGTCGAGCAGAAAGACGCGACCGCCGAACAGCAGCAGATTCAGGAAGTGAATACGGGCATTCTCGCGGTATCAGCCAGGCACCTGAAGCAATGGCTGCCCGCTCTGTCCAACAGCAACGCCCAGGGCGAGTATTATCTGACTGACATTATCGCGATGGCGGTCGACCACGGCTTGTCAGTGACGGTTTCCCAGCCGCTGAATCCATTCGAGGTTCAGGGCGTGAACAACCGCCTGCAACTGGCGGAACTGGAGCGCTGGTGCCAGCGTCAGCAAGCCGAGCGTTTGATGACCGAGGGTGCATCCCTGGCGGACCCGGCCCGCATTGAAGTCCGCGGTGAGCTCATCATTGGCAACGACCTGTGGATAGACGTAAACGCGGTCTTTGAAGGCCGGGTGAGTCTCGGCAACAACGTTGTGATCGGACCCAACTGTGTGATCAAAGACGCCACCATTGCCGATGGTGCGGAGATCAAGGCCAACAGCGTGATTGAAGGTGCAGTAGTGGGTGCCAACGCCCAGATCGGGCCATTCGCACGTCTGCGCCCGGGCACTGAACTGGCCGCCAACACCAAGGTTGGTAATTTTGTCGAAACCAAGAAGGCCGTGGTGGGTGAGGGCAGCAAGATCAATCACCTCAGTTACGTTGGTGATGCCTCACTGGGCCGTAATGTGAATGTGGGTGCAGGTACCATCACCTGCAATTATGATGGTGTGAACAAACACCAGACGGTATTGGGTGACGGGGTATTTGTCGGCTCCAATACCTCACTGGTCGCCCCGGTGAACGTAGCGGAACAGGCCACCATTGGTGCCGGCTCGACCATTACCCGCGATATCAGCGAAGGGGAACTGGCGGTGGCCCGTGGCAAGCAGCGCAACATCGCCGGCTGGGAACGGCCGAAAAAAGCGTAACCAACGATTAACGAACAGGTGATAACAGCATGTGTGGGATTGTAGGAGCGGTATCTGAACGGGATGTCCAGGGTATTCTGCTGGAGGGCCTGCGCCGCCTGGAATACCGGGGGTACGACTCCGCCGGCATGGCCGTCATCAATGGCCAGCACCTGGTGCAGCGAGCCCGGGAAGTTGGCAAGGTTGCGGCCCTGGCTGATGCCATTGAAGCAAACCCCCTGGCAGGTCACCTGGGTATCGCCCACACTCGCTGGGCCACCCACGGCGAGCCCTCGCAGGTGAATGCCCATCCCCATATGTCCGGCGAGCGGCTGGCCATCGTCCATAACGGCATCATCGAGAACTACCAGGAACTCCGGGATGAACTCAGGGCCGAGGGTTTTGAGTTCACCTCCCAGACCGATACCGAGGTTGTCGCGCACCTGATCGAGAAATACTTCCGTGAACAGGGCAAACTCTATGAAGCGGTAAAGGCGGCCATTCAGCGTCTGCGCGGTGCCTACGCCCTGGCCGTTGTTCACGCCGATGAGCCGGATCACCTGGTGGTCTGTCGCGAGGGCAGCCCTCTGGTAGTTGGCGTCGGTATTGGCGAGAACTTTATCGCGTCTGACCAGCTGGCCTTATTGCCGGTGACCGACCGCTTCATGTTCCTGGAAGAGGGCGATATCGCCGATATCCGCAAGGACAACATCCGCATCCACGACCGCAGCGGTCAGCCGGTGGAGCGGACCATTACCCGGTTCGAACACGGTGCTGACTCTGCGGACAAAGGTGAATACCGCCACTTCATGCTCAAGGAAATCTACGAGCAACCGAAAGTGATCAAGGCCACCATGGAAGGCCGGATTACCGACAGCCGGGTTCTGGAGCAAGCCTTGGGAACCGATGCGGCCAACCTGCTGGATAGCGTGCGTCACGTTCAGATCATCGCCTGTGGCACTTCCTACCACGCCGGCATGGTGGCCCGCTACTGGATTGAGGAGCTGGCCGGCGTGCCCTGTTCGGTGGAAGTGGCGTCCGAATTCCGTTACCGCAAACACGTCATCCAGCCCGACACCCTGTTCCTGTGCATTTCCCAGTCCGGTGAAACTGCCGACACCCTGGCGGCATTGCGTCAGGCCAAACAGGCGGGCTTCCGCGCGGCTCTGGCCATCTGCAACGTGCCGGGCAGCTCCCTGGTGCGGGAATCCGATCTGGTGATCATGACCCAGGCCGGCCCGGAGATTGGTGTGGCGTCGACCAAGGCGTTCACCACCCAGCTGACCGCCTTGCTCATCTTCACCCTGGCGCTGGCGCGCCACAATGGCCTGAGTGAAGACAAAGAGGCAGACATCGTCGCCGCCATTCATCAGTTGCCCAAGCAGGTGAGTGACGTCCTGGCCCTGGATGCCGACATTGAAGAGATGTCCAAGGCGTTCATGGACAAGAATCACAGCCTGTTCCTGGGCCGTGGTTCCCAGTTCCCGGTGGCGATGGAAGGGGCCCTCAAGCTCAAGGAAATCTCTTACATCCACGCTGAGGCCTACCCTGCCGGCGAGCTCAAGCACGGCCCGCTGGCATTGGTGGACAGCGAAATGCCGGTGGTCACCGTGGCTCCCAACAACGACCTGGTGGAAAAGCTGAAATCCAATCTGGAGGAAGTTCGCGCCCGTGGCGGTGAGCTGTTCGTGTTTGCCGACAAGGCGGCGGATGTAAAGCCGGAAGACGGCATCCACGTGATGCAACTGCCATCCGTGCATGAGATTACCGCGCCCATCGTGTATACCGTGCCGCTGCAGTTGCTGTCTTATCATGTGGCGGTATTGAAGGGCACGGACGTAGACCAGCCGCGTAACCTGGCCAAGAGTGTGACGGTGGAATAGGCCACCATTTAAAACGGGCCGGAGCCTGCCTGGATCCGGTCCTGAAAATATCAGACCCGATATCAGGCATGACCGTCATTTGTTCAGAAAGTTACCTTATTAATCGAGAAATCGGTTAAAATACCGTCGCCGTTTCGGCAGTAATTAAGTAGTATTACTTAAATTTCTTGTGGTGCCCGGCTCTATCTCGCCTCCTTTTTGTTATTAAGACCAAAAGTAGACTGAAATTCGTACCTTCGGACCATACTCCGGTACGTAAATATCAAGGAAGATGCGGGTCTTCTGGCGCACAATACCAACAAACCGATTTCTCAGAAGATGTCTGTAATGCCCACGACTGTTATCTCCGGCTTCACCCATAATTTCCTTGGCAAGGCACCTGTCTGGTACAAGCAGGTCATTCTGCTGTTTCTGGTCATCAATCCGATTGTCATGTATCTGCTTGGGCCCGGCGTGGCGGGTTGGCTGTTGATCGGTGAGTTTATTTTTACGCTGGCGATGGCGCTGAAATGTTACCCGCTGCTCCCGGGTGGCTTGCTGGCGGTGGAGGCCCTGCTGATCGGGCTGACCTCGGCGGATGCCGTGTACCATGAGGTTCTGACCAATTTCCCGGTCATCCTGCTGCTGATGTTCATGGTGGCGGGTATTTACTTCATGAAAGAGCTGCTGCTGGTGACCTTCACCCAGATTCTTGTGGGGGTACGGTCCAAGTCGGCGTTGTCGCTGCTGTTCTGTAGCGCTGCGGCAGTGCTGTCTGCGTTCCTCGACGCCCTGACCGTCACCGCGGTCATTATCAGCGTCGCGGTAGGGTTCTTCTCGGTCTATCACAAGGTGGCGTCCGGCAAGGGCTACCAACAGAAAGACCACAACACCAACAGCGACGATGAAGTGATTGAGCTGCACCGGGAAGATCTGGAAAACTTCCGGGCCTTTCTTCGCAGCTTGCTGATGCACGGTGCCATTGGTACTGCCCTGGGCGGCGTGGCCACCATGGTGGGTGAGCCCCAGAACCTGTTGATTGCCAAGGTGGTTGGCTGGGATTTTGCCGGCTTTTTCCTGCACATGGCACCGGTGAGTATTCCGGTTTTGTTCGCCGGCCTGTTTACCTGCTGGGCGCTGGAAAAGCTGCGCTGGTTCGGATACGGCGGCCGCTTGCCCAAGCCGGTGCGACGGGTGTTGGAAGAGTTTGCCGACAACGAAAAAGCGCGGCGAACCAAGTCCGATCAGGCGGCGCTCTGGATTCAGGCGGTGGCCGCGGTCATTCTGGTGTTTGGCCTGGCGTTCCACATTGCCGAGGTCGGGCTGATTGGTCTGCTGGTGATTATCCTGATTACCTCCTTTACCGGCGTGACGGATGAACACCAGATTGGCAAGGCGTTCCAGGAATCCCTGCCTTTTACCTCGTTGCTGGTGGTGTTCTTCGCCGTGGTAGCTGTGATTCACGAACAGCACCTGTTCAAACCGATCATTGATTACGTACTGGCGCTGCCCGAAGGCCAGCAGCCGGGCATGTTCTTCATTGCCAACGGACTGTTGTCGATGATCAGCGACAACGTGTTTGTGGCTACCGTCTACATCAGCGAAGTGAAACAGGCGCTGGACGCCGGCAGTATCAGCTACGAGCATTTCCAGACCCTGGCCGTAGCCATCAATACCGGTACCAACCTGCCCAGCGTGGCTACGCCCAATGGCCAGGCGGCGTTCCTGTTCCTGCTGACCTCAGCCATTGCGCCCCTGGTGCGGTTGTCCTACGGGCGCATGGTGGTCATGGCGTTGCCTTACACCGTCGTGATGGGGGGCGTGGGTCTGTACATGGTCACCCACGCGTTCTGAGTCATGGTTTTGCATATTTCACCGCACAGTTTTGGGTGTATCTGTTAACCTTCAGGTAAACAGATAACGAAAAGCGGTATTCATGCGCAGTTGCCAACAATCTATTTGGTGTTTGTCCCGACTGCCCCTGGCTTTTGTGGCCCTGGTCTTCATCGGGATGAGCCTGTTCCATTCACCGTTGAGCGCCTCAGAGACATCGGCTGAAGCATCCTCAACCGTTCGTGTTGCCTATGTTGAATTCCCGCCCATCAGCTATCGAAACGAGCAGGGAGAGCCCGCCGGCGAGTTTGTGGATATCACCCGCAAGGTGGCGGCAGAGGCGGGTTACCAACTGGAATTCATCTACTTGCCTGTCGCACGTACCTACCTCTATCTGACCAATGGCACTATCGATTTGTGGATGGGGCTAACCGACATTCCTGCACTGAAAGACGATGTTCTGGAGAGCTGGATCAGCCCGATTCCGGTGGAACTGAGCGCGTGGTATCTGGAAGGCCTGCCGCCAGTGGATCATATGGATCGCCTGCGCAACAAAACCGTGATTCTGATCGGCGGCTATACCTACGCCGGCCTCAGAGACTGGTTGACGGCTCAACCCGATATCCGGATCACCGAAGCACCGAACCATCGCTCCGGGCTCAACATGCTCAAACGTCAGCGTGGCGATTATCTGCTGGACTACCGGCAACCGGTGCAGGAAACCCTGAGCCGGAACGTAGATAACGAGATTCGCGAATCGGAAATGCGCAGCCGCAATGGCGCCTGGCTGTTTTCCCTGGCCAATCCGCGTGCGGCCATTCTGCGTGAGGCCTTTGACGACGCTTACCTGCGCCTGGCCGAGCGTGGCGAGGTACCGCTGGTGCGCCGGTTCCAGAAAACCTATGTGGTGCCTGGGTTTCCGGAGCAGTACCGGTAAATCCGGTGGTCAGATCACCATACCAGGCAGTCGCCTGCTCGCCGGTGTTGTCGGCGTCGGTCATGATGGCCACGCCCACAATGGCGGGCGGTTCTTCGCCGAAGGCCTGCCGGTAATCTGCCACCAGGTCCCCGGCACCAGCTCAACACGGGCAATCAGCCCGGAGGCGCTGTCGTCTGCGTCGGCACGGACCACCTGCTGGCCGTCGTCCGTGTCCAGGGTGTAGCGGGTATGTGTCTCGATGTTCGGAAAGGTCAGGGGCTCCCAGCCGTCCTCCAGTGAGGTCATGGTGGAGAACCGGGTTAGCCGGTCTGTTTCTGCCCACACCGGGCTGGCGGCGAGACCGAGCGTCAGGGTACTGGCCAAAAGCAGCGAAATTCTCACATTCATTCCTCAAATCCGGTGGTCTGGAGATGGACAGGCTCTGTTGCAAAAAGTGCCTTGTCTTGGCGTATTCGGCCCTATATAGTGACCGGGTCCTTGGTTAACTACCATATATTGTGATCAAACTCTGATCATCTTGATCACAGGGTAGTCGGGAATCCGGTGAGAATCCGGAACTGACGCGCAGCGGTATTGGGGAACGAGCGTGGCAAGATGACACTGGCGCAAGCCGGGAAGTCGCCACGCAAGGCGGAATCAAACGATTCGTGCCCCTGAGTCCGAAGACCTGCCAGGGATCAGAAGCCCCCCATGGGTTTCTGGACTGCACCTTCGCGATTCAAGGGTGAGCAGATTGGTCAGGCCTGCCCGTATTCGGGGCAAGGTGTGCCACTGCGTTCGCGAGGGTGAAACGGAACCAACGCGAATTCAGGAGAGCACCATGACAGCCACTGCCATTGCCGAACCCCCGGCCCCCGCGACCGATACCCAATCCCTGCAAGTTATCAAACGAAACGGCACCCTGGTGAGTTTCAACCCGGCCAAGATCAGTGTGGCGGTGACCAAAGCCTTCCTGGCGGTGGAAGGGGACCAGGCAGCCGGTTCCGCCCGCATCAACGACGCCGTGCACCGGGTTACCGAACAGGTAGTGCAGGCCATCAGCCGCCGCCTCAAAGCCGGTGGCAAGGTGCACATCGAAGACATCCAGGACCAGGTGGAACTGGCCCTGATGCGGGCCGAAGAGCAGAAAGTGGCCCGGGCCTACGTGCTGTACCGTGAAGAACACGCCCGCCAGCGCGCCGTGGACGAGCCGGTGGAAGCGCATCCGCACCTGACCGTGAAAAAAGCCGATGGCAGCATCGCCCCGCTGGACCTGGGCCTGATGAAGCAGCAGGTGGAACAGGCGGCTACCGGCCTGGACGGTATTGACGGCGATTCGCTGGTGGAAGACGCCCTGCGCAACCTCTACGACGGCATCGAAGAGACCGAAGTCCTGTCTGCCCTGATCATGACCGCCCGGGGCCGCATTGAACGGGAACCCGACTACAGCGCCGTAACCGCCCGCCTGCTGCTGGAACAGCTTCGCCTGGAAACAGCGGAAGCCCTTGACCTGCCCCGCAGTCTTCCGCTGGCAGAGATTTATCCACAGGCCCTGAGCGCCTTTGTTCACGCCGGTATCCGCTACGAACTGCTGGACGAAGCCCTGGCGGCCTTTGACCTGGAACGTCTTGGCAACGCCCTGAAACCAGAACGCGATCTCCAGTTCGGCTTCCTGGGCCTGCAAACCCTGTACGACCGTTACTTCCTGCACTGGAACAAGGCCCGCCTGGAACTGCCCCAGGTGTTCTTCATGCGGGTGGCCATGGGCCTGGCACTGCGTGAGGACGACCCCAACGCCCGCGCCATCGAATTCTATGAGCTGCTGTCCAGTTTCGATTACATGGCCAGCACGCCCACCCTGTTCAACAGCGGCACCCGGCATTCCCAGCTGTCGTCCTGCTACCTGACCACGGTGGGCGACGACCTGGAGGGCATTTACGGGGCCATTCGCGATAACGCCCTGCTGTCGAAATGGGCCGGTGGTCTGGGCAATGACTGGACCCCGGTGCGGGCCCTGGGCTCCCACATCAAGGGCACCAACGGCCAGAGCCAGGGCGTGGTGCCGTTCCTGAAAGTGGTCAACGACACCGCCGTGGCGGTGAACCAGGGCGGCAAGCGCAAGGGCGCGGTCTGTGCCTATCTGGAAAGCTGGCACCTGGATATCGAAGAGTTCCTGGAACTGCGCAAGAACACCGGCGATGAGCGCCGCCGTACCCACGACATGAACACCGCCAACTGGGTGCCGGATCTGCTGATCGAACGCATGCGCGAAGACCGCGACTGGACCCTGTTCTCCCCCAGCGATGTGCCAGACCTGCACGACCTGTACGGCAACGCCTTCCGTGAGCGCTACCAGCACTACGAAGCCCTGGCCGAGCAAGGCAAGATCAAGCTGTTCAAGAAAATTCCGGCCAAACAGCTGTGGCGCAAGATGCTGACCGTGCTGTTCGAGACCGGCCACCCCTGGATCACCTTCAAAGACCCGTGCAACCTGCGCTCCCCGCAGCAGCATCAGGGCGTGGTGCACAGCTCCAACCTGTGTACCGAAATCACCCTGAACACCAGCGCCGATGAGATTGCGGTGTGCAACCTGGGCTCGGTGAACCTGGCTGCCCACATCAAGGATGGCGAGCTGGACGTCACGCGCCTGGAGCGCACCGTGAACACCGCCGTGCGCATGCTCGATAACGTCATCGACATTAACTTCTACGCGGTGCCGCAGGCGCGCAATTCCAACCTGAAGCATCGCCCGGTGGGCCTGGGCCTGATGGGCTTCCAGGACGCCCTGTACCAGCTGGGCCTGCCGTACTCCAGCCCGGAAGCGGTGGAATTTGCCGACGTTGCCATGGAGCAACTCAGCTACTTCGCGTTGCGTGCCTCCGCCACGCTGGCGGGTGAGCGGGGCGCCTACGACACCTACGAAGGCTCGCTGTGGAGCCAGGGCATCCTGCCGATAGATTCGGTGGGCCTGCTGAAGGACAACCGCCGGAACGGCGACCTGTCGCTCAATACCAACAGCCGCCTCGACTGGACCCCGGTGCGGGAGCTGATTGCAAAAAACGGCATGCGCAACAGCAACGTGATGGCCATTGCTCCGACCGCGACCATTTCCAACATCGTGGGCGTGTCCCAGTCCATCGAACCGGCGTATCAGAACCTGTTCGTGAAATCGAACCTGTCCGGCGAGTTCACCGTGGTGAACCCCTCGCTGGTGCGTGATCTCAAGGCCGAAGGCCTGTGGGACAACGTTATGGTGAACGACCTGAAATACTTCGACGGCAGCGTGCAGCAGATCGACCGCATCCCCGCCGAGCTCAAGGCCCGCTACGCCACCGCATTCGAGATTGACCCGCGCTGGCTGGTGGAAGCGGCGGCCCGGCGCCAGAAATGGCTGGACCAGGCCCAGAGCCTGAACCTGTACATGGCCGAACCCAGCGGCAAGAAGCTGGATGCCCTGTATCAGCTGGCCTGGGAGCGTGGCCTCAAAACCACCTACTACCTGCGCTCCCTGGGGGCCACCGGCGCCGAGAAGACCGCGCCGGTGTCGGCGCCACAGCCGCAGGTGTGCAGCATCGACAATCCCGACTGCGAAGCTTGTCAGTAACCATTTACTTATTTGGGAGGCACCCACATGCTGGACTGGGACGACGAACCAAAAGCGCAAACCGCTGCCGCCGCCACCGACGGCCCGGCGCCCGTGAATGTCGACGACAAGCGGGTGATTAACGGCGAGACCGATATCAACCAGTTGGCACCGTTCAAGTACCCCTGGGCCTGGGAGTACTTCATGAACGCCAACAAGAACCACTGGACGCCGCTGGACGTGAACATGGCGCAGGACGTTCACGACTACCACCACCGGCTGACGCCGGCGGAAAAACACGTGTACGAGAACGTGCTGGCGTACCTGACCACCTCCGACATCCTCGCCATGCGCAACATCGGCCTGGCGGTGATGGAGAAGATGAGCGCGCCGGAACTGCAGATCTACCAGGCCCGCCAGGTGTACGAGGAAGCGCTGCACACATGGACCTATCAGCACTGCATCGAAACCCTGAACCTGGACCAGAGCGAGATCTACAACCGCTACCGCGTGGTGCCGGAGATCAACGGCAAAATCCAGCTGGCCAACCGCCGGCTGGACGCCGCCATGCGCTCCGACATGAACCTGCGCAACCCGGATGAGCTGCAGGACTTCGTGATGTCCTACCTGTTCTTCGCCGCCGTGTTCGAAGGCTGCTGGTTCTACAACGGTTTCAGCCCCATCTTCGCCCTGCAGCGCCGGGGCCTGATGCGGGGCACCGGTGAACAGTTGCAGTACATCCTGCGGGACGAAGCCATGCACTTCTCCTTCGGCCTGAAAGTGGTGAACCAGATTCTCGAGGAAGAGAAAATCACCCTGGACCCGAAAGCGGTGCGTGAGATGTGGGATGAATCCGAAGCCGCGGAAATGGCCTACGCCAACTACGTGCTGCGGGACCCGATCCTGGGTTACTCGGCGGAATACCACAGCGAACAGTTCCGCTTTGTGGCCAACCGCCGGGCCCGTACCGTGGGCCTGGAAGAACCGTTCCCCGGGGCGAAGAACGTGTCGCCCTGGCTGGACGAGCAGGCCACCCTGCGCAAGGAGAAGAACTTCTTTGAAACCCGGGTGATTGAGTATCAGACCGGCGCGCAGCTGGAGTGGTAAGATTCTGCTAGGCTAGTGCCATACGCACTGGCCTGGCCGACCCGGCTCAGATTTGAAGCGGGCCTGCTGCCCAGCGAAGACTGTCAGGACCTGGACACGGCAGTGATCACCGACCCCCGCCAGTACCAGGATTACTGCACCATGGCCGATTGCCTGCTGGACCCGGGCCGGGACCTGCTGGAAAAGCAGAGCCGAGTTGCCGAGTATCTGCTGGACCTGATGCAGAGCCTGGCGGAAGCGCCGGCCCGGGGCATTCCGCGCCCCTCGGGCACCCTGGCCGCGGTGGCTGAGCACCTGGACAGCCACTGTACCGACGAGGTATCGCTGGACGACCTGTGCCGGCTCAGTGGCTACAGCCCACGCCTACCTGATCAACCGCCGCATACAGCACGGCCAGAGCGAACTGAAACGCGGCGTGAGTATTGCCGACGCGGCCCTCAATGCCGGCTTTGCCGACCAGGCCCACCGCCATAAACAGCGCGATAAACCCCAGAGTGGCCCCGGTGACAAACACCAGCCCCTGAGACACCGGATAGCGCGTGCCACTGCTCAGGCACACCAGATTGACCGGCCCCGGCGATACCGAAGCCACCAGGCCGACATCGGCAGGATAATAGACAGACTCATAGCATCAGCACTCTGTGAACCAACGGAGGCGCCCAGTGTGCCCGGAGCCTTGTAACCGGTATTGAACAAAATTGCGGTGGCTCGCCGCCGGGCATTTGATTTATGTTTGAAGAACCCCGTACCCACCCAGACCGGATGAGGCCAATCCCATGAAAGTGGCGGTTTTCAGCACCAAACCCTACGACGAACAGTTCCTGGCACAGGCGAACCAGGCCAGCCACCAGCATGAACTGGTGTTCCTGGAACCACGCCTGAATGCGGCCACTGCGGCACTGGCCAAAGGCTTCGACGCGGTATGCGTGTTCGTGAACGACCAGGTGGACGCCAACGTACTGGAACAGCTGGCCGCCGGCGGCACCCGGGCCGTGGCCCTGCGTTGCGCCGGCTTCAACAACGTCGACCTGAAAGCCGCCGAACGCCTGGGCATCGCCGTGGTGCGGGTACCGGCCTATTCCCCCTATGCGGTCGCCGAACACACCGCCGCCCTGATCCTCACCCTGAACCGGCAGATCCACCGGGCCTACCACCGCATTCGTGATGGCAACTTTGCCCTCGACGGCCTGCTGGGGTTCGATCTGCGGGGCCGTACCGTGGGTGTGGTGGGCACCGGCCAGATTGGCGTGGAAGTGGTGCGCATCATGCGCGGGTTCGGCTGCCGCGTGCTGTGTTACGACCTGCACGCCAACCCGGAGGCGCAAACGCTGGGCGCGGAATATGTGAGCCTGGACGAACTGTTCCGGGAAGCAGACATTGTGACCCTGCATTGCCCGCTCACCCCGGACACCCATCACCTGATTGATGCCGCGGCCGTGGCCAAAATGAAAAAAGGCGTGATGCTGATCAACACCAGCCGGGGCGCCATGGTGGACACCGCCGCCATCATAGAAGGCCTGAAATCCGGCCAGGTGGGCTACCTGGGGCTGGATGTGTATGAGGAAGAAAGTGACCTGTTCTTCGAAGATCTCTCCAATATCGTGCTGAAAGACGACGTGTTCGCCCGTTTGCTCACATTCCCCAACGTGGTGATTACCGGCCACCAGGCGTTTTTCACCCGCAACGCCCTGGAGAGCATTGCACACACCACACTCAGCAACCTGACGGACCTGGAATCCGGCGGCGAGTGCGCCAACCGGGTGCTGGCCGCCAACGGCAGCACCTGAACTGAGACAAGCCGCTCGCGCCTTCGTACAATGCCGCCATGCCCAGATCCTTCTACAGAACCGGCCCCGACCACCGCGCCGGGGCGCCGGTCAGCTTTCTAGACGTGCGCCGGCGGTTCCAGTTTCGATCCGTCGAGATTGGCCGCTGGGTAACCGAGCCTGAAAAACAGCGCAGCGCAGCGCTGTTCTACGACGCCCTGTGCGACCTGATGACCATCCTCGGCGGCACAGAAAGCCTGATCTCCCTGCGCGGCACCCTGGCCCTGCAATACGGCATTGGCGGCCGCCCGGGGGTGTCTGCCCATTACACCCCCGCCACCCGCTGCTTCGCCCTGGCCAAAAACGCCGGCCCCGGCAGCATCGCCCACGAATGGTTTCATGCCTTCGACCACTACATCGGCGACAAACTGTTCCCCAACATACCCCGGGGCCAGTTCGCCTCCCGCCAATGGCTCACCCGCCAGGACGCCATCCAGCACCCGCTGAACCAGCGCCTGCAAGCCTGTTACCAGGCCATCCTGCTGGACGACAGCGGCCAAAACCCCAGCCCCTTGTTCCAGAACTCCGCAAAAGCCGACAAAGCCGCCGGCGTGCACTACTACAGCCAGCCAGAAGAACTCTGTGCCCGAGCCTTCGAAGCCTTCATCCAGGACGCTGCAGTGAAGAACGCCTTTCTGGTGAAGGGCACCAAAGAGAGTGAAGAAGCCCGCCTGGGGCTTTACCCACAGGGCGAACAGCGGGACCGGATAAACGCCGCCTTCCGAACCTACTTTCATTCCCTGGGCCGGGCCCTGCAGCAAAAACCGGCCTAAAAACCGGAGTTATACGAACGCGTTCGCAAAACCCCGGGCAGGCTCCGGAAATTGTTGCTAACCTTCTGATAAGTTTGAAAAGGAAAAACAGGGCGGGCGGAGTTATACGCCCCCAACATGGAGCAGGGGTGGCTCGAACACGGGCGTATAACTCCGGCGGTAGCCGTGGTGGGTTCAGGTAATCTGCTGATTTTATTGGCGAAGCTTGGGTTTGCGAGGGCCGATAGTTTTGGAGTTATACGAATGCGTGTTATACGAACGGGTTCGTATAATTAGCTGTTATAACGGATAGAGAAAGGATTTACCTAGTGTCTGAGTGGATTGATCAGCTTCAAAAAATTAAAGAAGAAATATCACCAGATAAGGTGATTATAAAGGTTCCTAACCATTTTATTTTCAAGAATCATGGCGTTCATGATTTCGATCCAATCTTCAGATTTTTTGATTGGTCAATCCGAGACCAACAGGTGACTATTGATTTTACAGAGTGTGTCACCGCAAATTATCAAGCACTTAGTCTTGTTGTGCTGTACTGCTGGAAGCTTCGCGGCCAAGGCTGCCGAATTTCCTTCGAGTTAAGCGATGATGAGCGAGGTGCATCGGAGATATGGAGGCGAATGGGAGCCCAAGGCCTCTTTCATGTTTCCACTGATGAAAAGACTAACTTTCGATACAATCAATTCAAACCGCTATTGGCAGTGCGTAACTCCGCTGACTTTAAAAGGGTTATATCTACTGCGGAGGAATACACAAAAGATTTTAACGTCGAGTATAAAAATACCCTGAGGCATATTCTTTCTGAGCTGATTTATAATGCTCAAGAGCACGGACTTTCCCATTTTTATTATAGAAATGAAAGAAAGGTTGTGCCCTCTTTGGTTCAGTTCACGTGGTATCAGAAAAGAAACGAAATTCATTTCATCATTGCTGATATTGGCGTCGGCATAAAAGAGCATCTTTCTAATACCTATCCCGGCATCGAGAGTGACTCAGAAGCCATCAGGATGGCAATCAAGCCGCAAGTGTCAGGCACCTTCAATCTTTCAGATCCATATCAATCGAAGAACAATGCGGGAGTTGGATTATATATATCAACAAGCATCGCAAAAAGATTGAAGGCGGATATGCATATTGTGTCAGGTAATGGGCTTCTGCATCTTTCTCCTAGAGATGTCACTACCAAGGAGCTTGAGACAAATTGGCCGGGAACTATAGTTCTTGTGGCGGTCAAATTGGAAGCTGGTGTTGATTTTGCTTTCCATTCTATGATGCAAGAGTTCAGAGAAGCGGCGATGAAAGAGCTTGAGGATTCATCAAAGCGTGAAAAAAACGAAAAATATCATTTGAGTATAGAGAATTATTTCGGTCCTTACGCAGAGGATAAGCAGGCTGCAATTAAAGTTCGGGATGAACGTGTTCTTAAGCATATTGCTGATGGAAAAACAATAATCGTCGATTTTAATCATGTTGAAACAGCCCCTCACAGCTTTCTGAGTGCGCTCTTAGCAACGCCGGTGAAGAGGCTTGGCATGCTCGCATATAAAAAGATAAAAATAATTAACGCCAGTCCTGAAATAAGAGAAACGGTCGACTATATTTTTGACGAGAATACCGAGTAGTTATAACCAATGCAGGCACGGCGACACCCTTTACATTGCGCCTTCGGCTCCATTCCAAGGGCGCGCATGCTGCAGGCGTTAAAAGGTAAGGATAGACCCCATGGGTGAGTTGTTAGTTGTAGTGCTGGATGCCTTAGTCGGCGGCGTGGTTTTGTGGCTTGCCGCAAAGATTACCCTTGTCGACTTAGCATTGAGTGAGACTGTCATTGCGGCGG
>JAJUKC010000057.1 GCA_029264995.1 Marinobacter sp. | reverse complement strand
GCTGGAAGCCCACAGCCTGTCGGCCTCGGACCACCCGGAAACCGTGCGCGCCTTCGTGTTGCAGCATAGGGGCGACGACCGCTTTGTGGATGAATGCGAACTGCTGGCGCCGATCACCGAAGGGGCCGGCATTATCTACGTAGTGGACGGCTCCGTACCCTACAGCGCCGAACACGAAGCGGAGATGACCATTCTGCGCTGGACCGGCCGTCCGAGCCTGGCGCTGATCAACAGTATCGGTGAGGACGATTACAGCGACACCTGGCAGGCCGCACTGGGCCAGTTCTTCCAGGTTGTCCGCAAGTTCGACGCTGTTCGTGCCCCGTTTGAGCAACATCTGAGCCTGTTACGAGCGTTCGGCCAACTGGAGCCGGGCTGGGAACAGCCTTTGGAGCAGGCCACCCAGCTGCTGTCGGACCAACGTCGACAGCGCCGGCAACAGGCCGCCCAACTGATCGCCCGGGCACTGGAAGACCTGATGTCGTGGCAGGAAAAGCGCACCCTGACCCTGGACCAGATTGCCGGCACCAGCGAGGCCACCCTGGCCGAGACCCTGCGGGATCGCTGGTACCGGCACCAACGCCAGCGGGAACAGACCCTCAGGATCGACATCGAGCACCTGTACCAGCATCAGCGCATCCGCCGCCAGGAAGCGGAACTGCAATGGCACAGCCAGCACGATCTGTTTTCCGAGGACACCCGCAAGCACTGGGCGGTCAGCAAGCGCTATCTGGCCACCGCGGGCTTTGGCGCCGGAGCGGTGAGTGGTGCCGGCATTGATGCCGTAACGTTTGGCTCATCGCTGGGCACTGGCGCCCTGCTCGGTGGGCTGATTGGCGCTGCCGGCAGTTACTTCTATGGCGATCGCCTGGTTTTGCCGGCACTGAGCATCAGGCCCATGAAGGACGGGCTGAAAACCGCCAGCTTCGGGCCTGTACAGGACAGCCAGTTCGGCTATGTTGTGTTAGGGCGGGCGGTGGATCACTGGTGGCACATCAGCCACCGGAACCACGCCGGACGGGATCTGCTGGAACTGGAACCGGCCGACCACCACTGGCTGGACCAGCTCGACAAAGCCAGCCGGCGGGAGATCCAGAAAGCCTTTGACCGGTGCCGGAAACAGCGGCCTCTGACCCATCAGCACAGGGAAGAATTTGCCGCCGCCATTGAGCACGCCATGGCGGCTTACGACGACTGGCGGTTGAATCGAGTCTGAGGCGCATGTTTATACTGTATGGCTATTCCATCACAAAATGAGGAATGCGAATGAAAATCGTACGAGTGCAAGACATTATCGGTACCGAGCGTGAAGTCAGCGACAAGCAGTGGACCAGCCGCCGCCTGCTGCTGAAAAAGGACGGCATGGGCTTTTCCTTCCACGAAACCATCATCAAAGCCGGTTCCGAGCACACCTTCTGGTACAAGCACCACCTGGAAGCGGTTTACTGCGTCGCGGGTAACGGCCGCATCAAGGATCTCGCCACCGGCGAAGTGCACGAAATCACCGATGGCACTCTGTACGCCCTCGACAAGCACGACCGTCACACCCTGTACGGCGGCACCGAAGACATGCGCCTGATCTGCGCCTTCAACCCGCCCGTAACCGGCCGGG
The DNA here is from genome assembly GCA_029264995.1 of Marinobacter sp. GTDB lineage: Bacteria > Pseudomonadota > Gammaproteobacteria > Pseudomonadales > Oleiphilaceae > Marinobacter. Next base: position 13,551 of record JAJUKC010000057.1, on the reverse strand, counting down.
AAGTGCACGACGAAGACGGTGCTTACCTGCCGGATACCAGCGAAGACTGATTCGCTCCGCCGTGGCATTTCAAACCGCCGCGACCACACCGCCACCGCCAGCCAGATTGCTGCCGGTGGCTGTGTTGCTTTGGCTGGCCGGTGTTTACCTGCGCATACCCGTGCTGGTGGCGCCGCCGCTGGCACCCTTCATCGACGATGAGCTGGCCCTGACCCAGGCATTGACCGGCGCCCTGACCACACTGCCCATCCTGATGCTGGCCATTGGCGCCATGCCCGGTTCGCTGGCCATTTCCCGCATCGGCCCGAGGAACACCCTGGCACTGGCCATGGTGATCATGGTGATCGGCTCGGCCGGCCGTGGTCTGGTACCGGACACCGTCACCCTGATGATAGCCAGCGCCGTCATGGGCCTGGGTGTGGCAATGATGCAACCGGCCCTGCCAGCCCTGCTGCCGCGCTGGCTGGAACCCCACCACATTGCCCTGGGCTCAGCCATCTACATGAACGGCATGCTCATGGGCGAATTCATCGGTGCCGGTATTACCCTGCCGGTTCTCATGCCCCTGCTGGACAACAGCTGGCGCGCCACCATGCTGGCCTGGTCGCTGCCGGCACTGCTGGTGGCCGCCGCCCTGTTTCTGCCCAAACGGGACCTGGCCCGGCCCGCACGCAAAGCCGCCTGGCTGCCCGACTGGAAAAACCCGCTCACCTTGCGCCTGGGCCTGCTGCTGGGGCTTTCCGGCTCCATGTTCTTCGGCCTCAACGCCTACATGGGTAACCTGCTGGAACAACAGGGGCGTATCGGCATGCTGTCCGAGGCCCTGTTCTGGTACAACATCGCCCAGGTCTTTGCGTCCCTGGTGATGCTGAAAATGGCACGGGCCTGGGTCGGCCGCCGTACCTTCATTGTCGTCATGGCGGTTCTCAGCATTGCCGGCACCGCCGGCACGCTGGTACTCGAAGGCTGGTGGTTCATTGCCAGCGCCACGCTGATGAGCTTTGTGGCCGGCATTCTGCTGATCCTGCTAGTGGCGCTGCCGCCATTACTGGTGAACTCCGCCGAAACCGGACGGCTGTCTGCCGGCACCTTCCTGGTGGGCTATACCATGGCCTTCTCGGTACCCATGCTCGGCGGCCTGCTCGCCGACTGGACCGGTGACACCCGTCATGCCGTGATGACCATGGTGGCCTACAGCCTGCTGGTGTTACCTCTGGCGTTTACCCTGAACCTGAAACGAAAAAAGGATCAGCCCGAAAGCTGATCCTTCCTGAAATACTGCACTAACTCACGGTCAGATATAGTAGTCCTTCAACGGAGGAAAGCCGTTGAATTCAATGGCACTGTAGGTGGTGGTATAGGCCCCGGTCGACAGCCAATACATCCGGTCCCCGATTGCCAGATTCAGCGGCAGCGGGTACTTGTGATGCTCGTACATGATATCGGCACTGTCACAGGTCGGCCCGGCGATCACACAATCCTCACCTTCACCGCTCTTCTCGGTCCAGATCGGAAACTTGATGGACTCATCCAGGGTCTCGATCAGCCCGGAAAACTTGCCGACATCGGTGAACACCCAGCGATGCAGGGCAGTGCGGGATTTCCGCGAAATCAGCACCACCTCGCTCACCAACACACCGGCATTGGAAATCAGCGACCGGCCCGGCTCGATGATAATCTCGGGCAGGTCGTCACCAAAGTCCTCATGCAGGAAACGGGCAATTTCCTCCGCATACACCCCAAGCTCATTGGTCCGGGTAATGTAGTTGGCCGGAAACCCACCGCCCATGTTGATCATCTTCAGCTCGATGCCGTCTTCTTCCTTCAGGCGCTCGAAAATCACCTTCACCTTGTTCAGGGCGGCGTCCCAGGCACCGATTTCGCGCTGCTGGGAACCCACGTGGAACGACACACCGTAAGGCACCAGGCCAAGATCACGGGCCAGGATCAGCAGATCCATGGCCATATCGGTCTGACAGCCAAACTTGCGGGACAACGGCCAGTCGGCGGTCAGGGTACCTTCGGTCAGGATCCGCACATACACCTTTGAGCCCGGTGCGGCCTTGGCAATGTTGCGCAGGTCCGCCTCGGAATCCGTGGCATACAGGCGCACACCCTTTTCATAGAAGGTGCGAATGTCTTTTGCCTTCTTGATGGTGTTGCCGTAACTGATGCGGTCGCCGGTCACACCCAGGGCCATCACCTTGTCCAGTTCATACACCGAAGCGATATCAAAATTCGCACCTTTGTCCCGCAGCATGGTCAGAATCTGCGGGGCCGGGTTGGCCTTCACCGCATAATAGACCTTGGCGTAAGGAAACCCTTCCACCAGCTCTTCGTACTGACGGTCAATGGTCTGGGTGTCGATCACCACAAACGGGGTTTCCTTGCCGTCGGCAAAGTCCTTGATCCGCTTGAAAGTCTCGGCACTGTAGTAGTCGGCGATATCGGCGTTAGGCGTCTGGATCATGGGTGGTGTGTCCCTCCACAGGGTAAACGGGCATAAAAAAAGGGTAGCACAGACTGGCTGTGTTACCCGTGAATGGCGCGATCATCGGGCCTTTTTCCGATCACCGCAAATGCGCATATATACCCATAAATCCGGCCACTGAAACCGGACCTCTGGCACAGTATTCTGTGTCACACTGCAATTGGCCACAGCGGCGTTGGCTCAGTGGGGCCATCCGGGTCCTGGGGCCGGCTCTGGCGCTGCAGATAATCCAGTATGGCGTCTTTCAGATCACTGCCCTGACCCAGGCCCTGGTTGCCGAACAGACGGTTGAATTCCAGCACATAGGGATAGCCTTCCACCAGGGCGATATCAAAGCCGGCATGGTCTACTTCCAGTTCCCGGGCCAGACGCAGGGCCAGATCGGTAGCGGCCGCCGGCACATCACCAGCCACAATCTGGCCACCCTTGGCCACGTTGTTGTAGAACCCCTGCTCCGACTGGGTACGCCAGTAGGCGGTCACCACTTGATCACCCACCACGACTACGCGCACATCCCGATCGATCGGCAGGTACTCCTGCACGTAGAGAACGTCTGTGCGATCACAGTACTTCAGCCAGTCCGCCCGGGACTCGATCAACCACACACCTTCGCCCATGCTGGCCTTGGGTAGTTTGGCCACGAAAGGCAGGGCCATGGTGTCCCACAGCATGTCACGTTCCTGTGGGCCGTTGGCTTCAATGATGGTCCAGGGGGTGTGTTCCGGCGCCACCGTCTGGAAAGCGCGGGTCATTTCCACCTTGTCGTGGCCAATGCGATAGCTGGCGACACTGGGGAACACCCGGCACTTCAGGCCGTGCACCAGGGCGTTGATCTGCCAGTATTCCGGGAACAGCACCCAGTCCGCCTCCTGCAGCAGGGGCTTGTGGCGCAGGAAATGCTCGGGCTTCAGTACAGTGGTGTCGGGAAAGCCAAGGGTACGGAACACGTTGAATGAAACCAGGTGCATGGTGACAGCCGCACAGAGTGAAAATTGGCTGCATTTTATCCAGCTTTGGAAACCTGGCAAGGGTTAATTTATGCGTAAATTGACCGATCTCATGGCGACAGTTAATGATACTGACAATAATTCGCATTATTGTCACTAATGAGGAACCGACCATGACAAAACACCTGATACTGGCCACCGCCACCCTGCTGTTCACCCTGCCGGCCTTCGCCGATGATGAGTACGATCACTACAAAGGCAAACCCTCGAAAACCCTGGAACAGGCCGTGGCCAATTTCTCCGAGTACAACAACCGGCTTGAGCAGGTGTTGGCGGGTGAACTGACACCAGAGGCCATGAACGAAGTTCACCAGCTCACCTACACCCTGGAAAACGCTCTGGGCAAACTGGACCATGAGCTGGAAGACATTGCTGAGCGGCTGGAGAAGGTGCACAAGGCTTCCGAGCACGCGGCCCCGGATACTGTGAAAGAGCAAGGCGCGGTGTATCTGGAAAAGAGCCGGTCCATCATCCGGTAACGGCCACGGGCTGCTAAGCTCCGGTTATTACTCGCTGACTAACCGGAGCCAGCCATGGGCGCGTTAGCCTGCGGAGCGTTTTTTTGTTCCCTGCTGAGCCTGGGCCGTAAGCGGATCTTCCGGCCAGGGGTGCTTCGGGTAGCGGCCCCGGAGTTCTTTTCGTACCTGTGGATAGGCGTTCTGCCAGAAGCTGGCGAGATCTGCCGTGACGGCCAGCGGGCGCTGGGCCGGGGACAGCAGGTGTATCACCACGGGCACCCGGCCGCCCGCCACCGTCGGTGTTTCAGTCCAGCCAAACAGGGCCTGCAGCTTGGCGGCCAGCACCGGGCCGTTGTCGGCCGTGTAATCCAGCGTCACCTTCTGGCCGGTGGGAATGGCCAGGGCTTTCGGAGCCAGTTCATCCAGTTGTTGTTGCTGTGGATAATCGAGCAGACTGTTCAGGGCGGATATCATGTCAAGCCGGGCCAGATCCGACCACCGCTGCATGCCAGCCATAAACGGCGCTAACCAGCTTTCCACACCGGCCAGCAGGGCAGAATCCGTCACATCCGGCCAGTGACCGGGAAACTGTGTCGCCAGTAACAACACCCGGGCCTGCCACTGGCGGGCGGCCTCGTTCCAGGGCAGCCGATCCAGTCCTTTGCGACACACGGCATCCAGCAAACCCTGCTGGATCAGTTCCGGGGCCACCTGTTGCAACGGCTTTTCCGCCAGTATCAGGGCGCCAAGCTTACGCACGTGACGCGCCACCACTGTGCCCCGCTTGTCGTCCCAGAGGGCTTCTTCCCGTTCTTCTATGTGCGCAGCCAGGTCCTGCTCCAGATCCGCCAGATCCACTGGCGCCGCCAGATAAATCGTCGCCTCACGGGCCTTGCCGTCCAGGTCCGCGGCCACCAGCCAGTCCTCCCGGGCCAGCGGATCATGGTCCCTCAGGCTCGCCCCCTTGCCATTACTGAGCTGGTAGCGCGGCGCCTCGCCCGAACGGCGGCGGGCAATGCGGTCCGGATAAGCCTGGGCTAAAACCCGGCCCACCTCGGTAGCAACGGGTTCGCTCCGTGACCCCGGCTCCCGGCACAACCGTTTCGCCGCCTGCCGTACCGCCTGTAACCGGGCCGTATCCAGACCACGGGGTGGCCGTTGTCCCCGTACCACCCGGATCCGTTCGTGCAAATCCGCACCGGAGCCCGGCCCCAGCAAATCACGCTCTTCCAGCAATGCCGCCAGTTCCGCCGCCAGCTGGCCAAATCCCAGGGCCCTGCCCCGGAGAACCATATGGGCCAGACGAGGGTGCATCCCCAGATCCCGGGCGGCCTTGCCGTGATCGGTAATAGCACGGTCAGTATCCAGCAAATCCAGCCACTGCAATACCTCCACTGCCTGCTGCCAGTGGGCTGTTGGCGGCGCATCAATCCACGCCAGCTGATCCGGTGAACGGGCCCCCCACTGGGCCAGCTCCAGCACCAGCGGCGCCAGATCCGCCTCCTGAATCTCCGGCGGCGTGAAGTCAGCCAGGCCGAACTGCTCCGACTCGCTCCATAACCGGTAGCACACCCCCGGTTCGACCCGTCCTGCCCGGCCTTTACGCTGCTTGGCAGAGGCTTTGGACACCCGGCCGGTGACCAGGCGGGTCATACCACTGTTGGGATCAAACACGGCCCGACGCTGCTGGCCCGCATCAACCACTACCCGAACGCCCTCAATGGTCAGGCTGGTCTCGGCAATGGCGGTGGCCAGGACCACCTTGCGAGAACCGTCCGGGGCCGGTGCAATGGCCCGGTCCTGTTCGTCGGCCTTGAGGTTACCGTACAAGGGCGCCAGCACCACGTTATCCGGCAGTTGCCCCGCCAACTGTTGCGCCACCCGGCGAATTTCACCGGCCCCGGGCAGGAACACCAGCACCGAGCCAGTCTGGTCTCCCAGGGCCTCCAGCACCACCGCCGTTACGTGATCCACCATCCGGGCATTGCGGGACAAGGGCCGATACAGGACATCCACCGGAAACGCCCGGCCTTCACTGGAAATCACCGGCACATCTCCCAGCACCCTGGCAATGGGCGCGGTATCCAGGGTCGCGGACATCACCAACAGGCGCAGGTCTTCCCGCAGCGCCTGCTGGCTCTCACGCACCAGGGCCAGCCCCAGATCGGCCTGCAGGGAGCGTTCATGGAACTCGTCAAACAGAACGGCGGCATAGTCTTCCAGCATGGGGTCGTTCTGGATCAGGCGGGTGAGTATGCCCTCGGTCACCACTTCGATCCGGGTATTGCCGGACACTCTGGTATCCAGTCGGGTGCGATAGCCCACCGTCTGCCCGGGCGCCTCGTCCAGTTGCCGGGCCATATACCGCGCTGCCGAACGGGCCGCCAGCCGGCGGGGTTCGAGCATCAGGATTTTGCGGCCATCGCGCCAGGGTGCATCCAGCAGGGCCAACGGTACCCGGGTGGTTTTACCGGCGCCGGGCGGCGCCTGGAGCAAAGCGGTGGTGGTCTTTGCCAGTGTGCGAGTCAGTTCTGGGAGGATGGCATCAATCGGGAGCATGGTGCTGGGCGCTTGCCGGAATGTGGCCGCAGTTTACCATGCCTCAGGAGCGGGCATGCCAGGCTTCAGGCCGGGGCACGAAGAACGCGAATACCAGGCCAAACGCCAGCGCTGCCACCCCGATGCCGAAGGCCGACACCAGGGTACCGCCGGCATCCAGCCACTGTTTGGTCAGCCAGGGGCCGACCATCTGGGTAAAGCCATACAGTGCCACCATCGCTGCCGACAGGCGCGGGCCCTGATGCGGATGCAGCGCGCGCCCGATGCGCTGGGTCAGCAATACCGTGCCCAGAAAGGTGCTGCCGACCAGGGCGGCACACAACACCAAGCCCAAGGCGCCAAGCCAGACCACGGTGGCCAGCACACCGGCCAGCTGAATCAGAAAATTCAGGCGAAGGGCGGGCAAGTCTCCCATAGAGGCCCCCAACTTGTTCCACAACCAGGGCGCCGGGATGGTGAACAGGGCGACGATCACCCAGGTGCCGTCCAGCAAGGCGTGGCCCTCAGGCAATTCCAGTTTTGCCAACAGGGGCAGGAAGGTCATGGGCAGGATGTAACCCAGGCCCGCCCCGGCATAGGACAGGAACAGCGGAATGCTGGCGCGATCCAGCAACGGGGTATTGACCACCGCCTTGCCGGCGTCATCGTGCTGGCGCACCGGCACCTCCAGTTGCCGTAACTGCATGGCGCCCCACCAGGCCAGCGGAATCGACAACAGGGCAGCCGGCCACCAGCGCTCCGCGCCCTCCAGCAGGCTGGCGGTTCCGGTAACCAGGCCGCTGGACACCAGCAGCCCTACACCAACACCGATATAGACCAGACCGCTGAGAGAGGCCCGGTTGCGCATTACCAGCCATTCCAGAATCAGGGCTGGCGCCTGGACGAATACCACGCCGTTAGCCACACCGTTCAGCCAGCGGGTGGCGGAAATCACCGACAGCTGGTCGGTCTGGGTCACGATCAGCGTGGTGACCACATGAACCGCCAGAAACAGGGGCAACATCAGCCGGATCTGGTCGATTCGGTGCCAGCGGATGGCCAGCATGGCGCCCATCAGATAACCAAGATAGTTCCAGGTTGCAACCGCAGCTCCATCGGGCGCGCTGAACTGGTTATCCGCAACCAGATAGGGCAACAACGGGGTGTAGATGAATCGGCCCAGGCCGTGGACAACCAGCAAAACCAGGCTACCGGCGAGCAGAACCGTAAACAGTTGCCTGGGAGTGGGTATGTTTGCAGAAGTCATGGCGGCGGCCCGGTCGTCAGGTTATCAACGGAAACCGGGTAGTGTAGGTGACTAACCAATGCTTGTCAGTGAGACCTTCGCCTCAGCCTGGCTGGCGATTGGCGTTGGCCCACTGGTAAATACGCTCAAAGGCTTCGGCCAGCTGTTCCGGCTTGTGGGGTGGCTGGATCAGCGCCTGAACGTCGCCGTCCGGATTGAGCAAGGCAAAATGCCCGCTGTGGTCCACCAGCAACTCACCATTCACCTGCCGGTGCACAAATACTGCGCTCACGCTCTTGGCGACCTGTCTCAGGGTGTCCAGATCGCCGGTCAGGCCGTGGAAATGCTCACCAAAGAAATCGGTATAGGCCTTCAGTTTTGCCGGGGTGTCGTGCTCCGGGTCTGCCGAGACCAGAAGATAGTCCGGCTGGGGCAATTCCGGGGACAACAGCTGGTCGGTACGACGCAGATTGGCCATGGCGGCGGGGCAGATGTCCGGGCAATTGGTGTACCCCACGAACACAAAGGTCCACCGGCCCCGGAGATCTTCCCGGGTGACCGTCTCACCTTCCTCGTTGGTCAGCGAGAACTCCACCAGAGGCCGGGGCTGGTCATAGACATAGGCGTTGTACTGGCTGAGATCCGGCGCCGGTGCCGGTTCGCCCCCCACCAGAAAGACCTGCCGGCCCACTGTCAGGCCGAACACCAGCACCACCAGCAACAACAGAGCAAACAACGTGATCCGAATCGACCGCCCCATAGGGTCTCCCAACCAGGCTTAACCCCGGCCCGTCAGGCCGGGACAAACACAAAATGATCTACCAGCAACACCACAAACAACGCCATCAGATAGGTGATGGAATATTTGAAGGTGTTCAGCGCTACCCGCCGGTCGTCGCCGCGCAAAAGGCGAACGGCATATTGCAGGAACCTCAAGCCTAGCGCCAGGGCGCCCACCAGGTAAATACCGCCGGACATGCCTGTGACAAACGGTAGCAGGCTGACGGCCAGCAGCATCAGGGTATAGAGCAGAATATGCAGTTCGGTGTAACGATTGCCGTGAGTCACCGGCAGCATGGGAATACCGGCCTTGGCGTATTCCTCCTTGCGGTGGATGGCCAGAGCCCAGAAATGCGGTGGCGTCCAGGCGAAGATGATCAGCACCAGCAACAGCGCGTGGCTTTCCACCTGGCCAGTGACCGCGGTCCAGCCCAGCAGTGGCGGCATGGCACCGGCCAGCCCGCCGATGACAATGTTCTGTGGCGTCGCCCGTTTCAGAAACAGGGTGTAAACACCGGCGTAACCCACCAGGGACGCCAGCGTCAGCCAGGCGGTCAGCTCGTTCACCTGCCACACCAGCACGACCATACCCAGGGCCGCCAGCACGGTAGCAAACAGCAGGGCGTCCAGCGGCGCAATCCGGCCAGTCGCCACCGGCCGTTTGCGAGTGCGGGCCATCACGGTATCAATCTTCTGATCCACCACGTGGTTCACCACCGCAGCCGCGCCGGCCAGCAGGGCGATTCCCAGGTTGCCGAACAGCAGCACGCTCCATCCGGGAACGCCTGGTGCTGCCAGCAGCATGCCGATCACCGAGGTAAGAATCATCAATGCCACTACCCGGGGCTTGGTCAGTTCCAGGTAATCGCGCCAGGAAATAGTGCTCGCATGCGTTGGATTCTGGATCGGCAGCGCCTTCACTTGCTCGCTCATGCCGTAACCTCCCGGTTTATGGTTGTTGTGTGAGGTGCGGGGGATAGTGCTGGCAGGGCCAGCTGATGATGCCGCCAGATCAGGTGCACCATCGACAGTAACAGGCCAGCGCCCATGGCGTTATGGGCAACGGCAACGATCAGGGGAATGTGCAGCCAGACGTTGGTCAGCCCCAGACAGAACTGGAGCACCAGGGCACCGCCCACCAGAGCGATAGCCCTGTCGAGACCGCTCTGGGCGCGCTGGCGCCACAGCAGCCCCAGCAATATGGCCAGATAACCCAACACAAGGACTGCGCCCAGGCGATGGCTGACGTGAATAGCAACCCGGCCATCGCTGGTCAGCTGGCCGCCCAGATAGTTGGGACCAACATGTTGGGTGATATCAAATCCATGCTGAAAATCCATGCCCTCGGGCCACCACTGGCCCTGACAGGTGGGCAGATCGGTACAGGCAACGGCGGCGTAGTTGGCTGCCGTCCAGGCCCCCAGGGCAATCTGGGCAATGACCAGCAGCAAACCGCCATACAGCCAGGGTCGGAGTCTTGCCAGGGATGCCGCCATCGCCGGCCGCGACGCCGCACTCTCCCGTGCCCGCCGCCGGAGCCGCAGGGTCAGCAACAACAACAGGCTCAGGGTGGTAAATCCGCCCAGCAGATGCAGGGCCACCACCTGGGGCCAGAGCTTGAGGGTAACCGTCCACATGCCGAACGCGGCCTGCAGTACGATAAAGCCAGCAATAAACAGCGGCAGTTTGACCGGCAGTCCCGCGCGGCGGTTACGCACCGAGGCAATGGCCAGTCCGAATACCAGTAACCCCAGGGTACCGGCGGCATAACGATGGATCATTTCCGGCCAGCCCTTGGAGACATCTACCGGTGTCTCCGGGAACCGGGCATTGGCAATGGCAATACGGGTTTCATCCTGAGGCACGGTCAGAAAGCCATAGCAGCCAGGCCAATCCGGGCATCCCAGGCCGGCATGAACCAGCCGTGTCCAGGCACCGAGCATGATCACCACCACTGCCAGCAAACAGGCCAGGGTAGCCCAGAACGCCAGTTTCTTTGCTATTGCCCGGGATTGCTCCGGAGACATCGCCGTCATACCGCAGGCCTCCCGTTAGCCAATCTGTGACAGTTTCAGCAGGTGCTTGAGATCTTTCAGCAGCTGTTTGCCGGTATGTTCACTGCCGTAATGCATCATCACATTGCCAAACGGGTCGATCAGCAGAATTCTCGGTTGCTGCTCCGGGTTGATCCCGGCGGGCCATGCCGGTGTGCTGCCAGGGGCCGGTTGCAAGCGCTCCATCAACTGATACTCCTCCGGCCAGCGCCGCTCCAGATCCGCCGGTACCGTACCCAGATAGGCGGCACGGCCAACCCGCGGCGCGTTCTTGCCAAGCGCAACATTAACCTGGCGAGCCAGATACAGCAGTTGCTCGCAGTCTTCAGCACAACGCTCCGCAGCCACCAGCATCAGCCATTTCGGGTCGGCGACATCAACACCAAAGCGCGCCTGCAGTGGTTCCCCCGCAGTGGTTTGCAGGTTCAGCTCAGCCACCGGTGCCGGAGGCTGAATCAACTGGCCCTGATTGCTCTGACCGGCCGGGTTAAGCCAGCCGGTGTAGAACATGACCGTCGCCACCAGCATTGGGCCGAACCCTACCGCAAAGAGCAGCATGGCCGTGCGCCGGCCCCGCCTGACCTGAGCCGGGCTCGGGCCATCAGAATGAGAGAGAGAGTCAGCCGTTGTCGTTGTCATTGTCGGCTCCTGCCTTGGGTCTTTCGCTGTTTTTTTATAACTCGCCACCAGAGTCAATATAGTCAGTGCTGCCGCCAGCGCAAACCATTGGGCGGCGTATCCGTAGTGCGTCTGCGGGCCCATCACATCCGGCGCCCGGTCTGCCTGGTATGCACCCGGCTGCTGGCTGTCGGCCAGGTGAACAATCATCGGGGCCGGCGTATTGCCCAACGCCCGGACACGGCTTTCCGGCAGCGCCTGAACCCGTCTAGGCCAGCCGGGTGTATCGGGCTCCGCCTCTCCCAGAACCGGCGGTTCCGGATAAGCCGCCAGCCGGCCCTGCAAGGTAAACAGGGGCTCAGGCGTCTGCACTTCCGGCAGCTGTTCACGACTGCCCGGGGCCGGCACCCAGCCGCGGTTGATCACCACCGAGGGCCCGGAAACCGGCTCAAACAGGGTCAGCACTTCGTAACCGGCGCGACCATTCCGGGTCCGGTTGTCCAGTAACCAGGTCTGCTCCCCGTACCAACCGGTCAGTGTGACCGGCTGACCCTCCTGCCACCCGTCTGCGGCCGCCACGCCCTGCCAGTCCTGCCCGGCGCTGTCTGAATTCCAGGCCTCCAGCAGACTGGTTTTTTCCGCGGCGCGGTTCAGCTGCCAGACCCCCAGACTGATCAACAGGGGCAGAAAGGCACCGGTGAAGACCAGCAAACGCCAATCAAACTGCCAGCGGCGGGAGCTGAAACCCACTTAGCGTCGCTCTGCTATAGTGAAGTAACGGTTCGGGGCATTGTTCCCGGCGCCAGAATGATCACCAGGCTGCAGACCTGAAACAACCGGATTCCTCATGTTAAAACTTGCCATTGTCGTACTGCTGTTCGCCGTCATTATCAGCCTGTTCAGCGGGCTGTTTTTCCTGATTCGGGACGGCGGTAAAACCAACCGTGTGGTGAATTCACTGGCGGTGCGGGTCTCGCTCAGCCTGTTACTGCTGGCTGTGGTGCTGATTGCGCTCTGGACCGGCGATCTCACCCTGAACCCGACACCCTGAACCCCGCCGCCTCAGAGCACATACACGAACACAAACAGGCCCAGCCAGACCACATCCACAAAGTGCCAGTACCAGGCCGCCGCCTCGAAGCCAAAGTGATTGTCGGCGGTGAAATGGCCCTTGATGATCCGGATCAGCATGATGGCGAGCATCAACGTACCCAGCATCACGTGAGCGCCGTGAAAGCCGGTCAACATAAAGAATGTGCTGCCATAGATGCCGGACTGCAGGGTCAGGTCGAGGTCCTGATAGGCGTGCATGTACTCGTAGCCTTGAACAAACATGAATACCACCGCCAGCGCAATGGTGGCTCCCAGCCACAGCTTCACCTTGGCCCGGTTACCCGCTTTCAGGGCATGGTGGGCAATGGTTACCGTGAACGACGAGGTTACCAGCAGGATAGTGTTGATCAGCGGCAGGCCCCAGGGACCGATCACTTCCTTCGGTCCCGGGTAGGCTTCCGGGTTGGGGTTGCTGACCAGAGGCCAACTGGCCTGAAAGCCTTCCCACAGCATGTTGCTACTGCCTTTATCACCCTCGCCCCCCAGCCAGGGCACCACGAACACCCGCACGTAGAAGAGCGCACCGAAGAAAGCCGCAAAAAACATGACTTCCGAGAAAATGAACCAGCTCATCCCCCAGCGGAAAGAGCGGTCCATCTGGTCGCTGTATAGTCCGGCCCGGCTCTCCCGGATGACGCTGCCGAACCATCCGAACAGCATGTATGCCATGATCAGCGCGCCAATCCAGAACATGATCCAGGAACCGGTGGTGCTTTCACCCTGGTTGCCGTTCACCATGATGGCCGCCGCGCCATAAAGGGTTACCCCCAGGCCAACGGTGGCGACAATGGGCCATTTGCTCTGTTCGGGAACGTAGTAGGTCTGGTGATCCGCCATAGCTGTCTCCGATGGCTTAGCCGTTATTGTTGGTTGTTGTTGCGCCTGCCCTGGCCGAACCGGACACCCTTGCTTCTGGGTCCTGGTCGTAGAGGGTGTAAGACAGGGTCAGCTTGGTAATGTGCTCCGGCAGCTCCGGGTCGACAATGAACACCAGGGGCATTTCCACACTTTCCCCGGCGTCCAGGGGCTGCTGGTTGAAGCAGAAACACTCGGTCTTGTGAAAATACAGGGTGCCTTCGGAGGGCGACAGGCTGGGTACCGCCTGCCCCACCATGGCATGGTCGGTGGGGTTGGCGGCGTAGAAGTTCACCGTGACCGCCTCACCCGGGTGCACCTTCACACTCCGCTGCACCGGCCGGAACTCCCAGCTCATGCCCGGGCCGTTGCTGGCCAGGAACTGCACGGT
>JAJUKC010000137.1 GCA_029264995.1 Marinobacter sp. | reverse complement strand
GGAGCAGCGCCAGGTTCTGGGACTGGATTCTTCAACCGGCATCCACGCCGAGCTGACCGCCGCCATGGATCAGGGACTTCGTGCGATCAGCATTTCCATTATGAGTGCCGATATTGAGCTGGCGCTTACTTCCTATTCAGACTATCTGGGCACCTTCAATCCTGAATCCGCGGAAAAGACTCAGCAGGCCATTGCCGGCATGCAGAAAATCGTCACGGATATGAGCTGGGAGAACAATGACCTCGGTCGTGCAGTAACCCGGTTTGCCCAGGCATTCGGTGAAGCGGAAGCCCAGATCAACCGTATCCAGCAGACTCAACAGCAGCTGTCCACCCTCGGGTCGGAGCTGGAAACCCTGATCGAACAGCAGAACCAGTCTCTGGAATCCGGTCTGGTAGCCAGTACAACCGCGAGCGCCGAACAGGCACGCACGGCTTCGGTCTGGCTGGTACTGATAGTATCTGCGGTTGTTCTGCTGATTCTGGTCGCTACCCTGACCCAGGCGTCCCGCACGCTGGTGGGCCGGCTCAAGGATGCTGCCACGCTGATGTCCCGGGTCGCGGCCGGTGACCTGACCGAGCGTTTGCGGGTCGGGCACAATCCGAACGATGAATTCAACGCACTGGGACGCGCTTCGAACCAGATGGTGGAAGACGTTTCTGGGGTGATACGTGAGGTGCTTGATGGCAACCGGGACCTGGCACGGTTGCAGAATGAACTCCAGCAGCTGGTCAGTCAGATGAGCGCCAACAGCGAACGGGTAGAAGCCCAGACGGAACAGGCCGCCGCCGCTGTACAGGAAATCTCCCATACCGCTGCCGATATCGCCAAGCTGACCAACACCGTCAACCAGTCCACCCAGGAGGCCAGCGAAGCGGCGATTCATGGCGCCAACGTGGTACGCAGCAATGGTGCAGTGATGCAGGACCTCTCGGGCAAGATCCGCCAGACCCACGAACAGGTGCAGAGGCTGAGCATGACCGGCGAGAAGGTAAACACCATCGTGGTTACCATCAACAGTATCGCCGAGCAGACCAACCTGTTGGCGCTGAACGCTGCCATTGAAGCCGCTCGCGCCGGCGAGGCTGGCCGGGGCTTTTCAGTGGTTGCAGACGAAGTGCGCTCGCTGGCTGAAAAGACCGTTTCCGCCACCGCTGGCATAGCCGATATTGTTGAAGCGCTGAACCGGGAAACCCGTGAGATCGGTGCGCTGATGGAACAGGGCCTGCAACAGGCCAACTCCGGCGAGGAAAGCGCCAGTGAAGCCGTAGCGGTTATTGAGCGGATCACCGAGTCCATTCAGTCACTGGCCGGGGATATGGAACAGGTGGTGTCATCCGTTGAGGGCATTTCAGCCACTACCGAGGAAATCGCCCAGAAGGTGGAGTCTATCCACGGTAGCGCATTGGAGTCCCGGACCATTCAGGGTCACCTGGAAAATCACGCCCAGGCTCTCGGGCACTGCTCTGAATCCCTTAACTCAGCCTCCTCCGGGTTCCGGGTAGCCTGACTCACTGCCACCGGAGCGCTTGTTCCGGTGGCGGCCACTTTTCGGACGAAAACCCCGATTAATACAAACGCCCGTCGATTTACTCTATGCTAGCGTCTACCCCCTTCATCTGATGTAACGAGGAGTCAGACGTGATCAAATCCCGAGCTGCCGTAGCGTTCGAACCAAACAAGCCACTCGAGATTGTCGAAGTGGATGTGGCGCCACCTCAGGAAGGTGAGGTGCTGGTACGGATTGTTGCGACCGGCGTTTGTCACACCGATGCCTATACGCTCTCCGGAGCCGATCCGGAAGGTATCTTTCCGGCCATTCTCGGCCATGAAGGCGGCGGTATCGTAGAACAGGTAGGGCCCGGGGTTACCGGACTTGAGGTAGGCGACCACGTGATTCCCCTGTATACCGCCGAATGCGGCCAGTGCAAGTTCTGCACCTCCGGCAAGACCAACCTGTGTGGCGCCGTGCGCGAAACCCAGGGCAAGGGCGTGATGCCGGACGGCACCTCCCGCTTCTCCTACAAGGGCCAGCCGCTGTACCACTACATGGGTTGCTCCACCTTCTCTGAATACACCGTGCTGCCGGAAATCTCCCTGGCCAAGATCCCCAAGGAAGCGCCCCTGGACAAGGTTTGCCTGCTGGGTTGTGGCGTAACCACCGGCATCGGTGCGGTACTTAACACGGCCAAGGTTGAGGAAGGTGCTACCGTAGCCATTTTCGGTCTGGGCGGCATCGGCCTGGCAGCCATCATCGGCGCGACCATGGCCAAGGCCGCCCGCATCATTGCCGTCGACATCAACCCGGGCAAGTTCGACATCGCCAAACAGTTGGGTGCTACCGATGTGGTTAACCCGAACGATTACGACAAGCCGATCCAGGAAGTCATCATCGAAATGACCGATGGCGGTGCCGACTACACCTTCGAGTGTGTGGGCAACGTGAAGCTGATGCGTGCCGCGCTGGAAGCCTGCCATAAGGGCTGGGGTGAAAGCACCATCATCGGCGTGGCCGGTGCCGGTGAAGAGATCAGTACCCGCCCGTTCCAGCTGGTAACCGGCCGGGTATGGCGCGGTTCCGCCTTCGGTGGCGTGAAAGGCCGCACCGAGCTGCCGTCTTACGTGGAAAAAGCCGAGAAAGGTGAAATCCCGCTGGATGTGTTCATCACCCACGAGATGAAGCTGGAAGACATCAACAAGGCGTTTGACCTGATGCACGAGGGTAAGAGCATCCGGTCGGTGATTCACTTCTGACCGGATAAGCCGTGTTCGCAGCAGTGTTCTGAAACCACAAAGGGGAGGCCGATGGCCTCCCCTTTGCTTTCATGCTTCAGGACACTGTCAGCCTTCCTGCAGCGCCTGCAGCACAGCCTTGGCGGCCCCTTCTGAAGATGCCGGGTTCTGGCCGGTAATCAGCTTGCCATCCACCACAATGTGCGGTGCCCAGTCATCGCCGCGGCTGTAGCGGCCGTTGTTCTGCTTGAGCATGTCTTCCAGCAGGAAGGGCACGATGTTGGTGAGCTGAACCGCGTCTTCTTCCGTGTTGCTGAAGCCGGTAACTTCGCGGCCACCGACGATGTTCTGGTCTGGCTTTACGAAGACATTCTTGAACACGGCGGGGGCGTGGCACACGGCACCGATCACCTTGTCTTGCTCGTAAGCGGTTTTGATCAGGGCGGCAGACTTGTCGTCCTCGGCCAGGTCCCACAGTGGGCCGTGGCCGCCGGGGTAGAAAATGGCGTCGTACTGGTTCATGTCCACGTCGGCCAGTTT
>JAJUKC010000128.1 GCA_029264995.1 Marinobacter sp. | reverse complement strand
GCTTAACAGCAACAGCGCCATCGATCTGGACTACACCGAAGGGGCTCGCACCGTGAAACTGGTGCGCGGCGAACTGCTCGCCACCGTGGCCAGAGGCCCGGATGCACCTTTCCAGGTAGAGACGCGGGACATCAGCGCCACCGCCCTGGGCACCCAATACACGGTGAAACTGGCGGACACCTACAGCCGGGTGGCGGTGCAGGAATCCACCGTGGCCGTTACCCCCCATAACGGCGGCGACACCCTCCGCCTGACTTCCGGGCAACAGGCCGATCTGAACCGCGGTGGATTGATCACCCAGAGCACCGCCCCCACCCATCGACCGGATTGGGCTAACGGTCAACTGGTCTTCAACGACACGCCCCTGCCTCAGGTGATCGAGCGCCTGGGCCGCCATCGTGCCGGCATGCTGGTGCTGGACGAGACTCTGGCCGCCAGCCAGCGCCCTCCCCACTTTACCGGCGCACTGCCCGCCGACGACAGCGACGCGGCCCTGGCACTGCTGAGTGATGCCCTGGACCTGGAGGTACAACGCTTCACGCCCTGGTACGTGATCTTGAGCCAGAAATAAGAATTGCCCGATTGGCTTCCTGCTTTGTCTTCATCAGTAAAGACACCGCGAAAATAACGCTGGAGCCAATAATGATCCTGAAGACCGGAACGACATCCCCCAAGGCGCTGCTGCTGCTCGGCTTGCTGGCCCCCTTGCTGCTCACTCATCCAAGCACCGCGCGAGCCCAACCGTCGATCTCCATCCATTTGCCCGCCCAGCCACTGGATCAGGCGATCATTGAGCTGGCCCGCCAGACCGGCCTGAGCATCGGCGGCAACGCCTCCCTGCTTCAGGGCAAACAGGCTCCCGCGCTCAGCGGTGAGTACACTCCGGAAGAGGCGTTGCATGCGCTGCTGGCCGGCAGCGGCGTCACCGTGACTCGAGGCGCCAGCGGCTACAAACTGGAAAGAATCCCCCAGCAAGAGAATACGCTGGAAGCGGTGTCCGTCTACGGCCGCCAGAGAAACGACACCGTGGCGGCCATCCCGCAAAGCGTAAACGTCTACAACCGGGAAAACTTCGAGTTGGCGGGGGCCCAGACCGTGGGCGAAGTCATCCGCCTGACCCCCAACGCCAACCGTTCGGGGTCAGGCCGGGATATGTTCGCCGATGACTTCCTGATCCGCGGCTTCAACGCCGAGCAATCCGTCAACGGCCTGGGCTTCCGGCAGACCGACCACCCCACCGACCTGGCCAACGTGGAGCGCCTGGAAGTACTGAAGGGGCCGGCCTCGGTCCTCTACGGGCAAATGGAGCCGGGCGGCACCATCAACGTGGTGACCAAACAACCGCTGTCTTACTACCAGGCGGAAGCCACAGCGGAATACGGCAGCTACGACTACCACCGCACTACCCTGGACGTGACCGGCCCGCTCAACGACCGGGTGCGGGCCCGCCTCAACCTGGCCCACCAGGACAGCCACGCCTCCATGGACTACTGGGGCTACGAGCGCCTGTTCGTGGCGCCCAACGTCACCGTGGACCTCACCGACACCACCAACCTGACCGTCGAAGGCAGCTATTCCGGCAATGAGTGGACCGCCATTCCCGGCGGCGCGCCGGCGGAAGGCGCTTTCCTGCCCAATCCCAACGGCCACTACGCCGATGACTTCAACACCGCCTGGAAGGACAGCTTCACCGAACGGGATTCCTTCTACATCAACAGCCGCCTCACCCAGGCCATCACCGATACCATCGATGCCCGTATCAGCTATGCCTATACCCGCAATGACGCCGACTGGCAGGAATACGCGCCTTTCGGCCTGAATGCCGATGAGCGGACCCTGAACCGTATCATCTTCGCCGGAGACGATACTTATAAGAAGGATCACGAGATCATCCTCGACCTCAGCGGCGAGTTCAGCAGTGGCCCGCTTACGCACAAGTTCATTGCCGGTGTGAACTACCGGGAATCGGATGCCTCGCGCCCCACGCGCATTTATCTCGCCGATGCCATCGATCTCTACTCCCCGGTCTACGGCCCGGCCGACCTGAGCGCCGACAACCTGATCCGGGACCGGGGTTTCGATCAGAGCGACAGGATCCTGGCCGGCTTCGTGCAGGACCGCATTACCGTCGCCGACAACTGGCACGTCCTCGCCGGGCTGCGTTACACCGACGCGGAGCAATCGCAAAAAACCATCGACTTCCTGGACAACAACAGCGTCACCCGCGCCGAACTCGGTGAATCCGCCTGGACCACCCAGTTCGGCCTGGTCTACGACCTGACCGACACCGCCTCGCTCTATGCCAGCCGCAATGAAGCCTTCGTGCCACAGCAAGGCACCACCTCTGGCCGCCAACCCCTGGACGCGGAAGAAAGCGTGCAATACGAAGTGGGCGTGCGCGTCAACGCCGGCCGCCTCAACATCAACGCAGCCGGCTTCATCATTGAAAAAGACAACATGCCCATCAGCGACCCGCTCAACGCCGGCTTCCTGGTGGCCCAGGGTCGCGCCCGCTCCCAGGGCGCCGAGCTCACCGTGGACGGCTACGCCACCAGCAACCTCTACCTGAGCGCCGGCTACGGCTACACCGACACCGAAGTGCTGCGCACCGACGACGCCACCCTGGAAGGCAACCGCTTCGTCAACGTGCCCCTGCACACCGCCGCCCTGCAAAGCCGCTACTACCTCAACGCCGTCACCGGCCTGAGCCTGGGCGGCACTGTCGCCTACGTGGACGAACGCCCCGCCAACGCGGACAACAGCGTCACCCTGCCCGCCTACACCCGCGTGGACCTGGGCGCCTACTACGCCGTCACCGACGCCCTGCAACTGGACCTGCTGGTGAACAACGCCCTCGACGAGGAGATCTTTTCTCCCGGTTCCTTCGACGGCGTGATCCGCGAGGAAGGCCGTACCTGGCTGGCTCGCGTGAAGTATCTCTTTTAGATGACGGTCCGTCGGCGGTTCGTTGTCCTGCACCGCTATATCGGGCTGGTGATGTCGGGTTTCCTGATCATCGCTGGCCTGACCGGCGCTCTGCTGGTGTGGTATTACGAACTGGATGCCCTGATCAACCCTCAGTGGCTGCGGGTCGAGCCTCCGGCGACGCATAGTGAGCCGCTCTCGCCTTTCGTGCTGAGGGAGAAGGTCGACGAGGCCTTTCCCACCGCCGCGGTAAACTGGATGATGCTGACGTCACCGGATGCCCACAGTCCGGTACGCTTTTTTATCGCCCCCGAACCCGGCACCGTGGCTCTCCCCATTGATGAAGTGTTCGTCGACCCGTACAGCGGCAACATACTGGGAGGCCGCCTGTGGGGTGACATTACCCAGGGCGTCACCAATCTCATGCCCTTCGTCCACCGCCTGCATCACTCACTGGCGCTGGGAACCCTCGGCACCTGGGCGTTCGGCATTGTCAGTCTGCTGTGGATCCTGGATTGCTTCATTGGTGCCTGGCTCACCTTCCCGCCTCGGCAAAGCCGTAACGGCCCACCACGCCCTCGCCGTTTCTGGAAGCGCTGGATTCCGGCTTGGAAAGTTCGCTGGCACGCTACCCCCCACAAACGCCACTTCGATCTCCATCGCGCCGGCGGCCTGTGGCCCTGGGCTCTGCTGCTGGTGTTCGCCTGGAGCAGCGTGGCCATGAACCTCCATGCGGAGATCTATCGCCCCACCACCGAGACGTTCCTGGCTTTCCAGGAAGACCCTCTCATTCACGTCCCGGTACGGGAGCTCCCCTCCCGCCATCCGCAAATCGGCTGGGAGCAGGGCTTCCGGATCGCGCGGCAAAGATTGGAAACCTTGGCGGCGGAGCGTGACTTTTCCATCGAGGCCGTGGAACGCTTCGCCTATCTCCCGGACAAGAACGCACTCAAACTGATGGCCCGCACCGGCAGAGACGTCAATCAACGCTTTGG
>JAJUKC010000099.1 GCA_029264995.1 Marinobacter sp. | reverse complement strand
ACAAGAGGTGTTCAGATGAACGTTACCCTAATCGGAATCGACTTGGCAAAAACTGTCTTTCAGGTTTGTGGTGTGAACCGAAGCGGCAACCCGGCGTTCAATCATCAAGTGCGCAGGAATAGGCTGATTGAGAAGTTGCTGGAGGACGCGGAGAACCCACTGACCTGTGCTGCCAGAGAGGCCTTACAGAGTCTGTTGGAAGAGTGGAGAGAGGCCAATCGCCAGATACAGATGCATGAGGCGAAACTGAAGCAAGCAGCCAAACAGCTGGAGCCGGCACGGCGCCTGATGGGCGTGAAAGGGGTTGCGGAGAAAACGGCAACCGCGGTGGTGGCCTATGCCGGTGACGGTAAGGCATTTAAGAGCGGGCGACACTTTGCAGCCAATCTGGGACTGGTTCCGAACGAACACTCCAGTGGCGGCAAGCAAAAGCTCGGATGCATCACCCGTCGAGGGAATAACTATCTGCGCCGATTATTGGTTCAGGGTGCCTGGTCGGTCATCCGATACACGGATAAAGCCACCGACCGGCTATCACGCTGGGCGGCAGGGGTGATTGAGCGCAGAGGCAAACACAAAGCGGTGATTGCCGTGGCCAACAAGTTGGCAAGAATTCTATGGGCAATGCTCTACCACCAAACGGAGTACCGGGCGGCGTAAAGCAGTACCCAAGGAGCAAAGGCACCCCACGCAAATGCGGTGAGCAATGAGTTAACAGGGTTAAACCGGCCCTTGTGAATGCTGGCAGGCACACGGAGCACCAACTCCGTAAGGACGATAAGCGGCAAGGGCGCGGTTTTCATTGAGGCCAGAGTCACCGAAGTGACTCATCATAAAGGTCGGATATACGTGCGCAGTTTTACCCAGTTAACTTTTTACACCACCGAGAGCTTGGGAGGCTTGCGCAACAAGAGGTCTACATATATGTGCTCGTAGCGGTTTTTGGAAAGCCTCCCCGCACTGGTGCCTCCCTCCATAAGCAGGCTACCAAAAAAGAAAACCCCGCCGAAGCAGGGTTCTCTCAATACAGCAGTGAACAACAATCAGCCAAGCAGCTTGATCATTACCCCCGCTGCAACCGCGGAACCGATAACACCGGCCACGTTCGGACCCATTGCGTGCATCAGCAGGAAGTTCTGCGGGTTGGCTTCCAGGCCCACCTTGTTGGAGACCCGCGCCGC
Source organism: Marinobacter sp. (assembly GCA_029264995.1). Classification (GTDB taxonomy): domain Bacteria; phylum Pseudomonadota; class Gammaproteobacteria; order Pseudomonadales; family Oleiphilaceae; genus Marinobacter. Next base: position 5,909 of record JAJUKC010000099.1, on the reverse strand, counting down.
CATCGGCACCGCGGATACACCTGCGGAGCCAATCAACGGGTTGATCGCTTCCTTGGTGAACTTGTTCATCAGTTTCGCCATCAGTACACCGGAAGCGGTGCCCACACCGAAAGCCACAATACCCAGGCCCAGAATACCCAGCGTCTGGCCATCCAGGAACTTGTCGGCCATCAGCTTGGAGCCAACAGACAGACCCAGGAAAATGGTTACGATGTTGATCAGCGCGTTCTGTGCTGTATCGCTCAGACGCTCTACCACGCCACACTCACGCATCAGGTTACCGAAGCAGAACATACCCAGCAGCGGAGCCGCATCAGGCAGGAACAGAACCACGGCAATCAGAACAACCAGAGGGAAGACGATCTTCTCTTTCTTGCTCACCGGGCGCAGCTGCGACATCTTGATCGCACGCTCTTTCTCGCTGGTCAGCGCCTTCATGATCGGCGGCTGGATCATCGGCACCAACGCCATGTACGCATAGGCAGAGACGGCAATCGCACCCAGAAGATGCGGAGCCAGTACGCTGGATACGTAGATGGAGGTGGGGCCGTCGGCGCCACCAATGATGCCGATAGCGGCGGCTTCAAGGATGTTGAACTCCAGTACGCCAGTCCAGTCCAGCAGCGCGGCACCCAGTACAGTACCGAAAATACCGAACTGTGCGGCCGCACCCAGCAGCAGGGTCTTCGGGTTCGCCAACAGTGGACCAAAATCGGTCATGGCACCAACACCCATGAAGATCAGCAGAGGCCCGATGGTGCTACCAATAACCACAGAGTAGAAGTTATACAGCATGCCGTTGCCGTAGCCGTAATCCTGCGCAATGGAGTTGGCCATCGCCATTTCGGAGTAACTGGCTTCTTTCACCGCTACTTTGAAGGCTTCTTTCAGCTCAGGCGTAATCGCCTGTCCGACCTGGTAGGCCACATCCAGCGGCGCAGCCAGTGCGGCCAGAACCTTGGAGTTGCCACCCTGCAAAGCAAAGTGGATAGCGTTTTCCGCCGCAGTCAGGGCAAGCCCAGCCTCCGGAATATTCGCCAGAATGCCACCAAACCCGATGGGCACCAGCAGCAACGGCTCAAACTTCTTGTTGATCGCAAGATAGAGAAGCAACAGGCCAATGGCGATCATGATCACCTGGCCGAGCTCGATGTTGAACAGGCCACTACCTGTCCACAGTGTCATTAATTTATCCATGGAATGCTGGCCCTTATGCGATTGTCAGCATTTCATCATCAGGGGAGACGGCATCACCGACCTTGATGAAGACTTCGCCGATAGTACCGGCTTTCGGTGCGCGAACCTCGGTTTCCATCTTCATGGCTTCGAGGATAATCAGCACGTCACCTTCCTCAACGGTGTCACCCGGAGAAACCAGAACCTTGAAGATGTTACCACCCAGCGGTGCCACCAGAGGCTCGCCTTCGCCCGCCGCCGGAGCGGGTGCGGAGGAAGCAGCCGGAGCAGACGCGGCGCCACCGTCACCCTGGATCTGGGTAATCTCACCACCTTCGGAAACCGCCACCACAAACTTCTTGCCGTTAACTTCCACGGTGTAAGTCTCCGGGCCTGCAGCTTTCTTGGCCGGTGCGGCGTCTTCTGCGGTCGGTACCGGCTCGAACGCATCCGGGTTATTGCGGTTCTCCAGGAACTTCAGGCCGATCTGCGGGAACAGCGCGTACGTCAGCACGTCGTCTTCAAGGTTGTCGGCCAGCTTGATGCCCTTCTCGTCCGCCAGCTTCTTGAGCTCGTCGGTCAGCTTGTCCATTTCCGGTTCAAGCACATCTGCAGGACGACAGGTCATCACTTCCTTGCCATCCAGAACACGCTCCTGCAGCTCTTTGTTCATGGGGGCTGGAGCTGCGCCGTACTCACCCTTCAGAATGGCGGAGGTTTCCTTGGAGATAGACTTGTAACGCTCGCCAGTCAGAACGTTCAGTACCGCCTGGGTACCGACAATCTGGGAGGTCGGGGTCACCAGCGGGATGAAGCCCAGGTCTTCGCGAACTTTGGGAATTTCTTCCAGCACCTGATCAAACTTGTCGCTCGCGTTCTGCTCACGCAGCTGGTTTTCCATGTTAGTCAGCATACCGCCCGGTACCTGAGCGATCAGAATGCGGGAATCAGTGCCACGCAGGCTACCCTCGAACTTCGCGTACTTCTTGCGCACCTGGCGGAAATAGGCCGCGATTTCTTCCAGCAGGTTCAGATCGAGACCGGTGTCACGATCGGTACCTTCCAGGATGGCAACAACCGCCTCGGTGGGCGAATGGCCGTAGGTCATGCTCATGGAGGAAATGGCAGTATCCACGTTATCGATACCGGCTTCCGCAGCCTTGATGGCGGTGGCGGTCGACATGCCGGTGGTGGCGTGGCACTGCATGTGGATGGGGATATCCAGCTCTTTCTTCAGGCGACTGACCAGATCATAGGCCACATACGGCTTGAGGATACCGGCCATGTCCTTGATCGCGATGGAATCTGCGCCCATGTCGGCGACTTCTTTCGCCAGATCTACCCACATATCGATGGTGTGCACAGGGCTGGTGGTGTAAGCAATCGTACCCTGGGCATGCTTGCCGGTCTTGCGAACGGCCTTGATCGCGCGATCCATGTTGCGGGGATCGTTCATGGCATCAAAAATACGGAACACGTCTACGCCGTTCTCGGCAGCACGCTCACAGAAACGGTCAACCACATCATCCGCATAGTGACGATAGCCCAACAGGTTCTGGCCGCGCAGAAGCATCTGCTGGCGAGTATTGGGCATGGCTTTTTTAAGTTCGCGGATGCGCTCCCAAGGGTCTTCGCCCAGGTAACGGATACAGGCATCAAAGGTAGCCCCACCCCAGGATTCCAGCGACCAGAAACCCACTTTGTCGAGTTTCTCGGCGATTGGCAGCATGTCGTCCAGACGCATGCGGGTGGCGAGCAGGGATTGGTGGGCGTCACGCAGAATTACGTCCGTAATCCCCAGCGGTTTTTTCGTGTCAGTCATCGTGTCAGCCTTCTGTTAAAAGGTTCTAATCGTGTACCGGGATCACTTCTTGTGGCGTGACCGGTATTGTGCAATCGCCTTCTTGATGGCCTCGGCGGTGTCAGGGTCAACCGACGTGGGCGCCTTCGGCTTGGCACGTGGCGTTCTGGCCGGGGTTGCCGGCTCTGGCGGCGCAAACCGCAGGATGATTTTGGACATCAGGCCGGTCGCGAATACCAGAATAATCAGGAACACGAACACGAAGCCCATGCCGGCAATCATCAAGTCTACGGCTTGTGACATCAGCTCATTCATATCGAACAGCTACCTGTATTGGTTTGTTGATTTCCCCGTACCGCCCGACAAACCACCACTAAAACCAAAGTCTAATGGCCTGACAGAACAATTCGGGAGGCAAAATCCTGCGTAATTTACCGTTTTCAATGATCAGGAGCAACCTGAAGGACACATTTCTATAGGGACTTTCCGAGCGTCCCGGCCCGAAATGACAGCCATCACAGCACCTGTGACGGGGCCAATTCATGCATATCTAACCCGGATTTTTCTCCCCTTTACCTTGCTCTTTTCGATTCTCGCCAGCGCCTGAGCGGCCCACTTTGCCTCAACGGCCACGAAGCACTGAAAATCAAAGAGATCGATCTTGCCAACTGCGGAACCAGGAACACCAGCATCACCGGTCAGGGCGCCCATCACATCCCCCGGGCGCACCTTGTCTTTACGGCCGCCAGCCAGGCACAGCGTTTTCATGGCCGGCGCAACCGGGCGCAATGCTTCGGCCAGCAACACTTCGGTATCGCCCCACAACACCGGCTCGCCCCGCTCCACTTCCAGACGCGTAATCTTGTGCCCCTGGGGCGGGGTGCAAAGGGTAACCGCATGCCCCTGCTCCCCTGCCCGGCCGGTACGGCCCACCCGATGGGTATGCACCTCGGGATCACGCGCCGGCTCGGCATTGATGACCAGCGGCAGCCCTTTGATGTCGAGCCCCCTTGCCGCCACATCGGTAGCCACCAGAACCGTACAACTCTGGTTGGCAAACCGCACCAGAGCACTGTCCCGTTCGCGCTGGTCCAGATCGCCGTGCAGCGACAATGCCGAAAACCCAAGACGGCCCAACTCATTCGCCAACTCATCGCAGTCCCGCTTGGTGGTACAGAACACCAGGGACGACACCGGTTGAAAGCGGGAAAGAAGCGCAGCCACTGCCGGCGCCCGCTGGTCCGGCTGGATTTCGTAAAAGAATTCTTCAATGGTGATGGTGGCCGCTTTTGATTCCACCCGCACATCTTCCGGCTTTCTCTGGAATTGCTCGCTCAGTTTTCTGATGGCCGGCGGCCAGGTGGCGGAGAACAGCAGCGTCTGCCTGCCGCCAGGAGATTGGGAAACGATACTGGTGACCACCTCCTCAAACCCCATATCCAGCATGCGGTCCGCCTCATCCAGCACCAGCACCTTCAAGCCATCCAGTGAAAGCGTACCTTTGCGCAGGTGGTCATCTACCCGGCCAGGCGTGCCCACGACGATATGAGCGCCATGACTGAGCGACCCGATCTGGGGGCCGATAGGCACACCGCCACACAACGTCAGCACCTTCACGTTATCTTTGGCCCGCGCCAACTCTCGCAACGCTTTGGCCACCTGATCCGCCAGTTCCCGGGTAGGACAAAGAACAAGACTCTGAACATGGAAGCGTCGCGGATTGATGGCCTCGATAATCGGTATCCCGAACGCCGCTGTCTTGCCGCTGCCGGTTTGCGCCATGGCAATCACGTCCTTGCCCGCCAACGCAAGCGGAACTGCCTCTGCCTGAACCGGCGTGGGTTGCTGGTAACCCAATTGATCAAGGTTGGCCTGCATGGCCGCGGAAAGCCCAAGCGCTTTAAAAGATGACATAGAAAAATCCGTGGGGTGGGTTGTGATGGGTTATTGAGAGAATGCTGACGGCGTATACTTAACGCTTGATTTCACAAGTTTATCACGAATTCACGGAGTCACTGATGGCCTCACTGCAGGAACAGTTATTAAAGGCCGGGCTGGCCGACGAAAAGAAAGCCCGGGAAGTACGAAATGAAAAACGAAAACAGAGAAAGCAACAGCCCAAAGGCGCCACGGTCGTAAACGAAGCCGAAGAGCGCGCCCGCAAGGCCCGCCAGGAAAAGGCCGAGCGGGATCGGCAGCTCAACCTTGAGCGCAAGAAAGAGGCTGAGAAAAAGGCAATTCAGGCGCAGATTCGCCAGCTGATTGAAACCAATCGCCTGGACCGGAGCCGCGGCGAAACCTCCTACCAGTTTGTCGACGGCAAGAAGATCAAGAAGATTCTGGTCGACGACCAGATGGTGGACCAGCTCTCTCGCGGCCGACTGGCCATCGTGGCACTGGGTGACAACTATGAAATTGTCCCGGACAGGGTGGCCCGCAAGATTATGGAGCGCGATCAGAGCGCCATCATCTCAATGCATGATCGTAAACAGGATGACGCAGGCGAAGACGACCCGTATGCAGGGTATGAAATCCCCGACGATTTGATGTGGTAGAGACAATAAAAAACCCCGCACACGGCGGGGTTTTTATTTTTTATAGCAAAACGCCCCAGCCCGCATAGTATGCAAACTGAGGCGCTTTGACTTTAATATGGCGCGGCTGGGAGGATTAGGCGGGCCTTCGGCCCTTCCCCTTCGGGGCCGCCGTCGCGCTGCTCCGGCGTTCCTCAACCCACTTCGAGGGTTTCGGTCGAACCTCTATCGGTTCAAATCCTCCCAGCTATACAACGCAAAACGCCTCAGCCTGTGGGGTACACAAACTGAGGCGCTTTGACTTTAATATGGCGCGGCTGGGAGGATTCGAACCTCCGACCGCCTGGTTCGTAGCCAGGTACTCTATCCAGCTGAGCTACAGCCGCTTGAAACTGATT
>JAJUKC010000112.1 GCA_029264995.1 Marinobacter sp. | reverse complement strand
GCTGATCACCCACGATCTCGGTGTGGTCTCGCAGGTGACCCAGCGCATGCTGGTCATGTACTCCGGCCGGATCATCGAACAGGGCCCGACCCGGGAAATCATCAACGATGCCCAGCATCCCTACACCCAGGGGCTGATCAACGCGCTGCCCCAGATGGGTGAACCGGGAGCGCGGCTGTTCCAGATACCCGGCTCCATGCCATCCCTGAAGAATGTGCCTTCGGGTTGCCCGTTCCATCCCCGCTGCAACTTCGCCACCGACCAGTGCAAGCGCGCCATGCCGGAATATGTGCGTTCCGGCAACGTTGATGTCGCCTGTTACGAAGTTGCCAACCTGATTGAGCAGGAGAAACGCATGCAGGAGGCCGAATCATGACCTCCCCTCTGGTAAGTATCCGCGGTCTGGAAAAACGTTTTGACCTCTCTGGCAGCTTCCTTGAACAACTCCGGTTTGAAGGCGGGCGTTTACGCCGCAAGCAGGAAGCGGTGCATGCCATCAACGGCGTGGACCTGGAGGTACAGAAGGGCGAAGCCCTGTGTGTGGTCGGCGAGTCCGGTTGTGGCAAATCCACCGTCGCCCGCACCGTGATGGGGTTGCTCTCGCCGAGCGCCGGAGAGATCCACTATGGCGGCCAGCGGATTGATAATCTGGAAGGTAAGGCTGCGCTGCCCTACCGCCGCAAGATGCAGATGATCTTCCAGAATCCCTATGCCTCCCTGAACCCGCGAATGACGATTCAGCAGACCCTGGAAGAGCCGATCCGGTTCCACCATCCGGACTGGTCACCGGTTCAGGTACGGGACAAGATTCACGAAGTCATGCATTCGGTGGGTATCGACCCGGACTGGGGCAGTCGCTTTGGCCACGAGTTTTCCGGTGGTCAGCGCCAGCGGATTGCCATTGCCCGCGCCCTGGCGGTGGACCCTGAATTTATCGTTGCCGATGAGCCCATCTCGGCCCTGGATGTGTCTATCCAGGCCCAGGTGCTGAATCTGTTGATGGATGCCCAGGAAAGCCGCGGTCTGACCTACCTGTTCATTACCCACGATCTCGCGGTGGTAGAACACTTCGGTACCCGGGTGGCCGTCATGTACCTGGGCCGGGTGTGTGAGCTGGCAGACACCAAAACCCTGTTCGCCACGCCCCGGCATCCCTATACCCAGGCGTTGCTGTCGGCTATCCCGAAACTCGAGGATGACCGGCCCAATCACATTCGCCTTCAGGGCGAGGTGCCCACGCCGGTTAACCTGCCCTCGGGGTGCGTGTTCCACGGTCGCTGCCCCTATGCCAATGAACGTTGCCGGCAGGAGGTGCCGCAGCTGATTGCTACCGATGGTGGGGGGCAGGTGGCCTGTCACGCCGTTGAGGAAGGGCGTTTGTAACGGCCGGGCGGGTATAGGCTATCATGCCTGCAGCACCGAACCGGTTGTGATTATAGCCAAACCTCAGGGATTCCCATGGAAATACGCTGGCTGGAAGACTTTCTGGCGCTTGCCCGCACGCGCCACTTCTCACGGGCTGCCGAACAGCAGCACGTGAGCCAGCCTACGTTCAGCCGGCGCATCAAGCTGCTGGAGGAATCCATGGGCACCACCCTGATCAATCGCCAGACTCTGCCATTGTCCCTGACCCCGGCCGGAGAAGTATTCCAGGATCTGTGCGAACGCATCACCCGGGATGTGCGTGACACCCGGGACCGGATCGCCGCTCTGGATGCGGAAGCGTCTGCCCGCATCAGCGTTGGTTCTACCCAGGGCCTGTTTTCGCATTTCTATCAGGGCTGGGCGATGGAAATGGGTATTGCCGAGCGCCTGCAACTGAACCTGACCGCCACCAATTGGGTGGGGGAGCAGTTTCTGGATGCCCTGGAAAGCGGCGAATGCGATCTGGTGTTGTGTTACTGGCACCCGGATTTGCCCTGGGGAGATCGCCTGGCCAGTGACAAGTTTCACTGGCAGACCATTGGCAAAGAAGCGCTGGTGCCCGTCAGTATCGCCAATGAGCGAGGCGAGCCCCGCTATCGGTTGCCAGGTACCGATGAGCAGCCGGTGCCCCTGATTGCCTACCACAGCCGTGGTTTTTTGCAGTTGGCGATCGAGGGTCACCTTCAGCGGGTCAAGCTGCCGGCGAATCTTTTACCACTGAACGAGAATACCCAGTCCGCGAGCATCAAGGCCCTGGTGAAACAGGGCTTCGGCATGGGCTGGTTGCCCAAGCGGATGACAGAAAAAAGCGAACAGTTCGGGCGCCTGGTACGGGCTGGTGATGAGCGCTGGGACGTACCGCTGGAAATACGTTTGATCCGCCTGAGCAACGCCCGTTCAGACGACATACTGAATCTCTGGAAACAACTGGAAACCTGATATGCCAAATCAAGACATCCTCGACCTGCAGCCTGCCCACATCCGTGAGCTGCAGAACCGGTACGAACGGGCCATGGCTGATCACGGTTACGATAGCCTGCTGATTGCCTCGGGTGCGGCGCCTTACCGGTATCGGGATGATCAGGCCTATGTATTCCAGGGCTTCGGCCCGTTTTTGCACTGGACCGGGCTGGCTGGCCAGGAGCACAGCTGGCTGTTGGTTCGGCCTGGCCAGAAACCGGTGCTCTGGCTATACCAGCCGGTGGACTTCTGGCACGCCAACCCGGTGATGGCTGAAGAACCCTGGCTAGAGATTGTAGACGTTCGCAGCCGGCAGCAGTCTGGTGCCCCGGAGCTCGATAGCCCGGGTCGGCTGGCGGTCATCGGTGATCCGCTGGTGCTGGACGGCGTGCCGGGAGAGCATAACCCGGCGGCGCTGGTGGCCGCCGTGGAAGAAGCCCGCGTGAGCAAAACTCCGTACGAAATTGAATGCCTGGCACACGCTAACCGGATCGCCCTGGCTGGTCACAGGGCGGCCAGAGAGGCGTTTCTGGCCGGCGACAGCGAATTCGGTATCAGTCTCGCCTACCAGCAGGCCACCGGCCAGCGGGAAGTGGAGGCGCCTTATCACAGCATCATCGGATTGAACGAACATGCAGGCACACTGCACTACCAGTACTACGACCTGAAGCCTCCCCGCCGGCCCCGCAGTCTGCTGATTGATGCCGGGGTGCGCTACCGTGGCTACTGTTCGGATATAACCCGCACCACCGCCGGGCCGGATGAACCGAGATTCACCGCGCTGGTTCACGGGCTGGAGACACTGCAATTGCGGCTCTGCGAGATGGTGTCTCCCGGCGTCGATTACCTGGACATTCACCGCAAGGCCCACCAAGGCATTGCGGCCCTGCTGTTAGCCTCGGGGCTGGTGTCCGGTTTGACGGATGAAGCCATGGTGGAGCAGGGCATTACCCGGGCGTTTTTTCCCCATGGTATCGGGCATTTTCTGGGCATTCAGGTGCACGATGTCGCCGGCAAACCGACACCACCCCCGGAAGATGCGCCGTTCCTGCGCCTGACCCGCACCCTGGAAGACGGCATGGTGGTCACCATCGAACCGGGGCTCTATTTCATTTCGTCGCTGCTGGACCCTTTGCTGAACGGGCCCGAAGCCCAGTATCTGAACCGGGAGCTGATTAATGAACTGAAGAGCTGCGGTGGAATCCGGATTGAAGATAATGTGGTGGTGACCGCATCCGGGGCGCGAAACTTAACGCGAGAATGCGAGTAGTCACTTTTTGCTACAAAAACTGACTGCAAAAGGGTTGCAATCCTGTTTGTTAATAACAATAATTATCACTAAATTTAGTGCTGTTAGTGAGAGCGCCCTATGTACGTTTGCCTGTGTTACGGGGTAACAGACAGAGAAATCCGCGAAGCCGCCGACAATGGCGTCAGCTCCATGCGCCAGCTGGGTAAGGAGTTGGGTGTCGGTCGCCAGTGTGGTCGGTGCGCCTGCACTGCCCGGGAAATTCTGAAAGAGTCCCGGTCACCGGATTATATGGCGGTCGCCAACATGCTGGCTCAACCGGCCTGACCGGGCGGGCCTGTCCACATATTGCAATTGCACCTCTTTCACATCCGTGATTTTTTATTGCCGTTAAACCGACTATCCTTGTGAATTAACGCTTTCGCGATACAAGGAATCCGGTTATGAAAGGCGACAAAAAAGTCATCCAGCATCTGAACAAGGTCCTCGCCAACGAGCTGACGGCCATTAACCAGTACTTCCTGCATTCGAGAATGTACAAAGACTGGGGTATCACCAAGCTCGCGGCGAAAGAATACGAAGAATCCATCGATGAAATGAAACACGCCGATCAGCTGATCGAGCGAATTCTCTTCCTTGAGGGCCTGCCCAATCTGCAGGATCTGAACAAATTGCTGATTGGCGAGAATGTTCAGGAAATGATCGAGTGCGACCTCAAACTTGAGCACACCGCACACACAGACCTGAAAGAAGCCATCATCTACTGCGAGCAGGTTCAGGACTTTGCCAGCCGTGAATTGTTCCGGAGCATCCTCGACAGCGAGGAAGAGCACATTGACTGGCTCGAAACCCAGCTGGAGATGATCTCCCAGATGGGTATCCAGAACTACATCCAGCTGCAGTCCGCCGCTGCCGAGTAAACTCCCCGGCTTTCAGTCACCGGCTCGCTGCCCGGGCCGGTGACGCCCTACACGCTCCGCTTCCCTCAGCGTTTTCTCCGGGTGCTTCACCGATTGTCTCTCGAAACAGGTAGAATGGCCGTCTAGATTGGCCAGATATGCTGGCCCAACGCGGTTAATAAACCACTCCGGAGACTGAAATGGACCTGTCCTGCTTCAAAGCCTACGACCTGCGTGGCCGAGTACCTGACCAGCTAAACCCAATCCTGGCTGAGAAAATCGGCCGTGCCTACGTTGAAATCACCGGCGCCAGAAAAGTCATCGTCGGTTACGACATCCGCCTGTCCAGCCCGGAAATCGCCGAGGCGCTCAGCTCCGGCCTGATGGCCGCCGGTGCCGATGTGTTCGACATCGGCCTGTGTGGCACCGAACAGGTGTACTTCGCTACCAGCCACTACGGCATGGACGGCGGCATCATGGTCACCGCCAGCCACAATCCCAAAGACCACAACGGCATGAAAATGGTCGGCCCCGAGTCCCGGCCCATCAGCTCTGACAACGGCCTGAACGACATCCGGGACCGGGTGCGTGAGCCCTTCTTTGACGCCGCAGAGCAGGGCAAATACGAAACCCTGGAAGTAATGAGCGCGTACGTTGACCATCTGCTGGGCTACATTGATGCAGGCTCACTGAAGCCCATGACTATCGTCTGTAATGCCGGCAACGGTGGCGCCGGCCTGGTGATTGACGAACTCGAGCAGCACCTGCCGTTCGAGTTCATCAAAGTTCACCACCAGCCGGACGGACACTTCCCCACTGGCGTACCCAACCCCATCCTGCCGGAAAACCGCTCCGCCACCGCCGATGCCGTACTCCAGAATGGCGCCGCCATGGGTATCGCCTGGGACGGCGACTACGACCGCTGCTTCTTCTTCGACGAAACCGGCCGCTTCATCGAAGGCTACTACATCGTCGGCCTGCTGGCGGACCAGTTCCTCAGAAAAACCGGCGGCGGAAAAGTC
>JAJUKC010000118.1 GCA_029264995.1 Marinobacter sp. | reverse complement strand
CCCCCGTTGCTGGATCTTCTCCGGCGACAGGCCGTCAATGCGTTCACCGTACAGCTGGATTTCCCCGCTGGTCGGAGGAAAAGCGCCGGAAAGCAGATTGAAGAACGTGGATTTGCCGGCCCCGTTGGGGCCGATCACAGCGTGCACCTCGTTCTTTTCCACTACCAGGTCCACGCCACAGATGACTTCCGCGGGGCCGAACTGCTTCTTCAGCCCCTTGATGGTCAAGGCGCTCATGCGTTCACCTCCCGATAACGTTTGCCGGCTTTAGATACGCCATACCCCGCTGCCAGAAGGGCGGCAATCACCAACCAAACCAAAGGGGACGCCGGATCGGCCTCGAATCCCAGGGATCGGGCCAGCTTATCCTTGCCATGGCTGATCTGATAAATCAGTTCAACGGTGGCCACCAGCCCCGAGGAATACAACACCACAGCCAGTGCACTGCTCAGCCAGCCCGGCAGACGCACGCCGAGATCGCCTCTCCGCCAAGCCAGGCGAACCTGTTCGAAGCCGCCGGCAACTCCGGACGGCGCGAACATTACGACTAACAAAAATACCACCCCCACATATAAAACCGAGGCATCGGTATAATCACTGAGCAGCGAGTTCATCAACGTCACCAGCACCGCGCCGACGACGGGGCCGTAGAACACACCCAAACCACCCACCGCCGCCATGAGCAGTGCCAGGCCGGACGTCAGCAGACCTAACGACTCCGGCGTCACGATCTCGTAATTGACCGCGGCCATCCCCCCTGCCAGGCCACCAAAACCACCGGCGGCAATGAACACCAGAAAACGAATATTGCGTTGCTGATAGCCAATGAATTGCAACCGATCCGGGTTATCCCGCACGGCGTTGGACATACGCCCCAGAGGCGTGCGAGTGAATGCCCACATGGCCAGTGCCGCGACGAAAGTCCAGAACGCCATGAACCCATAAACCTGAGCGGGTTGCGCCAACTCCAGACCAAACCAGATCGGCCCAACCATACGGTTACTGAATACGCCGGCTTCGCCGCCAAATACGGAGGGGAACATCTGCGAGCCAGCCGCCACCAGTTCTCCCAATCCCAGAGTGATCATGGCAAAGGCGGTCCCGGCCCGGCGGCTGAACGGCCAGCCCACCACCGTCGCGGCCAGGGCACCCGCGAAGAATCCAATCAGCGGCAGCAAGAAAACCGGAAAATGCGCCCAGAGGCCATGCCCTTCGTAACTTGCATCGCCGATCAAATTCATGACATGTATGGCGGCGTACGCACCCAGCCCAAAGAACACGGCGTGACCGAATGACAACATACCTCCCTGGCCCAACAACATGTTGTAGGACAGTGCGAAGACGATATGAATGGCGATCACATTGATAATGCTGAAGGTCCCATTGCTGGCCACCACGACGGGGATCAACAGAAGCACCATCAGGACAGCGACCCAGGGCATTCCCAGGCGCCACGAAGAAAAACGTTTGCTCATGGTTCCAGTTCCCCCATCAGGCCACGGGGCCGGAAAATCAGGATCAACACCAAAAGAATGAAAGGCGTCATCGGCGCAATTGCCGCCAAAGTAATGCCGGTGACTTCACCGTAAGGATCCACGGCCCAGCCCAGACTGTTAAGAATGTCTCCGATGGATACATCCAAAGCAACGAAAAACGTTTGTATCAATCCAATCAAAAGGGAGGCATAAAAGGCACCGATCAGCGAGCCCATGCCACCCACCACGACAACCACGAATACAACCGGTCCCAATGCCTGGGCCATACCTGGTTCGGTGCTAAGCAAGGGACCGCCTATCACTCCGGCCAAGGCGGCCAGAGCGCAACCAAACGCGAATACGCCCATGAACAAGCGCGGCACATTATGGCCCAGATGTCCAACCATACTGCCGTGGGTCAAAGCCGCCCTAACCAGCATACCGACCCGGGTCTTCTTCAACAGGTACCAAAGCATTACAAACATCAGTACCGCAATGACGATGATCACGCCCCGGTAAATGGAATAATCCGTTCCAAACAAACTGAACAGTGGCGCACGCATATATTCAGGGGCGGAATAAGACACAGGAATGGAGCCCCAGATCAGGTGCACCAATTCATCAATCACATAAGCCAGCCCAAAGGTGAACAACAGCTCTGCCACATGGCCATGCTCATGAACACGGCGCAAACCAAACCGCTCCACCATCGCGCCAAGCGCGGCAACCAGAACAGGCGACAGTAATAACGCAGGCCAGAAGCCAACGTGCAGCCCCAGCGCATAAGCGAAGTAGGCACCCAGCATGTAAAAGCTGGCGTGGGCGAAGTTGAGCACTCCCATCATCGAGAAAATCAGCGTCAAACCGCTGGACAACATGAATAACAACAGGCCGTACAACACGCCATTGAGTGTCGAAAAGACAATGACTTCGAGCATCAAACGACTCCCGGAGCGGCGGCGCCGCCGCTCCTATAACTCGATAAAGAGTAACGCGTTAAACCAATCAAAACGGAAAGGGTGGTATCAGCCAGGACGACGCATGCGGCAAGTGGTGGGCAAAGCCGCCTGATCGGCGTCAAAGCGCGCCACTTGATGGAAGTTGTAGTTAGTGCCTTCAGCACCGTACTTCATATTGTCCTTGAGCACGGACAGGTATAACGGCATCTGTAACTGGTGATCCTCGGCCCGCATGGTCAAATGACCGGCAGCGGCGTCATACTCCAGGCCTTCCAGGGCTTTGGCCACCGCAAGCGGGTCAATACTGCCCGCTTGATCGCCGGCCTTCTTCATCATTTCCAGCATCGCCGCCACCCGAGGGTAATAATCCCAGCCTTTCTCCTTGTAGAGATTGACTTGGCGCTCCGCGATCTCCGGATCGGTGAAATCACCGTGGTATTCGGCGATCAGATAAACCCTGTCAACACCTTTGTCACCAACCTGAGTAATGGTGCCGGGGGTGCTGCCGTAATAGGTCAAGAACGGCACGTCCACACCATATTCAGCAGCGGATTTGATCAGCAGATTAATGTCCTGACCCCAGTTTCCGGTAATGACCACGTCAGCACCGGAAGACTTGATTTTGGAGATGTAGGGGGAAAAGTCCTTCACTTTACCCAGCGGATGGAAGGTATTGCCAACCACCTCAATGTCTGGACGTTTTTTCTTGAGCATGTTTCTGGCGGACTCCGACACGGTGTGACCGAAGCTGTAATCCTGGTTGATCAGGAATACTTTCTTGAAGTCCTGATTGCCGGCGATCCAGTCGGTCAGCATGTTCATCTTCATGTCCACATGGGAGTCGAAGCGGAAATGCCAGAACGAACAACGCTCGTTGGTGAATGACGGCTCAATGGCGGCGTAGTTCAGATACAAAACACGGTCGCCCGGATTGCGCTGATTGTGTTTGTTGACCGCGCTGAGCAGAGCGGAGCCCACAGAGGAACCATTACCCTGAATGATGAAGCGAATGCCGTCATCGATCGCTTTCTGTAATTGCACCAGGCTTTCCTGGGGATTGATTTTGTTGTCGTAGCCGACGATTTGAATGTCATGGCCGTTCATGCCGCCTTCCTTGTTCAGGCGCTCGGCGGTGAATTGCAACTGTGCCAATGCGGGCTGCCCGACCACCGACATAGGCCCGGTCAACGGATCGATCAGGGCAAAGCGGACGGGTTCAGCTTCCGCGGCCCGCGCCAAGCCCGATAGCAGCAGCAGAGCAAAAGCGAACAGCTTGAAAATGGGTTTCACCATGGTGCACTCCAAAGTTGTTATTTTGCGTGGCCTGAAGTCCAGCGAGTCACCCGGCGTGGGCCCAATCCTCTCTCTGGCCGTTCAGCCCCGTACAGAGCGAATCGGGTGTAAGTCCGTGACACAAACACTAATTCACTCACAAGTGAGATAGTAAATTTATCAGGACATGACTGTCCACACGAACACCGTTTCGGCACGGCCCCGAGATCCAAAATGCTTTATAATCAGGAGATTAGAAGAAACAGCGAAGCATCCGAGCGAGCCGGATCAATGCCACCGATGCCCCTCTTCACGCAATTTTCGGTACCATCGTCATCCAGAGTTACTTAAAGTAACACTGCTGGACCTCATTTTGGGCACAAATAAAAAAACCCGTCCAGAAGACGGGTCAGCTCATTGCTCAATGGAATGCGTAAAGGGTAGCGGCGGCGGCCAGGGCCGCCACCGGAATTCACACTTCGAGCCACTCCTTGCGGATTGCATCGTCGGCGCGCAGTTCTTCCGGCGTGCCTTCGAAGACAATCTGCCCATGGCCCATCACCAGCACCCGGTGCGAAATGTCCATGGCGATGGAGAGTTTCTGTTCCACCAGCAGAATGGACACACCGGCGTTGGCGATATCACTGATCAGTTCGCCAATCTGTTTGACGATCAGCGGCGCCAGCCCTTCGGTGGGTTCATCGATCATCATCAGTTCCGGGTCGCCCATCAGGGTCCGGCACATGGTCAGCATCTGCTTCTCCCCGCCGGAGAGTACACCGGCCGGAGAATCCGCGCGGCGGGCCAGATTGGGGAACATGTCCAGCATTTGCTGGACTTTCCATTTGCCGGGCTTT
>JAJUKC010000012.1 GCA_029264995.1 Marinobacter sp. | reverse complement strand
TCGTTGGTGCGGTCGATTTCCTCGGCCCGGGGGGCGATTTCATCGGCGGCGAAGCGGTTGACCTGTTCACGCAGGCTGTCGAGGGTTTCGCCAAGGCCGAAGTTGAGTTCGCTGTATTGGGATTTCATGGTGTGCTGCCTTTTTTGTTCTTGCTAGTGTGTGTCGTTAAGCGGCCCGCTGCCGGTTGTTGCCCTAGTCGGTGGCCAGGCTTTGTTGTTCTTTCTTTTTCTGAAGTTCTTCCAGGGCTTCGCGGCATCGGGTTTCTGCGGTGTCTATTTCCATCTCCGCCTGCGCGATGTCGTCTTTCTGTTGTTCAAGGTGCGCACGCCGGTCGCCCAGGATTTCGAGCATTTTCAGCAGCTGCTTTTCGTTGCCGGTGAGGGTTTCATCCCAAAGGTCGAACAGCTCCTTGGTCTGGGCCAGGGAAAAACCCATGCGCTTGCCGCGCAGGATTAGCTTCAGGCGTACCCGGTCTTTGTTGCTGAAGATGCGGGTCTGCCCGCGCCGGGTGGGGTTCAGAAGCCCCTGGTCTTCGTAGAAGCGGATGCTTCGTGTGGTTACGTCGAACTCCTGGGAAAGCTCGCTGATGCTGAAAGTTCGTTTTTCGCTCATGACGGATTTCCTTTTTTCACCAAGGTTAGTTAAAGTTTACG
The DNA here is from genome assembly GCA_029264995.1 of Marinobacter sp. Taxonomy (GTDB): domain Bacteria; phylum Pseudomonadota; class Gammaproteobacteria; order Pseudomonadales; family Oleiphilaceae; genus Marinobacter. The sequence goes on along the minus strand of JAJUKC010000012.1, from coordinate 42,136 downwards.
TAAACGTAAAGTGTTTTTGTGGTCCGAATGGATACCCGCGGATCAGACTTCGATCATTGTTAATAAGGAGTACCCGATGGAATTCCAGAATGTGCCGGCAATTGTAACAGGCGGTGCCTCCGGTCTGGGTGAGGGCGCTGCCCGTGCTCTGGCGGCGGCTGGCTGCAAGGTTGCGATTCTTGATGTGAACAAGGAACAGGGCGAGAAGGTTGCGGCTGAGCTCGGCGGCATCTTCCTGCATTGCGATGTGACCTCGGCTGACAGTGCTGAGGCTGCTGTCACTGCTGCGCGAGAGGCTCATGGCCCCTGCGGTGTCGCCGTGAACTGCGCGGGTATTGCGCCAGCGGCGAAGATTCTGGGCCGGGAAGGCGTCATGCCACTGGAGAGTTTTAGTAAGGTGGTCCAGGTCAACCTGATTGGTACCTTCAATATTCTGCGGCTGGCGGCAGCCGACATGGCGCAACGGGAACCCAACGATGACGGCGAGCGCGGTGTCATCATCAATACCGCTTCGGTTGCTGCCTACGAAGGCCAGATTGGCCAGGCGGCTTACAGCGCATCCAAAGGTGGTGTGGTTTCCCTGACCCTGCAGGCGGCCCGTGAGCTGGCCCGTGAAGGGATTCGGGTGAATACCATTGCTCCTGGCCTGTTTATGACACCAATGTTGGCGGGTATGCCCGAGGAAGTGCAGGACAGCCTTGCAGCCACGTTGCCGTTCCCGAAACGCCTCGGTAAACCGGAAGAGTTCGGGATGATGGTGGACCAGATGGTGCGCAACCCGATTCTGAATGGCGAAGTCATCCGGCTTGATTGTGCCCTGCGGATGGCGCCAAAGTGACATTGAAACAACCTGCCAAAAGCGGGTTTTTGTAATGGCGTTCGCCAAAAGCGAACCGGGAACCACAGGTGAGTGATATGACTAACCCTGTCGATCAGGAAGAACTGGCTCTTTTCCGGGAGTCTGTGATCAAGGCTCTGGAAACCGAAGTGGCCCCGCATTACGAAGCTTGGGAAAAAAGCGGCATTGTGCCACGGGAGCTTTGGAACACTCTGGGCGATGCAGGCATGCTGTGCGTCGATGTGCCGGAAGACTGTGGCGGCTGCGGTGCACCCTTCCAGTACTCGGTCGTGGTGGGTGAGGAGCTTGCCCGGCTGGGATTCGGTGCGCTTTCCACCAACGTGATGGTGCATTCCGACATTGTCGCGCCCTATCTCAGCCACATCGGCAACGACGAGCAGAAACAGCAGTGGCTGCCGAAGATGGTATCCGGTGAGGCGGTGGGCGCCATTGCCATGACCGAGCCGGGCGCCGGCAGCGACTTGCAGGCCATGCGCACCAGCGCTGTGAAAGACGGCGACGACTACATCCTCAATGGCTCCAAGACCTTCATCACCAACGGCCAACACGCCGATATGGTGATTGTCGCCGCCAAAACCGATCCCAAAGCCGGAGCAAAAGGGATCAGCTTGTTCCTGGTGGATACCTCGCTGCCAGGATTCAGCAAAGGCCGGAACCTGGACAAGATTGGCCAGCACTCTGGCGATACCTCCGAGCTGTTTTTCTCCGACATGCGCATACCCGCCTCGGCTCTGCTGGGTGAGGAAGGCCAGGGTTTCGTTTACCTGATGCGCGAACTGCCCCGTGAGCGACTGGTGATCGGAGCGCTGGGGGTGGCAGCGGCCCGGGGCTCGCTGGACATGACCATCCAGTATGCCCAGGAGCGTGAGCTGTTTGGCCAGAAGCTCAGCCAGTTGCAGAACACACGCTTCGAAATTGCCCGCATGGAAACGGATTACCGCATCAACAAAGCGTTTGTGGACCAGTGCATCCGGGAATACGAAGAGGGCAAATTGGATGCCCCCACGGCGTCCATGGCCAAGTACAGCGCTACCGAGATGCAGTGTCGTGTTGCTGATGGCTGTTTGCAGCTGTTTGGCGGCTATGGCTACACCACGGAGTACCCGATTTCCCGGAACTTTATTGATGCCCGGGTGCAGCGGATTTACGGCGGCACGTCGGAAGTAATGAAGGAAATCATTGCCCGGTCGGTACTCGGAAGATAGTACCTCCTGAATCCAGCGCTAATTCTTTTTGAAGGCGACTGAAATGTATGGGGTTCGAGCAGGGGGGATACCTTTCCGGGACCGTCAAAAGCCATGGATGGCTTTTGTCGAGCGTACAGGGATGTATTCGCAGCGTGTCTCGGAAAGGTATCCCCCCTGATCGAACCTGACTCCCAACATGGAGACCAGATTCAATGAACAACAATGACATCGTTATAGCAGGCTCCGCCCGAACCCCCATGGGCGGAATGATGGGCTCTCTGAGCTCGGTGCGTTCACCGGACCTGGGTGCCGTCGCCATAAAGGCCGCCATTGAGCGCTCTGGCCTTCAGCCGGCAGACATCCAGGAAGTGATCATGGGCTGCGTATTGCCCGGCGGTCTGGGCCAGGCACCAGCTCGCCAGGCCTCAAGGGCCTCTGGCATCCCTGACAGCTCAGGTTGTACCACCATCAACAAAATGTGCGGCTCCGGAATGCAAGCCGTCATCATGGCTCACGACCAGATCAAAGCTGGCACCAATAACATCATGATCGCCGGCGGCATGGAAAACATGAGCCAGGCGCCGTACCTGTTGCCGAAAGCCCGCGCCGGCATGCGCATGGGCCATGGCCAGGTACTCGACAGCATGTTCCTGGACGGTCTGGAGGATGCCTACGAGGGTGGGCTGATGGGCGTCTTCGCGCAGCGCACGGCTGACAAATTCGACATCACCCGCCAGGCCATGGATGAATTCGCCATCGGCTCCCTGCAGAAATCCCTGGCGGCCATCGAAAACGGCTGGTTCCGGGACGAAATCGTATCGGTAACGGTCCCGGGCCGGGGCGGTGACACCGAAGTGGATACCGATGAACAGCCGGGCAACGCCAAACCGGAGAAAATTCCACATCTCAAACCCGCGTTCGCCAGGGACGGTTCTGTCACCGCCGCCAACTCCAGCTCCATCAGTGATGGAGCTTCCGCGCTGGTACTGGCCTCCGCCGCCGAAGCCGATGCCCGGGGCCTGACCCCGCAGGCCCGCATCGTGGCGCATGCGACTCACGCCCGTTTACCGGCTGAATTCACCCTCGCGCCTATCGGTTCCATCGAAAAGGTGCTGAAGAAAGCAGGCTGGAGTGTGGATGATGTGGATCTGTTCGAGATCAACGAAGCCTTTGCCGTGGTCACCCTGGCTGCGATCAATGAGCTGAAGCTTCCTGCGGAGAAGGTCAACGTGCACGGCGGTGCCTGCGCGCTGGGGCATCCGATCGGCTCGTCCGGCTCCCGGATCATCGTCACCCTGATCAATGCGCTGAAACAGCGTGGGCTTAAGCGTGGTGTAGCCTCGCTCTGCATCGGTGGTGGTGAAGCCACGGCTGTGGCTATTGAGCTGATCTGATCGGCTTATATTCCCTGTAGCCTGTCAGCTCTGGGGCGGCTTGCGGGGTGGCCGGGTTAAAGATCCCGTTCCTGGAATTGTCGCGGTTCGATTTTCAGCTTTTTCAGGCGTGAGGACAGGGTGGTCGGTTTGACACCCAGCAGCGCAGCGGCGCCATCGTCGCCGAACACCCGGCCGCCACTGATTTTCAGGGCTCGTCTCAGGTTGTTTGTCTCAAGCTCCCTGAGTTCGTGCTCTGTCATCAGTTCACCGTCGAAATGCCTGGCTGGCGGCATGGGTTCCAGCGTGTGTCTGGCGGCAGAATCCGGACCCTGCAGGTCCAGATCCAGCCGGCCATCGGCTGTGATTACCTGACGTTCAATAACGTTTTCCAGCTCCCGAACATTGCCTGGCCACGGGTAAGCTTTGAGCGTTTCCACGTCCCGCTCCCGGAGTGCCAGCGGTGGCCGGTTGAATTTCTGGCACGCCCGGTTCAGAAACTCCTGGGCGAGAATGGGAATGTCCTCGATACGTCGGCGCAACGGCACCGACTCAATAGGGAACACATTCAGGCGAAAGTACAGATCCTCCCGGAAGTTTTTGTCCCGGACCTCGGTTTTCAGGTCGCGGTTGGTGGCGGCAATGACACGAACGTCCACGGCTCGGGTGTGGTTTTCCCCCACGCGTTCGAACTGTTGATCCTGCAAGACCCGCAGCAGCTTGCCCTGGAGCTCCAGTGGGATCTCGCCCACTTCATCCAGAAAAAGGGTACCCCCATCGGCGAGCTCGAAGCGACCAACCCGGTCACTGACGGCTCCGGTAAAGGCACCCTTTACATGGCCAAAGAACTCACTCTCAAACAGATCCTTGGGAATCGCTGCGCAGTTTACCCGGATCAGGGGGCGATCCCTCCGGCTGCTTGACTGATGAATGGCCCGGGCAATGAGTTCCTTGCCGGTACCGGATTCCCCGGTGATCAACACGTTGGCATCGGTTGGGGCGACCATTCCGATTCTGCGCACGATGGCTTTGATAGCATCGCTCTGGCCTAAAATTTCGTGAAAGTGGTATTCCGCACTGAGTTCTTCCTGAAGGTAGGCGTTTTCCATTTCCAGGCGGTGTTTCAGGGTTTCCACTTCCTCCAGTGCTTTTTGCAATTCCTTCTGAGTCTCAAGCCGGGCAGAGATATCGCGAAACACCACCACGGCACCAACCGGGTGGCCATTGTCTATAATGGGCGTACTGGTGTATTCCACCGGAAAGCCGGTGCCATCCTTGCGCCAGAACCAGTCCTCGCCAACCCGTTTTACACTGGCGTCCCGAAACGCGGCATAGATAGGGCATTCTTTCAGGGGGAAGATGCTGCCGTCTTCGTGGGAGTGGTGCACCACCCGGTGAATCACCCTTCCCATCAGTTCGTCAATGCGCCAGCCCAGCATGCGTTCCGCTGCCGGGTTGGCAAAGGTCGTCCGTCCCTCGGCATCCACCCCGTAAATGCCTTCGCCCACCGCGTGCAGGATCAACTGGTTTTCCCGCTCCATGTCCTTGAACAGTTCTTCTACCCGCCGCCATTCCAGCAGGCCACCCCGGTGGTAGTGGTTGGCGTCGTGTCGTTCCCGCAAGGTGCGCAGCTGGCGCCGGTCCCGAAGCAGTAGCAGGAGGCTCTGGGATTCGGCTTCACCCACCCGTGAGGAAGAAATCTCCAGCTCCACGTTGCGCCCATCCCGATGCTGCAGGATGAAATCCCGGCTCCAGCCATGACTGCGAAACAGGGTTTCCTCGGTAAAGGCGATGAGCTGAGGCCGCTGGTCGGTGAACAGGTGGGTACAGGGAGTACCAATCAGAGACTGTCTGTCGGTTCCGACCAGCCGCCCCATGGCGCTGTTGGCAGCGATGATGAGATCGCGCCCGGCATCCACCAGCAGCGCCGCCTCCGGCAGGTGGTCAATCCAGCTGGTGGTACTGGTGGATGTTATCGCGGCTTTGATTGTCATCGGGTTGTCCTTTCTCTGGCCTGACAGAGACAGAACAAACCTTGTGCCAACTCTGAAATTTCGTAGTGGAGGCTACGAAATATCGTTAATTACGAAAGTTCGTAATTGGCAGGAAGCACCGAAGAAAAATAAAAGCAATATAAAACAAGGTGTTAAATATTTTTTTGGGGTTGGCACAAACCCTGCGATATCTCCTCCAGAACGTGTTGTCGGCCCGGGAGCAGATTCTCTCCGGGAGCCGAGTCACCACTTTACTGCACCGCAAGAGTGCATAAACGACCCGTACTTCAGGAGAGTGCCCCATGACGACAAAGAGCCTTGGTAATCCGTTTGATGGAGACAAATCGCTGATCCACGCCAAAACCTGTGGCTGCCCGGACTGTAAGCCCGGCCAGGACGCCCCGGCAATTTCGCTGGACCTAAAATCTTCCGTCAGCAGGCAGGATGCATCGGAGGCGCCACTGAATTCAGAAGAGATGATGGACCGAGCCATCGAGAGCGCCGTTGTCCGCTCCGTATTCGGCCACAACGACCACAGCCGCCGCAGCTTCATGAAAATGATGGGTGCGGGCACCGCCGCCGCGCTGCTGGGCAGCGTGTTCCCCATGGACAAGGCCAAGGCTGCGGTTAAGGAATCCCTCGGCAAGCTTGAGAAGACCAAACTGAACGTCGGCTTTGTACCCATTACCTGTGCCACGCCGATCATTATGGCTCACCCCATGGGCTTCTATGAGCGCTACGGCCTGGACGTGACCGTGACCAAGACTGCGGGCTGGGCCGTGGCCCGGGACAAGTCCCTGGCCGGTGAATACGACGCGTCCCATATGCTCACCCCAATGCCCCTGGCCATGACCATGGGTGCCGGTTCCACACCGGAGCCGTTCATCATGCCGGCCGTGGAGAACATCAACGGCCAGGCCATCGTGCTGCACGTGGACCACAAGGACAAACGCGATCCCAAGCAGTGGAAGGGCTTCAAGTTCGGCGTGCCGTTCGAATACTCCATGCACAACTTCCTGCTGCGTTACTACCTGGCCGAGAACGGTATCGACCCGGACAAGGACGTGCAGATCCGAGTGGTTCCGCCACCCGAGATGGTGGCCAACCTGCGTGCCGGTAACCTCGATGGCTACCTGTCACCGGACCCGTTCAACCAGCGTGCCGTGTGGGAGAAGGTGGGCTTCATTCACATGCTTACCAAGGATATCTGGGAAGGTCACCCCTGCTGCGCCTTCGCCTGCAGCCAGCAGTTTGCGACTCAGAATCCGAATACCTATGGAGCCCTGCTGCGCGCCATCATTGATGCCACCCAATACTCCAACAACCCTGAAAACCGAAAGGAAATTTCCGAAGCCATCGCGCCCAAGAACTACCTGAACCAGCCGGTCCCGGTAATACAGCAGGTGCTGACCGGGTACTACGCGGACGGCCTGGGCGAGGTGAAGAATGTGCCGGATCGCATCGATTTCGATCCGTTCCCCTGGCATTCCATGGGTGTGTGGATCCTCACCCAGATGAAGCGCTGGGGCTACATCGAGGGCGACGTGGATTACAAGGGCATCGCCGAGCAGGTCTACCTGGCTGGAGAAACCGGCAAGCTCATGGAGGAGATGGGCTACAGCGCGCCGGACAAGACCTACAAGACCCACATCATCATGGGCAAGACTTTTGATCCGGACAGCGCGGAAGAGTATGCCCGCAGCTTTGCGATCGGGAGGGTGTAACCATGGCTTCCCTGAACATACGGGCGGCGTTGCTGTCGGTGTCGTTCCTGATTGTGGCCCTGGGGCTGTGGGAAATGGCAACCCAGCCGCCGGAAGCCCAGACCGGAATGAGCGAATACGAAATGCTCATGGGTGGCGCTGACCAGGAATCCCGCGTACCGCCCCCATCAGCGGTGATCAAGCTGGCCTGGGCCGAGCTGTCGAATCCGTTCTACGACGCCGGCGCCAACGACAAGGGTATCGGCATCCAGCTGGCCTATTCGGTGTACCGGGTACTTACCGGCTACCTGGCGGCCATGGCCATCGCCTTGCCGCTGGGGTTCCTGATCGGTATGTCTCCGCTGATGTACAAGGCCCTGAACCCCTACATCCAGGTTTTGCGGCCGATTTCGCCGCTGGCCTGGATGCCCCTGGCCCTGTTCATCATCCAGGACTCGGACGCCTCGGCCATCTTCGTGATCTTCATCTGCTCGATCTGGCCGATGCTGCTTAACACCGCCTTTGGTGTGGCCAATGTCCGGCAGGATTGGGTGAACGTGGCCAGAACCCACGAACTGGGGCCGATCAAAACCGCGTTAACCGTGATTCTGCCGGCGGCCGCGCCCACCATCCTGACCGGCATGCGCATCTCCATCGGTATTGCCTGGCTGGTCATCGTGGCGGCGGAAATGCTCGTGGGCGGCACCGGCATTGGCTACTACGTGTGGAACGAGTGGAACAACCTGGATCTGGCCAGTGTGATCTTCTCCATCCTGATGATCGGGGTGGTGGGCATGCTGCTGGACCTCGCCCTGGGCAAGGCCCAGAAACTGGTGGAGTACAAAGAATGAGCGGCCCGGCACCGGCCGCCGATGCCGGCCTCAACCCTCCGAACGGAGACCTGTTATGAGTAAACCATTCCTGGAAGTAGATGGCCTGTCCAAAGTCTATCCGGATGGCCAGGGCGGTGAGCTGACCGTCTTCGAGGATATCCGCTTTGCCCTGGAAAAAGGCGAGTTCGTCTGCATCATCGGCCACTCCGGCTGCGGCAAATCCACCATCCTGAACGTGCTGGCTGGCCTGGACGAAGCCAGCGCCGGCAACGTGGTGATGAACGGCAAGGAAGTAAAGGGCCCGGGCCTGGAGCGCGGCGTGGTGTTTCAGAACTACAGCCTGCTGCCCTGGAAAACCGCCCTGAACAACATCGTATTTGCGGTGAAAGCCCGTTGGCCCGGCTGGTCCAAGGAAAAGGTGAGGGAGCACAGCGAGCGCTACCTGAAAATGGTGGGCCTGGAGCACGCCATGAACCGCAAGCCCTCGCAGCTCTCAGGCGGCATGCGCCAACGGGTGAGCATCGCCCGGGCCTTCGCTACCCAGCCGGAACTCCTGCTGCTGGATGAACCCTTCGGCGCGCTGGATGCCCTTACGCGAGGAGTGATTCAGGATGAACTGGTGAAGATCTGGGAAGAAACCCGCCAGACCGTGTTCATGATCACCCACGATGTCGATGAAGCCATTCTCCTGTCCGACCGCATCTTTCTGATGTCCAACGGCCCCAATGCTCGCATCGCCGAGAGTGTGAAAGTGGACATCCCGCATCCGCGGGCGCGGGCCACCATTTTCCAGAACCCGGCTTACCACAAGACCCGGGACTACCTGGTTGACTTCCTGGTCAACCGAAGCGGCTCGGCCCTGCCGGAACAAGACGGCAGCCCGAAAGTTGTCGAGCCTGCCAAAGGTATCGCTCAGCCGGAACCGGCGGCGGCCGAACCTGAAACCAAATCCGAAACTGCCGCTCGTGCGGTGAATGCCTGACGTTAAAAGTGAAGAGAGGAACCAACCATGATGAACAAAGAACTGATGACCGCAAAAATCCTTGAAGCCAAAGTTGCCAAGGGCATGACCTGGGAAGCGATTGCCGAGGCAGTGGGGCTGTCGCCGGTGTTCACCACCTCTGCGGCTCTCGGGATGAACAGCCTCACCGAGGACAAGGCTTTCGCCCTCTGCGAAACCCTCGGCCTCGACAAGCCGGTAGCCGAAGCCCTGCAGGTCTGCCCCAAAAAAGCGTGGGATGGCGCTGTTCCCCAAGACCCGCTGATCTATCGCCTGTATGAAGTGGTAGGGGTGTATGGCGATACCATGAAAGCGCTGATTCACGAGAAATTCGGGGATGGCATCATGAGTGCCATTGACTTCACCATGGACATTGAGAAGGAAGAGAATCCCAAGGGCGACCGGGTGGTGGTTACCATGAACGGGAAGTTTCTGCCTTACAAGGCCTGGTAGTCGTCGGACTTTGAGTTTGCCTCGTTCCTAGCCTTCTGGCTGCGGGGCGGGCTTGCGGGGTGGCCGGTGGATTTGTCTTGGAAAAAGAACTCGCTTCGCTCAGACACCTTTTTCCGGCGAAAAACCCACCAACCACCCCGCGCCGACGGGCACTACGGGTAACGCAGTGATGTCTTTCAAAAAGGCTATATCTGTTCTGCACGTCGGTAGGGGGGTATGGGGTATTTTTCTGACAGGAAAAAGGTGTCTGAGCGAAGCGAGTTCTTTTTCCCGAAGAAAAATACCCCATACCCGCCGTGCCTGCCCCATAACAACAAGGCTGCGAGCCCAACCCTAACTACGGCAAGTCGGTAACGGCCCCCGTAGATGCGGAACTCACCACACGGGCATACTTGGCCAGCACGCCCCGGGTAAATCTGGGTTCCGGCGGCGTCCAGGCTTTGCGCCGTTTTTCCATTTCCGCGTCAGAGATTTCCAGCACAATCGAGTTGCTCACGGCATCAATGGTGATGGTGTCGCCGTCTTCCACCAGCGCAATTGGCCCGCCCACGGCGGCCTCTGGTGTGATATGGCCAACCACAAAACCATGGCTGCCACCGGAGAAGCGGCCGTCGGTAATCAAGGCTACATCGCTGCCCAGGCCTTTACCCATAATCGCCGAGGTGGGGCTGAGCATTTCCCGCATGCCGGGCCCGCCTTTGGGGCCTTCGTATCGAATCACCAGCACGTCGCCGGCCACCACGGTGCCGTCCAGGATGCGCGCCTGAGCTTCCTCTTCCGAGTGAAACACTCGGGCGCGGCCGGAGAAATGAGTGCCTTCCTTGCCAGTGATTTTCGCTACCGAGCCTTCCGGAGCCAGGTTGCCATAGAGAATGCGTAGATGACTGTCGGCTTTGATCGGGTTGTCGAAGGCGTGGATGATCTGCTGGTCTTCGGGGTAGGGCGCCACAGTCTCGAGATTCTCTGCCAGGGTCTTACCGGTCACCGTGAGGCAGTCCCCATGCAGCAGCCCCCGGTCGAGCAGCATCTTCATTAGCGGTTGAATGCCACCAATGGCCACCAGCTCGGACATCATGTAGTGGCCGGAGGGGCGAAGGTCTGCCAGGACCGGTACCTGTTTGCCGATGCGTACGAAATCGTCCAGTGACAGCTCCACTCCCACGGTACTGGCCATACCCAGAAGGTGAAGCACGGCGTTGGTGGAACCGCCCAGCGCGATCACCACGGTGATGGCGTTCTCGAAGGCTTCCCGGGTCATGATGTCGGAGGGTTTGATATCGGCTTCGAGCAGTTTCAGCACCGCGGCGCCTGCGGCTTCGCAATCCGCCAGTTTGCTGTCGGAAACGGCGTTCTGGGCCGAGCTGCCTGGCAGGCTCATGCCCATGGCCTCAATGGCGGAGGCCATGGTGTTGGCGGTGTACATGCCGCCACAGGAGCCTGGGCCGGGAATCGCGGTTTCCTCGATCTGTTTGACTTCGATCAGCTCCATGTTACCGCGAGCATGGGCGCCCACCGCCTCAAACACGGAGATGATGTCGGTATGGTTTTCGCCGGGCATGATGGTGCCGCCGTAAACGAAGACCGAGGGCCGGTTCAGCCGGGCCAGGCCCATCATGCAGCCGGGCATGTTCTTGTCGCAGCCACCGATGGCGACCAATCCGTCGAAGCCCTCACAACCGGCCACCGTCTCAATGGAATCGGCAATCACCTCGCGCGACACCAGGGAGTATTTCATGCCCTCGGTGCCGTTGGCGATGCCATCGGAGATGGTGATGGTGTTGAAGATCAGACTTTTACCCCCGGCTTCGTCGGCACCCTTGGCGGCCTCCCGGGCCAGGCCGTCAATGTGCATGTTGCAGGGCGTAAGGTTGCTCCAGGTGGAGGCAATGCCAATCTGGGGTTTGCGGAAATCCTCGTCGGTAAAACCTACCGCCCGGAGCATGGCCCGGCTGGCGGATTTATTGATCCCGTCTACCACCGGTGCCGAGTGTCGGCGTCGTTTATCGGTTGTCATGCGTTATCCCTCTCCGTCGTTTCAAGCTGATCGCGACCGTGCCATGGTATCGGAGACCAGTTCAACTCCGGCAACGGTATGCAGTTTCTCCAGCTGAGATTGAAGCATAGCAACTGGCCGGGAACCCTCCAGTGTGAGGGCAATGTCGAGGGTGTCGCCAGTTGATTCCATGGCCATCCTGGAAATCCGGAAGCCGCGTACCCGCACCACCCGGCACAGCCGCTCCAGAGCTGCCGCTTCCTGGTTCATGCGGCAATTCAGGGTATATCGTTGACTGGCGCTTTCATGATTCGGCTTCATGCTACCTGCTCCTTGCGGCTGTTCGTTTTACGGGGTTCGTCAATCATTTCCTTGTTGCTGGCGCCGGCTTTGACGATGGGCCAGACGTTCTCTTCACGACTGATGGCAACGTGCAGCAGCATCGGGCCGTTGTAAGCCAGAATGGTTTCGATGCCGCGGCGGATCTGGTCGGTCCGCTCAATGTGCAGGGCCGGGATATCGAACGCCCGGGCCATGGCGACAAAGTCCGGATTGTCATCCAGATCGATCTGGCTTTCGCGGTTGTTGTAGAACAGTTCCTGTTGCTGACGAACCATGCCCAGGCACTGGTTGTCCAGAATGATCAGCTTCAACGGCAGGTTGTAGCGCCGTATGGTGGCCAGTTCCTGTGCGTTCATCATGAACGAACCATCACCGGTCACGTTGATGACGGTTCGTGTTCGGTCCGAGAACTGGGCGCCGATGGCCGCCGGAAGCCCGAAGCCCATGGTGCCCAGACCACCACTGGTCAGGTGGTGGCGTGGATGGGCGAACTGGTAGTACTGGGCAACCCACATCTGGTGCTGGCCAACATCGCAGGCGATGATGGTGTTGTCGCCGGTAATGCCGGAAAGCTGACGAATGAATGCGGGGCCGGTAATGGAGGCCAACGGTTCCTCGTTATCTGCGGCGCGAAAGCCTCCGGTGGTATGCCAGGTGCGGCATTGTTTCTGCCAGGCGTCGATGGCCAGTGGCTCAGCCGCAATGGCATCGGTTAATGCCGCCAGGATGGCGTTCAGGTCACCACGCAGAGACAGGTCTGCCGGCCGCAGTTTGTTGATCTCGGCGGCATCGGCATCAACGTGGATCATCCTGGCATTGGGCGCGAACCCGTCCAGCTTGCCGGTGGCACGGTCATCCAGCCGGGCGCCGATCACGACCAGAAGGTCGCACTCGTCAACCGCCTTGTTGGCCGCCCGGGAACCGTGCATGCCGAGCATGCCCAGATCATTCGGGTTGTTTCGGCCGGCGTTGCCTATGCCTTTGAGGGTAACGACGCCCGGCAGCCCCGAGACTTCGGCAAAGGTACGAAAACGGTCTTCGGCTCCGGCCAGAGACACACCACCACCGCTGTAGAGCAGGGGCCGCCTGGCTGATCTCAGCATGGCCAGGGCCGGGCCGATCTCCGGGCAATGCGCTGGCGGTGCCTCGGTGCAGGCCGGGGCTGGAGCCTCAATCTCGGACAACAGAATATCTTTGGGAATATCAATCCACACCGGCCCGGGGCGGCCAGCCTGGGCCAGGTCGATGGCTTCCTCCAGAATGCCCGGCAGGTCTTCGGGGTCATCCACCAGGTAGCTGTGTTTGACGATGCCCAGGGTCATGCCAAGGATGTCGGTTTCCTGAAAGGCGTCGGTACCAATCAATCCGGAGGGGACCTGCCCGGTGATCACCAGCAGGGGGATGGAATCCATGTAGGCATTGGCAACGCCAGTGATCAGGTTGGTGGCGCCGGGGCCGGAGGTGGCAATACAAACTCCCAGTTGGCCACTGGCCCGGGCGTAACCGTCTGCCGCCAGGGCACAGGCCTGTTCGTGGCGGCACAGCACATGCTCCACACCCACGTCATCCACCAGCGCGTCGTACAGGGGCATGATGCAGCCACCCGGATACCCGAAAACCGTGCTGATGTTATGGCGGTGGAACGCTTCAAGAATGTGCTGTGAGCCGTTCATGGTCGTTTTTCCCTTTTTCTTTGCCGCAAAAAAGAAACCCCCGGGACCTTGCGGTGCCGGGGGTTTCTGGTGTCGTTGTCAGGTTGTCGCTATCTCACCCGCTTGTCCACGCAAAAGCCCCCGGACGGTACCACGACCACCAGGACTAGCTTCACAAGGACCATAACTGCGTTGAGATTCATGGAATCGACAATCTGCTCTGAATTGAGTTGAACAATGTGTGTAGAATCTAACCCACGTTTTCAGGCGGATGCAAGGGCTTATTTCCGGAAATTCAACCGGTGCCGGTTTTTCCGCTTTCTCAAACCGAATCTGTTCACGGCGAGTGGTGCATGACAAGAGCAAAATGGAGCTCCCTGGGATTATCCCTTCTGGTCATCGTGTTATTGGTTATCTGGATGGCAACCGGTGAGGTAAAAGTTGCCAGTGATGAGGCGCCGGAGGAGCCGGCCTCCGAACAGGTAGCCATAACCCGGGTAGAGGTAACACCGGTCAGCGCCCAGGCTTATCAACCAACCCTGAAACTTCAGGGCCAGCTGGAGCCCTGGCAGTCGGTTCAGGTCAGTGCCCGGGTGGCCGGTACTGTTGAGCAACTGAACGTTCAGCTGGGGCAACAGGTGAAAGCGGGTACGGTGTTGGCGACCTTGTCGACGGACGGTCGGGACACGGTGGTTCAGCGCTGGCAGGCCAGTATTCGCAAACTAGAAGCAGACCTGGCCGCCGCCCGGAAACTGCGCTCCAGCAATCTGGCCGCCGAAACCGAAATACTGCGCCTGCAGAGTGAGCTTGCTGCGGCAAGAGCTGAGCTTGCCTCGGCCGAGCTGGCACTGAATCACCTCAAACCGGTAGCGCCTTTTGATGCCATTGTGAATCGCCGCGAAGTGGACGAGGGCAGCCTGGTACAGGTGGGAACCCCTCTGTTTGAACTGGTACAGATAGACCGCCTGAAAGCCACCGGGCAGATCCCCCAGCAATCGGCGGCACAGGTTCAACCGGGGCAGGCAGTGGATATTCAGCTGCTGGATGGCTCCCGACTGGCTGGCGTCGTCAGCTTTGTGGCCAGTGCTGCCAATCCAGACACCCGAGGTTTTGCGGTGGAAGTGGTGGTGGAAAATCCGGAACTGAGGCGTGCTGCGGGCGGCTCCGCCAGCCTGAGCATTCAACTGCCGGAGCAACAGGCCACATTCATATCGCCTGCCTACCTGGGGCTGGATGACGACGGTCGCCCCGGCGTGAAGTTTGTCGATGCTGATAACCGGGTGGTGTTCGAAACCGTACGGTTGCTGAGCGTCTCGACCGACGGCGCCTGGGTTGCCGGATTGCCGCCGGAGATCCGCCTGATTACCCGGGGCGCCGGATTTGTCTCGCCGGGTGAGCAGGTGCGCCCTGTTGACACCTCAGACCAGCGGGGCTGACCGCCATGCGAGCATTGATCGCCGCGGCCATGGACCGAAGCCGCACCACGCTGTTGTTGTTCCTGTTCCTGCTGTTGGGCGGTATGGCGGCCTACCAGGTGATTCCCAAGGAATCGAACCCGGACGTCACCATTCCGATGATCTATGTCTCGATGACGCTCGAAGGCATCAGCCCGGAAGACGCTGAGCGCCTGTTGGTCCGGCCCATGGAGCAGGAGCTGCGCTCGCTTGAAGGCATCAAGGAAATGCGCGGTACCGCCTCGGAAGGCCATGCCTCGGTGATGCTGGAATTCGACGCCGGCTTTGATCCGGACAAGGCCTTGCAGGATGTCCGGGAGAAGGTGGATACCGCCCGCAGCAAGCTACCACAGGAAGCCGACGAACCCCGGGTGAATGAAATCAATGTGTCGCTGTTTCCGGTGTTGTCGGTAGGCCTGTCCGGCCCGCTGTCGGAACGCGAGCTGATCACCATTGCGCGCCGTCTTCAGGACGCCATTGAAGCCATTCCGGAAGTGCTGGAGGTGGAAATTGGCGGTGATCGGGAGGATCTGCTGGAAATTGTGGTGGATCCCCAGGTGCTGGAAAGCTATGGCATCGATTTTGATCAGCTTGCCTCCCTGGTTACCCGGAACAACCAGCTGGTGGCTGCCGGCTCACTCGACACGGGTAATGGTCGGATGGCGCTGAAAGTGCCGGGAGTAATCGAAACCATCGAAGATGTGATGTCGATGCCTGTTAAGGTAGACGGCGACACTGTGGTTACCTTCGGTGATGTGGCCATGCTGCAGCGCACTTTCAAAGACCCCACCGGGTTCGCCCGCATCAACGGGGAGCCGGCCCTGGTACTGGAAGTTTCCAAACGTTCCGGTGCCAACATTATTGAGACCATTGAGCAGATTCGTGCCTTGATTGATGAAGCCCGGCCCCGGTTGCCGGAGACCCTCGATATACGCTTCATCATGGATCAGTCCGAGGAAGTGCGAGATATCCTCTCTGATCTGCTCAACAACGTGCTGACCGCCATTGTGCTGGTGATCATCGTGGTGATCGCGGCCATGGGGCCCCGCTCTGCGGTGCTGGTGGGGCTCACCATCCCCGGGGCGTTTCTGACCGGCATTCTGGTGATCTGGAGTATGGGCCTGACGCTCAACATTGTGGTGCTGTTCAGCCTGATCCTTGTAGCAGGCATGCTGGTGGACGGTGCCATCGTGGTCTCGGAGCTGGCCGACCGGAACCTGTCGGACGGTCAGCCGGTTAAGACCGCCTGGGTGGAAGCGGCCTCGCGCATGGCCTGGCCGGTCATTGCCTCGACCGCCACGACGCTCGCGGTGTTCGTACCGCTGTTGTTCTGGCCCGGTGTGGTGGGCGAGTTCATGCAATACCTGCCGATGACCGTGTTGATCTGCCTGACTGCCTCGCTTGCCATGGCGCTGGTATTCCTGCCGGTCATGGGCGGTGTCAGCGGCGGTCGCCGGCACCATCAGGATGCCAGTGAAGGGCGTTTCATGCGGGGCTATCGAAAGGTACTGGCGGCTCTTTTGCAGCGCCCGGGCCTGACTTTGCTTGGCACCCTGGTGGTGATTGTGGTGATTTACGCCGCCTATGGGCGCTTTAACCACGGTGTCGAGTTTTTCCCGAGTGTCGAGCCGGATTCGGCCCAGGTTCAGGTGCGGGCTCGTGGCGATCTGTCGGTGTGGGAACGGGATGCCATTGTGCGGGAAGTGGAGTCACGCTTGCAGAATATGCCGGAGGTAAAGGCCCTGTATGCGCGCTCCATGGTGACCACGAGCACCCAGATGGCGCCGGATGTGATCGGCGTTCTGCAGTTCCAGTTCACAGACTGGTATACCCGGCGCACGGCTACAGAAATTCTGGAAGACTTCAGGGAGCGAACGGCAGACATTGCCGGAATTGAGCTGGAGTTCCGCAAGCAGGAGGGCGGCCCGGCGGAGGGCAAGCCCATTGAGTTGCAGGTCAGCAGTATGGACAGCAACCAGCTGGATGCCTATGTCGACACCATTGAGAACCGCATGCGCGAACTCGGCGGTTTTGTCGATATTGAAGACGACCGGAGCCTGCCCGGGATCGAGTGGCGCCTGAATGTGGATCGTGAGGCGGCGGCTCGCTTCGGTACCGATGTATTGAGCATCGGCAGCGCGGTGCGGCTGGTGACCAATGGCCTGGTGCTGGCCACCTATCGGCCGGAAGACGTTCGCGATGAAGTGGACATTGCGGTGCGGGTGCCCAACAACTGGCGGGAACTGGACCACCTGGAGCGCCAGACACTGAACACGCCCCGCGGTCAGGTACCGCTTTCCGAATTCGTGGATCTGGAACCGGGCGACAAGACCGGCTCGATCGTGCGGGTGGATGGCCAGCGCACGATCACCATCAAATCGGATGTTGCGCCCGGCCGGCGGATGGACGAGCTGCTGCGAACCCTGCAGGCTGAGATGCCGGAACCACCGGAGGGGGTGAGCGTGCGCTTTGCCGGTGAAAACGAGGATCAGCAGCAGGCCGCAAACTTCCTGACCTCCGCTTTCCTGGTGGCGGTTGGCCTGATGTTGCTGATTCTGGTGACCCAGTTCAATTCCCTGTACCAGACCCTGCTGATCCTGTCTGCGATTGTGTTGTCCACCGCCGGAGTGCTTCTGGGCTTGCTGTTTTCCGGTCAGTCTTTCGGCGTGGTGATGGTGGGCATGGGCATTATTGCGCTGGCGGGTATCGTGGTGAACAACAACATCATCCTGATCGATACCTTCAACCAGATGAAGCGGGAAGGCAAAGCCGCCTACGAGGCAGCCCTGGAGACCGGTTGTCTGCGTTTCCGGCCGGTATTGCTGACGGCAGTCACCACGATTCTTGGCCTGATGCCCATGGTGTTGGGGGTGAATGTGAACCTGCTGGAGCCATCATTGGGCCTGGGGGCTCCATCCACTCAATGGTGGACCCAGTTATCCAGTGCTATTGCCGGTGGCTTAGCCTTTGCGACCCTGCTGACGCTATTGTTGACGCCCGCTCTGCTGGTTCTGGGTGAACGCACCGGCCAGCGGGTCAGGGCGCTGATCCGGCGCGTTTCCCGGAGCGGTCAGTAGCGGATTCGTTGGGCCAGGTCTTTGGCCTTGCTGGCCATGGCTTCAAGTTCCGGAACCGTGCGCAGGTTATCCTCGGCAGCGCTGTGCATGGCTTCGGAAATCTCAGCGACTTCGGTAACGTTGCGATTGATGTCTTCGCTCACACTGGTCTGCTCCTCGGCGGCCGTGGCCACCTGGGTGGTGGCATCATTCACGCTGACCATCCGCCGGGTAATGTCCTCCAGGGTTTTGCGAACGGCATCCACCGATTCACTGCTTTCCCGGGCCACCACTTCTGATGCCTGCATGTATTCCGTGGCATCCCGGGAGCCGCCCTGAATGCTGGCAATGATCTCATCAATCTCGACCGTGGCCTCCTGGGTTTTCGCAGCCAGGTTGCGCACTTCATCGGCCACCACCGCAAAGCCTCGGCCGGCTTCGCCTGCCCGAGCAGCTTCGATGGCTGCGTTCAGCGCCAGCAGGTTGGTCTGATCGGCAATCTCGCGAATGACTCGCATCACATCACCCACGCGCTGACCACTCTTGGCCAGTTCCGCCACTGTGGTGGCCGAGCTCCGGATCTGATCTGTCAGGCGATTCATGCTGCTGACGGCATCGTTGATCTGTTCGTCGGCATGGCTGGTCTGGTTCGTGGTCTCATCGACCTGGCTGGCCACTGAGGCCGCATGCTGAGCAACATCCTGAGCGGTGGCGGACATCTCGTTCATGGCGGTTGCGATCTGGTCGATGCGCTGATGAGCCCGGTTCGACTGGGAAGACACGGCATCGGCGTTGGTCCGGATCATGGCGCCGGTGTCTGCCAGTTGTTCGGCGTTGTGTTTCATCATTTCGCCGGTTTCCTGCAGGAACCGGTGCAAGGCGCGGGCGGTGTCTGCCAGCCGGCCCAACTCATCCGGGCGCTTCAGCGTGACCGGGTCGGTCAGATCGCCTTTGCCGATGCGATCCAGCTTGCCGATCAGTTCCTGAGTGGGTCGAACCACAGAGCGAACCAGTACGCTCAGGCACGCCAGGGTGCCGAGAATAATGGCGGCCAGCAGGAGGCCTCCCATCAGCCAGGTGGTGCTGGTGGCTTCGTCACGAAGCTCGGCGGAATGGGCTACGGCGGTATCCCGGATTCTGGCGGATGCCTCTTCAATCAGTTTGGATGGTTCCCGGTCTATGCCGGAAACGGCCTGATCGCCTGCGGTGTGGTCGTAACCCGAGGAGACAAAATCGCGGAACCCTCTGCGATAGGCTTCGCCCATACGCTGGTGAGCGGTTCGGAACTGTGTCATCAGGGTTTGTGCCTGGTTGTCATTCAGTTCAGGAATCAATGCGCCCAGTTGTTGCTGGATATCCGCTTCCACCGCCTGGAAACGCTGCCAGTATTTTTCACGCTGGCCGGTATCGGCGCCCCGGATCAGCACGTTTTTCCATTCCTGAACCTGGGTTTTGAAGTCGCTGAGAATGTCCTGGGCCTGAAGTGCCTGGACCATTTCCTCGCTCACCAGATGATCATACTCATTCTGGGTGGCCAGCGAACGGTTGAAGTAGATGCCTGCAACAACGGCAATCACGAGGTTGGACACCACAATAATGGTAAGGATCCGGTTAAGGATACTTTTGAAGTACCAGTTCATGGGTGGGGTTCCTGTTTTAATCCGGGGGGTGGGGGTAAGATAACGCTTCATTGGAAGCCGGCCGGCTTTCCTGATCTGTTTATCGGCTGCCATTTTACATGCTGAACCCTCTCACTGAAATTTATCGGGACGACTGGCTGCTGGCCGTGCACAAGCCGGCCGGATTGCTGGTGCATCGTAGCCCCATCGACAAGCACGAAACCGAGTTTGCCCTGCAGTATGCCCGGGCCATGAACGGCGGTGAGCATGTCTACCCCGTGCACCGGCTGGATCGTCCCACCTCGGGCGTTTTGTTGTTTGCCCGGGATCCGGAGACCGCGCGTACGCTTGGTCTGGCGATGATGGCCGGGGCGGTGAGCAAAACCTATCTGGCGATGGTCAGGGGCTGGGCACCGGAGCAGGGGGTGGTCGACCACCCGCTCCGGGAAGAGCCGGAAGACCGACGTCTCAAAGGTCAGGAGCAGCCGGTTCGTGATGCGCTCACCCGGTATCGCCGGCTGGCAACGACCGAATTGCCGGTGGCGATTGAGCGTTACCCCACGAGTCGATACAGCCTGGTGGAACTGAAGCCGGAAACCGGCCGGAAACACCAGCTGCGCCGACATATGAAACACATCAACCACCCGATCATTGGTGATGCCAACCATGGTCGGGGCAGGCACAACCGGTATTTCGCCGAGCGCTTCGGTCAGGGGCGCCTGATGCTGGCAGCGACGGAGTTGCGACTGCGACATCCGGTAACCGATGAACCCCTGTGTCTGAAGGCCCACCCTGAGCGCAGTTTCTTGCGGGTATTGGCTATTTTTGACGGGAACGACCTTCCTCTGTGGCGATAGCGTAGCGTTTCCGAATAGGCCAACTTGTGTAGCTTTTTATGTCAATTTGCGACAAATAGTAGCCTCGGCAGACGCTTCGTTCACCTTGGTGCATACTCTTTTGTAGGTTCATAACCAATAACAAAGGCGCATGACGCCCGAGACCCATATGCCAAGGCTCTTTGTCTTATTCAGTCTGCTGTGTTGCTTGCTGGCACCGTCGCTTTCGAGTGCCGAATCGGTGGAGTGGGGCCCGTTCTCCAAGCGACTGGAGCTCTCCCGTTTCGTCGACTACTGGAAGGAAGAGGGCGCCCGGTCGATCGAAGACGTTCGTGGTTTACCGGAGAAGGCCTGGACCCAAAACGGGAGCGACAGCGTCAGTCTTGGCTATGGCGACGACATCTACTGGTTCCGCGTTGAGCTGACCAATACTCTGAAATCCGAAGCCAGTAATTTTCTGGAAATTGGCTACCCGGTTCTGGACCACGTTGAAGTCTACCGGGAAGTCGATGGCAGCATGCAGGAGCCCTTGCTGCTGGGCGACAAACGCCCCTTCTACGATCGCCCGATTCACCACCGCAATTTCATTGTGCCCCTGCCATTACCTCCGGAATCCGCTACCACGGTCTATTTACGCGTGGACACCACCAGCTCCATGCAGGTACCCATGACGCTCTGGAATCAGGATGCCTTCTACTCGGCGGAGCAGGCCCGGAGCCTGTTTGAAGGCATTTACTATGGCATTGTCCTGGTGATGATTCTCTATAACCTGTTCGTGTTCATGGCCGTAGGAGAGCGCAGTTTTCTCTACTACGTTGGCTACATCGCGGCCATGCCGCTGTTCCTGGCATCGCTGCATGGTGTGACATTCCAGTATTTGTGGCCGGAAGCAACCTGGTGGAATGACCAGTCCATTATTGTTTTCCTGAACCTGGTGGTGCTGTTCGGTGGCGCCTTCAGTATCCGCTTCATTAGTGTTACCCGGCAGAACCACCCCTGGCTCAACCGCTGGACCTGGGCCATGATCATGACGGCGGGCATGTTGGCCCTGGCCGGTCTCCTGATTCCCTATCAGTGGTTGATTCTTCCCTCCATTCTGGTGGCTTTTGTAGGTTGTTCCACCATGCTGATGCTCAGCGTGGTGCGCTGGATCAAGAAGGATCCAGCGGCCCGTTATTACACCGTAGCCTGGGTGTTCATGCTGTTCGGCGGGATTGTCCTGGCACTGAGCAAGTTCACCATGTTGCCACGCAATCTGCTGACCGAGAATGCCACCCAGGTGGGCTCGGCTCTTGGCGTGATTCTGCTGTCCATTGCGCTGGCTGATCGACTGAACCGCGAGAAGAAAAAATCCTTTGCTGCCCAGCAGAAGCTGTTGCGGGAGGAGCGTAAGGCCCGGCTGGCCCAGGAAAAATCGCTTCGTATTCAACAGGAAGCCAACGCACTGCTGGAGGAAAGGGTGCAGGAACGGACCCGTGACCTGGAAATCCTGAACGAGCAACTACTGGAACTGAGCGCGACTGACCCCCTCACAGGATTGAAAAACCGGGGGCACTTCGACAAGAAATTTCAGTCCGACGTGGTGCATGCCTATCGATTCGAGGAAACGCTGTCATTGCTGATAGTGGATATTGATCACTTCAAGGGCTTCAACGATACCTACGGCCACCTGGTGGGCGATGACTGCCTGAAAATGGTGGCGGACTGTATCAAACAACACGTGACCCGGCCGCAGGATCTGGCGGCCCGATACGGCGGTGAGGAGTTCGTTGTGTTATTGCCGGATACGCCGGAAGCCGGTGCCTGTCGAGTGGCTGAGCTAATCCGGGAGGATATCCAGAAAATGGCGTTCCGGGTGTCCGATCAGGTGCTTCACCTGACCGTCAGTATCGGTGTGTGCAGCTGCGCGCCGAGCCAGGCGGACGCCACCAAGGCACTATTCGCCTGCGCCGATGATGCGCTTTATCAGGCCAAGGCGGAGGGCCGCAACCGGGTTATTGCCAACACCCAGGCCGGGCAGGGCCGGGCCGTCTGTCAGGCCTGAGTCGCCCAGGTTGCCTGGTTCAGCGTTGGCCAGGGGTGGTTAGCCTCCAGAGCGTAGGCAAGTTCAAGTAGCGTGCGCTCATCACCGTGCCGGCCCATAAACTGCACCGAAATGGGCAGATGCTGGCTGCTTTCCCCCACCGGTAAGGCAATGGCCGGAGCACCTGTGGCATTGGCCAGTGGCGTAAAGCTCACGTACCGGGTCAGCCGTTCGAACAGGGTGTCGAATGGTACGTCGGGGTTCAGGTGGCCAAGAGGCGGAGTGGTGTGTCCCAGTACTGGCGTCAGTACTGCATCGTAATCGTTCATGTGCCTCTGATAATCGTGCCAGGAGCGTTTCAGCCGCCAGATGGCAGCGGGCAGCCGCCAGAACTGATGCCGGAACATCCGGTCCAGGCCATTGGTCAGACCATCCACCCGGGTTTTATCGAAATCCGGGTGATAGAGCTTTTTGCCCCGGGCTTTCACGCCAAACGCGAGCATCCCCCAGTAGAGCGCAAAGTCTTCCGGAAACGAGCTGGCGACCGGCACATCCATGGGCTCGATAATGTGCCCGAGCTTTTCCAGGTAGCGGGCAGTCTGCTCAACGGTTTGCCGGGTTTCCGTATCGGTGGGGTGGCCGTTGATGGAGTCCAGCACCAGGCCAATGCGCAGTTGCCGGCCAGAGGGACCATGTACATGCCCGATGGCAGGGAGTTTCCGGTTTTTGAACCAGGACTCTGCGTGCGCCAGGAAGCCGGCGGTATCACGCACCGAACGGGTGACGACGCCATCACTGATTATGTTGACCGGCAAATCCCGGGCGGCATCATTGTCCACGACGCGCCCCCTCGTCGGTTTCAGGCCCACCAATCCGCAACAGGCCGCCGGTATGCGGATTGAGCCACCACCGTCATTGGCGTGGGCAATGGGCACCACACCGGCTGCCACCAGGGCGGCAGCGCCGCCCGAAGAAGCGCCGCAGGAATAGTCCAGGTTCCAGGGGTTGCGGGTGGGGTTTCCCTGGGCTGGCTCAGTTGAGGCGTTAAAGCCAAATTCCGGCAGTGTGGACTTGCCCAGGCAAACATAACCCTGGGCCAGCATCTGCTCGGCAAAAGGGCTGGTTCTTTTCGCCACCCGGGGCGTGACCGCCTGTGACCCGTGCCCGGTGGGCAAACCCTCAACGTCCGTGTTGTCCTTGATATAAGTAGGTACACCGGCAAAGGGGCCAGTCTGGGCGCCCGGTCGCTGGCTCTGTGTCAGCGCTGGCTGATAACGTTCAGCCACCACACCATTGATCACCGGCGCTGCCAGCCGTGCCCGCTCAATCGCCGCCGCCGTGACTTCCTGTACCGAAACCTCGCCTGAATGAATCCGTTCGGCGAGGGCGGTGGCGTCGTTGTCGGCCATCGCGTCGTTGCGGAAACAATGGAAGCGGGTACTGGCTGGCTGACTCATGGCGGCTCCTGAGTGCAAAAACAGAGGTTTACTAACATAACTCAGGCTTAAACGTGACGACATGTCATTTCAGGTATGACGTCACAAAACAGGTGCAAAAGGTGGGTTTGAAAGGATTGCCCCCTGTCTCTTTCAATGCAGCGCCAAGCGCAGTAAGCTGGTTGCCAACCTACTGAACCAGAATGAATAATGGATCTGATCGAGCCTGCTGTCCGGGTTTTTCTCGGCGTCTTTTTTCTGATGATTGGCCTGCAGTTTGCCGCCCGTGCGCTCGGCCTGTATTCGCGATTGGGCTTCTCGCACATCAATTATGGCAAGACCGGCACGGCCACCTGGTGGCATCGTCATACCTTCAATCTGTTCCGGGCGGCGATCCTGCTGATATGCCTGGCCAGGATCTGGGTTGATCTGGACGCGTGGCTGGGCGTTTTCCCCCTGCTGTACCACTGGCCGGTGTTACTGGCGGGCGCCGTTTTGCTCCTGGTTTCTTATACCTCGGTAAATTACCTGCCGGCTTACATGCATGAAGACTGGCGTTCCGGCATTGATGACCACCACGGCAGTGGCCATTTGCTGACAGAAGGGCCTTTTGGTCGCAGCCGGAACCCGCTGTTTCTGGCGGTGATGGCGGGGCAGGTGGGGTTCTTTCTGGCGTTGCCCAGCGCGTTTTCGCTGGTGTGTCTGGTGACGGGCGTGCTGGTGATCATGCGCCAGGCCAGGGAGGAAGAGAAAGCCCTGGCCAGGCGTTTTGGTGAGCCGTACGAGGCCTATTGCAAACGCGTGCCCCGCTGGTTCTGACTGTCGGGTTCAGGATGCTTTGTTCCGCGCTTCCTTGATCACGTCGTAAGCGTGGCTGATTTCACGGGTTCGTTCTTCCGCCATTTCCCGCATACTTTCCGGCAAGCCGCGTCCGGCGAGTTTGTCCGGGTGGTTTTCACTCATCAGTTTGCGGTAAGCGCGCTTGATCTCGGCGTCTGAGGCCTCTGGCGAGACGCCAAGAACCTTGTAGGCATCATCGATCTGCTGGCTGCTGGAATAATTGCGGGTACCGCCCGCCTGGCCGGCATGGGCGCCACGCAGCATGGCCTCAAGCTGGTCGACCTGGCTTTCCGGCAGGCCCAGCCCACGGGCGATACGAACCAGCATTTCGTGCTCGGCCGGATGCACCTGGCCGTCTGCGGCAACCGCAGACACCTGTACCTGCAGAAACATCTGCAGCAGCACCGGCTGGCGGCCGGAGGCCTGCATGAAGCGCTGGAGTTCGGCGTCCAGGTCGAAGTCCGATGCTTTACCACGGTTGAACGCTTCCTTGGCCATGGCTTTCTGGGATTCGTTCAGGCGAAAGCGAACGAACATGGCCTCTGCCATCTGAATCTCATCCCGTGAGACCACACCATCGGCCTTGCACAGGGCGCCCATCACCGCGAACACGGATTCAATGAAACCGGCCTGCAGGCCCTGAAGCTTGCCCAGCAGTCGGCTTTTCATGCGCTGGAACAGGAACGCAACAATGGCTGCGCCAACCAGAAAGCCGGGGAATCGACCAAAGGCATAACCGATCAGACCGCCAAAAATGATTGCGAACAGCATTCTCTATCCTTCGTTGAGTAAACAGTCCTGAGAATATACGTGTTTTTGGTCAGGGCTTCATGAACAGGCTTTCATCCACGGTATCAATCTGCTCGGCCTTCAGGTGCTGATCAGCGTAGCGCCGGTAGGTGCCAGAGCGGACAAAGAGCAGAAATACGTCCCGGTCTATATGGCCCTGCCGGGTCATGTTATCCATGATATTCAGCGCTTCAGACAGTGTCTTGCCCTGCTTGTAAGGGCGATCTACGGCGGTCAGCGCCTCGAAGATGTCAGCCACGGCCATGATCTTCTCGGGAATGCTCATGTCCTCGCCGCTCAGGCCGAAGGGGTAGCCCTTGCCATCCATACGCTCGTGGTGCGTGCCCGCCAGGCGGGGCACCCGGGCCAGACGGTCTGGCAGGGGCAGGGCGTCCAGCATGCAGATGGTCTGTACAATGTGTTCGTTGATACGGAAGCGCTCTTCTTCCGTCAGGGTGCCGTACTGGATGGTCAGGTTGTGGAGTTCGCCCCGGTTATAGGCATACTCCGGCAGCTTCATGTCAAAGCCCCAGAGATTGCGCGGGTCGTCCCGCTGGACCGGAGGCACCCGGTCGCCCCAGGCGCGAATATGCCAGGGTTTGTCTGCCAGCAGTGGCTCGGTGGCGGGCAGGGCCGCTTCGGGAAAGCCTGCCAGAGCTTGCTGCTCATCGCCGGAGAGGCCCAGCCGGTCACTGAAATGGCGCTGCCAGGTCTGGGCTCCGATCTGGCGAATGCGAGCCACATCGTCGTCGGACATGGCCTCGCTGCCCACATTGGCGTTTGCCAGGAAGCCAAAGTCAGCCTGTAACTGTGCCTGGGCCGCATCTCTGTACCGGGCCGCCTGGGTCGGGTCTTCTCCATTCAGGCAGGCTTGAAGGTAACGGATCTCGGCATCCCGGTGCAGGATTTCAAAGCGGGCCCGGATTTCGTGAATGCGGTTGTAGATGGTTTCCAGTTTTACCGCTTTGTCGACCACGTATTCCGGGCTGGTGATCTTGCCGCAGTCGTGCAGCCAGGCCGCCAGGTGAAATTCGTAGCGTTCGTCTTCGTTCATGCGGAAATCCGCGAACGGCCCTTCTGAAGACTGCTCCGCCACCTCCGTGATCATCTGGGCGAGTTTGGGTACCCGCTCGCAATGACCGCCGGTGTAGGGTGACTTGGCATCAATGGCGCTGGCCACCAGGCGGATAAATCCATCGAGCAGGGCCTGCTGGCTCTCGATCAGTTCACGGGTCTCGATGGCTACTGCGGCGGAACCGGCAATTTCATCCACGAAAACAATCAGGTCATCACTGAGGTGGGTGTGGTCGCCCACTTCCATTTCGATGATCAATGCACCAATGAGCTTCTTGCGTCGATTACGCAGGATGGCAAACACCGGATGGCCGGATATGTGGTTTCTGAGCTGGCGAATGATTTCGTTATCGTCTGCCCCCGGGTTGATGGCTGGCAGGCTGGCGGGCAGTTCCAGTCCGCGGTTAACCGCCAGATCGAGCTTTTGTTCATGGCTGCTGTACAGGTAGATAGCGCCCCGTTCCTGGCTGACGATGGCGATGATCTGATCAAGAATGTCGCGTAACAGCTGGTTCAGGTCCTGGCCCCGGTTGAGCACCGTGGCAATGTTCTGGAAGCTTCGGATGGTGCGGGCCATGTCATCCAGGGCAATGCTGAGTTCCGAGGCTTCCCGGATATGGGACTCCGAACGGATTGGGGTGTCAAAGCGGAAGCGGGAGAGGCTGCTGACCCGGTCGGTCAGGCGTTCAAGGGGCTTGCCCACCTGGCGACCCATAAACCAGCCAAGTATCAACAGCAGAAGCGCTATGGCGCCGGCGATCGCGGTCTGGCGGGCAAGGGCGGCCCAGACATCGGCCAGCAGTTCATCCGAGGGAATGGCGACAACCACGGAGAGTGCTTCATCGGGCAGGGTTCCAAGTCGCTCGGCCATGCCATACCAGTCACGGCCCTGCTGCTGGAAGCGGCGGATGTCCCGGTTGGTGCCAGGCTCAAGCACCTGGCGGATCACGGCATCGGGCTCGGAGTTACCGTCGGCGTCTGCAAGCAGTTCCCCGGACGCACTGACAATGGCCAGCCGGCTTCCAGCGGTCTGTTTCAGCTCCGCCAGTTGCGAACCGAGGTCGGTCACGGTGACATCAACACCCAGCACGGTACCCGGGGCACTGGCGGCTCTCTGAGACAGGGTCAGCCCGGTTTCCTGGGTGGTAAAAAAAACATAAGGCGCTGATAGCTGCAGCGAATCTCCTGCCCTGGCTGCCTGATACCAGGGCCTCTTGCGGGGATCGTAGTCGTAATCTGACAGCGAGCGGCGTTCGAGCAGTTCCAGGTCGCTGTTATAGAATTGCCAGACACCCTCGCGCAGGTTGTCCTGGTATTCCAGGCTTTGCAGCAGATAGCGACTGTTTGCGGGGGCGTCCGGAAACTGCAACGAGCCCGAGCTGCGAATCTTACGGAACAGGAAAAAATCGCCATTGTCATAGCCTGCGTATACCGCACTGACAATATCGCTGCTGGTGAGCACATCGGCAATCACCGGCAGGCGTTGCAGTCGTTGCGCCAGGGTGGAACTCCGGGTGAGTGGGTCGTGCCGCAACAAGGCCAGCGCCGTAGCCGGCGGTTGGGTAATGGTATTGATACGATCGTCCACGCTGAGAGCCAGCTGTCGGGCAGTGGCGGCGGCAGCGGTGACCTTGGCCTGTTCCATGCCCCGATAACTCTGGGCCACCAGTGTGATGGCCAGTATCAGCATTCCCAGGGTGATGGCAGATGCAATCAGGAATGCCAGGGATACCCGGGCGGTCTGATTGTTGTGTGGCGGTTTTGTCTGTCTCACAGAGTCGGGGTCCAACGACGGATGAAGGGTTCTCTAAGTGTAGACGCTCTGCGAGCGTTATTCTGATTTCAGAAGATCAACGGGTGGCTTATGACGCCAGATCTGTTCTCCGGGTTAAGCGATCAACCGACAGTGGAAGCCTTTGACGAGGGCGTGGTTGTGCTACGGCGCCAGGCCGTGAAGCACCAGCAGGCCTTGATGCGTGATATAGAAAAGGTTACGCGACAGGCGCCGTTTCGCCATATGAAAACGCCGGGTGGCCATCAGATGTCGGCTGCCATGACCTGTTGCGGCCCCCTGGGATGGGTGACCGACGAGACAGGGTATCGCTACCAGCCCCAGGATCCGTTATCCGGGCTTCTGTGGCCGGCCATGCCCGAAAGCTTTCTCTCCTTGGCCCGCACTGCAGCACAGGAGGCGGGGTTTCCCGGTTTCGATCCGGATGCCTGCCTGATCAATCGCTACCAGCCAGGGGCCAAAATGGGTTTGCATCAGGATAAGGACGAAAAAGACTTTGCCTGGCCCATTGTGTCGGTGTCTCTGGGCCTGCCCATTGTGTTTCAGTTTGGTGGACTCAAGCGCAGCGACCGCCCCGCGCGTATTCTGCTGGAACATGGTGATGTGGTGGTCTGGGGCGGCCCGGCCCGTTTGCGTTACCACGGCGTTCTGACTCTGAAAGCCGGTGAACACCCGGTGACCGGCTCGGCCCGCTACAATCTGACCTTCCGTAAGGCTGGCTGATACCTTATTGCAGCCAGGCCACCAACAGGCCTGCGGCCAGAGATAACACCATCGGGCCAGCCACCAGCAGACCGGTTTGTCGGTTGCCGATACTCCAGGCGATGCCCGATTTCACCAGATTATTCACCGCCGCCGCGATAACAATGCCCAGCACCGCCGCGTCCATACCCAGACCATCGTGGGACATACGGGTAAGCGACAGGGTGATGGCGTCGACGTCTGCCACGCCGGAGGTGGCGGCCAGCGCGTAAATGCCCACATCGCCAAAGGCATTCTTGAGGAATTCCCCCAGCAACAGAATGGCGGTCAACAAAAAACCGAACACCAGTGCTGAAGAGAGATCCAGCGGGTTCTGGTTCATGGTGGGCTGGCTCACCTGCAGTTGCCGGGCATTGTGGCGCCAGATAATCAGCGCAGGTACGTAGAGCAGGGTGGTCATCATGGCGACCGGCCAGATCAGGCTGGGCAGCAGTGCCTTGTTGATGACCAGGCAGTAGACCAGAATCCGGGGGAACATGGTGCCGCAGGCAATCAGGATGCCGGCAGCAAACTGCGGACTGAAATCGGGATTTTTCGCCGATTGCCGGGCGAAGTGCAGGCTCAGAGCGGTGGATGAACTCAGCCCGGCAAACAGGCTGGTGAACAGAATGCCTTTGCGGGCGCCCGCCACGCGGATGGCAAAGTAACCGACAAACGAGATGGAGGCGATCATTACCACCATCCACCAGATCTCCCGGGGGTTGAGCACGCCGCCCGGGCCCATGGCCTCGTTTGGCAGCAGAGGCAGCATCACCACCGAGATCAAAAGCAGTTTAAGGGCGGCGTCCAGTTCGCGGGCCTGAAGCTTGTGTACCCAGCCGTGGATTTCTTCCTTGTTGTCCAGGATGATGGCGGTGACCACCGCAGCAGCGGTGGCGATCACCGGATCCACCGCCACGGCAACGGCGCCGAAACAGAAGGTCAGCAGCATGCCGACCATGCCGGTAATGCTGAAGTTGCGGATGTGTTCCAGGCGCTCGCTGTAGGCCACCAGCCCCATGGCCACCACGCTGAGCAACAACACAGGAAACGCCCAGGGGGTGATCTGTTCGGACAACACCGCGGCGATACCGCCCAACAGCCCGACCAGTGAGAAGGTTCGGATACCGGCAATGCGTTCTCCGGATTTCTGCTCCCGGGCATCCCAGCCCCGCTCCAGGCCGATGATGGCCCCGAGCAGCAAGGCTACAGCCAGATTGATGGTGGTCTGGTTGGCAGTGAGGAACTGGCTTGCTACATCATCCATGTACTTGTCACCAAAAAGATTATTTAACCGCATTCTAGGCAATTAGCGGCCCCGGGGCATCCTTCTGGACAGGGATTACCCGTATCGCCTTACTTTGAGTGCGGTGTTCTGGTAAGCTTCGCGGCCCTGATTTCAACGTAACCTGATTTTAATCAAAGCGTAGCTCGCCAAAACCGTGACGATCCTTCCGCCCTAGCGTTTCATCTTTCCTTCACTGGCTTGCGTCAGTATCCCGAGCAGACTTTCCTGTGTTTGCCTGGCGGCCCGTGGGCGCGCGAGCAGACCGTTTCTTTTTCTGAACAGACTGGACTTCCCCGACTATGGTGAATGCACTCAAGCAAAACTGGTTTTCGAACATTCGTGGCGATTTGCTCGCCGGTATCGTGGTGGCCCTGGCATTGATCCCGGAGGCGATTGCCTTCTCCATTATTGCCGGTGTCGATCCTAAAGTAGGCCTGTATGCCTCCTTCTGTATTGCCGTGATTATTGCCTTCGTGGGCGGCCGCCCTGGAATGATCTCGGCGGCCACCGGCGCCATGGCGCTGCTGATGGTCACGTTGGTGAAAGAGCATGGCCTGCAATACCTGCTGGCGGCGACCCTGCTGACCGGCGTGTTTCAGATTGCCGCCGGCTATCTGAAACTGGGTGGCTTGATGCGGTTTGTATCCCGCTCGGTAGTGACCGGTTTTGTGAATGCCCTGGCCATCCTCATTTTTATGGCCCAGCTGCCGGAGCTCACCAACGTGACCTGGCACGTCTACGCCATGACCGCCGCCGGCCTGGCCATCATCTATCTGTTTCCGCTGATCCCCACCGTGGGCAAAGTGATTCCGTCACCGCTGGTCTGCATTGTTGGCTTGACCATTGTGGCCATGGTTCTGGGCCTGGATATCCGTACCGTCGGGGATATGGGTGAACTGCCGGATACCCTGCCGGTTTTCCTGTGGCCGGACGTGCCGCTGACTCTCGAAACCCTGATGATCATCCTGCCGTACTCGCTCGGCCTGGCCGTTGTGGGCCTGTTGGAATCCCTTATGACGGCCACCATTGTCGATGACCTGACCGACACGACCAGCGACCGCAACCGCGAGTGCAAGGGCCAGGGTATTGCCAACATCGGTTCCGGCTTGCTGGGTGGTATGGCCGGCTGTGCGATGATCGGGCAGTCCATCATCAACGTGAAATCGGGTGGTCGCACACGCTTGTCCACGCTCACGGCCGGTGTGTTTCTGCTGATTCTGGTGCTGGTTCTGGACAAGTGGCTGGTGCAGATTCCTATGGCGGCACTGGTAGCAGTGATGATTATGGTCTCCATCGGGACCTTCAGCTGGGAATCCATTCGCAACCTCAGGGAACATCCCCTGTCCACCAACATTGTGATGCTGGTCACCGTGATTGTGGTGGTGGCCACCCACAACCTGGCCTTCGGCGTGCTGGCCGGTGTGCTGCTGGCGGCGCTGTTCTTCGCCAACAAGGTTGGCCATTATATGCTGGTGACCTCCGAGCTGGACGAGGCAACGGACACCCGTCGCTATACCGTGGTGGGCCAGGTGTTTTTCAGTTCCTCGGAAAAATTCCTGGAATCCTTTGACTTCAAGGAAGCGGTGGACAATGTTGTGATAGACCTCAGCCGCGCGCACTTCTGGGACATTACCGCCGTTGGCGCGTTGGACAAGGCAGTGATCAAGTTCCGCCGTGAGGGTGCGGATGTGGAAGTGATTGGCCTGAATGAGGCCAGTGCCACCATCGTTGACCGCTTCGGCGTGCACGACAAGCCCGACGCCGTTGACCAGCTGATGGGGCACTGATATGACTCAGACCAAAGAAAACTCTGACATTCGCAGCAATAATAACAGCCAGAATCAGGCGCAAGGCGAGGCAGCTATGACGGCAGACAAACTGAAAATTGTGGCGTGTATTGACGGTTCACGGGCTGCCCCCGCGGTGTGCGACTTTGCCGCCTGGGCCAGCCGCCACATGGACACGCCGCTGATGCTGCTGCATGTTCTGGATGAAGAACGGTATCCGGCCGAGCCGGATCTGGCTGGCAGCATCGGTCTTGGCAGCCGCGAGCATTTGCTGGATGAGCTGGCGGAGCTGGACCGTAAGCGCTCCAAGCTTGCCCTGGAGCATGGCCACCACATGCTGGACGAAGCAGAGGCCAGGGTAAAAACTGCGGGTATTGGCGAGACGGTCAAGCGCCAGCGCCATGACAACCTGGCCGAGGCTCTGACCGCGCTGGAAAAAGAAACCCGGCTATTTGTGATGGGGTTGCACGGTGAAAGCAGTTCCGATCGCGATGTGCACATCGGTAGCCAGCTTGAGACCGTGATCCGTAGTGTGCATCGTCCGATTCTACTGGTGCCAGATGAATACAGCGAGCCGAAAAGTGCCATGGTGGCCTTTGATGGTTCCGCGACCGCCTTCAAGGGCATTGAGATGATTGCGGTCAGCCCGGTGTTACGGGGCATGCCTTTGCACCTGGTGATGGTTGGAGCCGACACGACCGATCGTTGGGAACAACTGAAAAAAGCGGAAAAAATGCTGGAAGGCCTCGGTGTTGAGATCACGCTGGCTATCCGCGCTGGCGATGTGGAGCCCACGCTGCACGCCTATCAGGAAGAGCACAGCATCGACATTCTGGTGATGGGCGCTTACGGCCACTCGCGAATCCGCCAGTTTCTGGTGGGCAGTACAACAACCACCATGCTGAAAACCGCGCACAAGCCGCTGGTTATTCTCAGATAAGGAGCAACCTTTGCTCACAGGCAGCCGAGAGGGGAAGCCGATGATCAGAAGGTTACTGCCCCTGATATCCCTGGTTGTCCTTGCTGGCTGTGCAGGAGGGATCAAGCCGATGGAACACGGGCCGGCAATACCGGTCGCCTCGGAGCCAGACGCTTTTCTGCAGTCGCAGAGCCAGGAGCGGGTCGGCGCCGGGCTGCCGGCGGTGAAGCTGCTGAACACAGGCCAGGACGCCTTTCTGGCCCGGGCCGCACTGATCGAGACTGCCAGCCAGCGCATCGACGCCCAGTATTACATCTGGAACGACGATGACAGCGGCCGCTACCTGGCCAGCCGCTTGGTTGCGGCTGCGGATCGCGGAGTGGTGATTCGCCTGCTGCTGGATGACATTAATGTTGCTGGCAAGGAATCCCTGTTCGCCCTGCTGGATGCCCATGCCAATATCCGTGTGCGTATATTCAATCCATCCCGGTCCCGGGATGGATTCGGTCGCTGGCTCTCGTTTATCACTGACTTTGATCGCATCAACCGGCGCATGCACAACAAAACCTTTGTGGTGGATGGTCTTGTGGGTATTGCCGGGGGCAGGAACATCGGGGATGAGTACTTCGATCAGCATCCGACACTGAACTTCCGGGACCGCGATGTTCTGGTGCTGGGGCCGTTGGCGGAGGACATGACCGCCAATTTTGAGGCCTACTGGGACAGTCCCTGGACCTTGCCGCTGGCAGAGCTTTATTCGAAGCCTCAGCAGCCGCAATCGAAACTCAGCGCCCTGATCGAGTCCGCCGCATCCAGGCATTACCAGGTCGAGCCGCCTGGAGACCGGGAAACGGCAAGGGGCTATCTGGAGACTTTTTTTGCTAACACCGTTTCTGCACCCGCCGAACTGGTGTTCGATCCGCCTCCCGAAGACCCGGATGCACCGGCAGAGACTCCCCAGAGAACCGCACAAGCCCTGTATGATCTGGTAGAGGATGCTCGCTCCGAGATTTTGATTGAATCGGCGTATCTGATCCTCACCGACAACCAGCTGAAAGCGGTTGACGGAATTGGCAACGGTCGCCTGGAGGTCGCTGCACTGACCAACTCCCTGGCGACGAATGATCTGGTGACCAATCATTCAGGTTATGCCCGCTGGCGCCGGGCGATGTTGGAGCAGGGTATTGAGCTACACGAATTACGACCGGATGCCCCTGCATGCCAACGTTGGGTGGCCGCTAGCGCAGCCTGTGAAGGCGGTGAGGTAAGCCTTCATTCCAAAGCGGTGGTGTTTGATCGGCAAACCCTGTTTATCGGGTCCTTTAACGTGAATCTGCGTTCCATTTATCTCAATGGCGAGACGGTGCTGGTGATCAAAAGCCCGGAGCTCGCCGGTGCCGTGGCGGACGATATCCGTTACGCTATGGAGCCCCGGAACAGCTGGGGGGTTGAGCTGAATGGCCAGGATGAGCTGGTCTGGCGGTCAGAAGGGCAGGAGGTGCAGCACGAGCCGGAGGTGGGTTTCTGGCGCCGGGCCATGTCGCGGATGCTGTCGTGGTTACCTATCGAGAAATACCTGTAGCGGGGCTCAGGCTCCGTTGCCGGCAGCCACACCGGACGCCCAGGCCCACTGGAAATTGTGACCACCCAAGTGCCCGGTCACGTCCACCACTTCGCCAATAAAAA
The DNA here is from genome assembly GCA_029264995.1 of Marinobacter sp. Classification (GTDB taxonomy): domain Bacteria; phylum Pseudomonadota; class Gammaproteobacteria; order Pseudomonadales; family Oleiphilaceae; genus Marinobacter. The sequence continues at coordinate 7,407 of JAJUKC010000012.1, read as the reverse complement.
ACAGATTCGGCCGATCCAGAACCGCCATGGTTTTGGAAGAGAGTTGGCGTGTATCAACTCCGCCCAAGGTCACTTCTGCGGTTCGATAACCCTCGGTGCCGGCCGGTTTCACCGTCCAGTTGCCCAGAGTGTCGGCAATCTGCTCGATGTCCTGATTGCTGCAGCCCTGCAGTGGACCATGCCAGCCCTGAAGTTCATTAAATGCCTGGGCAAAACGTTTTGGCAGATGCTGGTTGAGATACTGCGCCAGAGTGGATTGCGGCTTTTGCTTGCGAAGTGCCAGCAGGTCCTCCTGAATTGGCTGGCCGGGTAACAGGTTGATGTGCACCTCATCCCCCGGCCTCCAGTAGCTGGACACCTGCAACATGGCCGGGCCACTCAGCCCCCGGTGCGTCACCAGCATGGGCTCATGGAAGTGCTCGTTATGGCAGTGGGCATCGACCGGACAACTGACCCCCGAGAGTGGCGCCAGTTGCTGTTTCAACTCCGGTTGCAGGGTAAAGGGCACCAGCCCGGCCCGGGTCGGCAGGACGTTCAACCCGAACGTTTTGGCGAGCTCATAACCGAATCCGGTCGCGCCCATGGTGGGAATGGACAGGCCGCCGCAGGCAACCACCAGAGATTCGCAGCTCAGCACGCCGCTGCCGGTCACAACCTGATAGCCACCGTTCACCTCCCGTACCTTCTGAATCTGGGTCTTCAGCCGGATCTCCGCGCCCGCCCATTCACATTCGGTCAGCAGAACATTGAGGACGTCTTTGGCGCTGTTCCGGCAAAACAACTGACCGGGCGCTTTCTCCTCGTACTCGACGCCGTGGCGATCCACGAGTTCCAGGAAATCCTGGGGCGTGTACCGCTTCAACGCCGAGATACAGTAATGGGGATTATCCGAGAGGAAATTGGCGGGTGTGCTGTTCAGATTGGTGAAATTACAGCGCCCGCCGCCGGACATCAGAATCTTCTTGCCCGGTTTGTTGGCATGGTCCAGCACCAGCACACGCCGGCCCCGGTAGCCGGCGGTTGCCGCACACATCAGCCCTGCTGCGCCGGCGCCGATGATGATTACGTCATACGCTGAGGATGAACCTGCCATGATACTACCCGCCGTTGGTGAAGAACGCCGGGCAGTATACCAGCCTCACGGCAGGTGAACGGAGCCTTCCATGTAGAAGGCTGCCTGGCCAGAAATGGCCACCCGCTCGCCCCGGAGCTCGCAGCGCAGTTCGCCGCCGCGGGCAGAAACCTGGCGGGCCCTGAGTCCCGTTTTACCGAGCTTCTCAGCCCAGTAGGGCACCAACACACTGTGGATGGAGCCGGTCACGGGGTCCTCGTCGATACCGGCGCCGGGAGCGAAATAGCGGCTGACAAAATCGCAGTCCGTTCCCGGCGCGGTCACAATCAGGCCCTGGTTGCCCAGCTCGGCCAGTTTGCGGTTATCCGGGTTTGCGTTCCGTACCTCGTCTTCGGAACCCAGCACCACCATGTAATTGGTGTCGTTAGGCACGTAGAAAGACTCGGCCGGCGCCCCGGGCAAAGCCTCCAGAATCAGCGCCGGCGTTGGCCTGTGCTCGAAGGGCAGGTTCGGGAAATCCAGCTCCAGCCAGCCTTCTGCCCGGCGGGTAACGGCCAATGGACCACTTTTGGAGTGAAAGTGCACGGTGTCGGCCGGCCAGCTCAGCCGGTTGAACACCACCCACGCCGAGGCCAGTGTGGCATGGCCACATAACGGTACTTCCACCGCAGGGGTGAACCAGCGGATGTGAAAATCCGCCCGGTCAGACTCTGGCAACGGCACCAGGAACGCAGTCTCCGACAGGTTATTCTCCAGCGCTATTGCCTGCATCCGCTCGTCTGGCAGCCATTGGTCCAGCGGCATAACGGCCGCCGGATTACCGCCGAACAGGGTGTTGGTAAAGGCATCGACCTGATAAATCGGTGTGGTGTTCATAGGTTCTCCCTGTTGAGGTTGGTCAGATAATGTCTGGCTGGCGAACGGGCGAAGCGCTGTAATTCCTGCTCACTGTAGCAGTGGACTTCCGGCAGCGGGCGGTTGCCGGTGAGAATCCAGTGGTTGTGGCCGGCCGAGATTACCCGGATACCATCCCGGGCCAGCCCTTGTATGGTTTTGAGGTGGAGACCGTTGCCTGTAGTAGCGTCTGCACCGGCAAGGTTGAACAGATCCTTCCGACTGGCTCTGGGTCTATCCGGTTGTTGATTAAAACACTCGTGGGCTTGCTGTGCGTGTGCCATGGTGAAACTCCCTCTTCAGTGGATGGCTCTATTGTTCGCTTATCCGTGTTGCCATAACAGATTCAGTTAACCAGGCATTGAAACGGTACAGATGATCTATAATCTGAACTGTGCTGGCCGAAAAGTAGCCAATCTGTACTGCCTGAATTGGCGCCGGATCTGCTGCAATAGACCTCGATTGGCCACTGCAAACAGGGAGAAGACCATGGGTGTGCTTTATAACCAGGTAGCAGATCAGCTGCAGGGGCTGATCCGTGATGGCGTTTACCGGGAGGGTGAGCGTTTGCCCGGGGTTCGGGTGCTCAGCCGTCAGTTTGGTGTCAGCATTTCCACAGTGCTTCAGGCCCACCAGACGCTGGAAGCCCGTGGCTATCTGCAGGCCAGGGAGCGTAGTGGCTATTTCGTAAGGTTGCCTGCCAGGGACGTGCCGGAACCCAGAATGTCGGAACAACGCAGCCAGCCGCTGCCGGTGTCTGCACGGGAAATGACACTGGATCTGTGCGCGGACGAGCAGAAGCGCATGGTGCCGTTGGCAACCGCCATACCACACCCGGATTACCTGCCGCTGCGGCAGATCCAGCAGAGCACCCTGTGGGCTGCCCGGCGGGGCTTGGAAACCCTGGACTACGCCTTCCCCGGCAAGGAATCCTTTCGCCGGCAGATTGCCCAGCGCATGGCCAGCCTCGGCGTGCTGATCTCGCCAGACGATGTACTAGCCACCAATGGTGCCCAGGAGGCCATCATCCTGGCTCTGCGAGCGGTCACCCAGCCCGGCGACATTGTGGCCGTGGAATCGCCTTCCTTTCCGGGAATCCTGCAGGCGCTGGAAGTGGTGGGGCTCCGGGTGATTGAGATTCCAACCCATCCCTCCGATGGTATCAGCCTGGAGGGGCTTCAGCTGGCCCTGGAGCAGTGGCCTCTGAAAGCCTGCGTGGTGGTGCCGAATCACAGTAATCCTATGGGTGCCAGGATGACGGACGAGCGCAAGCAACAACTGGTGGCCATGCTGGCGGCCGCCAATGTGCCGTTGATTGAAGACGATATCTATGGCGATCTGTACCACACGGGTGAGCGCCCGCGGCCGGCCAAGGCTTTTGATCGCGCCGATAACGTGATCTACTGCAGCTCCTTCTCCAAAACCATTTCACCGGGCCTGAGACTGGGCTGGATGATCCCCGGCCGACACATGGCCAGTGCCCGCCAGCACAAATATTTTGTCAACCTGGCAACCTCGTCCATTCCTCAGCTGGCGGTGGCGCATTTTCTGGAGCAGGGTGGTTACGATCGTTATTTGCGCGCTGCCCGCCAACACTACCGTGAGGCGACCGAACGGCTGCGTTCGTCCGTGGCCCGGTCGTTCCCGGAGGGCACGGCGGTCAGCCGGCCACAGGGTGGGTTTGTGCTCTGGGTGCAGCTGCCGGACGGTGTGTCCGGTACTGAAGTGTATCGGCGCGCCCGGGCCGAAAACATCAACGTGGCACCGGGGCTGATGTTCTCAACCACCAACAAGTTCGAGAACTGCCTGCGACTGAACGGTGGCAATCCCTGGACAGACCGGCTGGAGACCGCGGTGATACGACTTGGCTCCCTGGCCCACGAAGTCCAGCGTCATTCTGGCTGAGCGGGCTGCCTGAGTTCGAGCGGGTTCAACAGACCCGCGGCAATGGCCAGACCGGTCACGTCTGGCAGGCGCTCGGCACCAAGGCGCTTCATCACCCGGGCCCGGTACAGGTCGATGGTCTTGACGCTGACATCCAGCTGCTCGGCAATTTCCTTGCTGGTGTAACCCTGGGCAAGGGGCAGGAATACATCCTTTTCCCGGCGGGTCATGCTGGCAATCAATGCTTCGGTACTGGCAGCAGGCGTTGCGTTTGGTACAGGATCGTCGGCGTCCTGAAGGGCTTGTTGCACACTGTCCAGCAACAATTGTTCGTTGAATGGTTTTTCGATGAAGTCAAAGGCCCCGGATTTGAAGGCCCGTACCACAATGGGCACGTCGGCGTGGCCGGACACAAAGATGATCGGCACGTCCAGGCCTCGTTTCTGCAACTCTTCCTGTACGTTCAACCCTCCCAGCCCCGGCATACGGATATCCAGAACCACGCAGCCAGGCCGCTGGTCCTCCACCGCATCCAGAAACTGGCGGCCATCGCTGTAGGCTTTCACTTTCAGTCCCACTGACTCCAGCAGCCACTGGGTGGATTCAAGCATGCCGGCGTCGTCGTCGACCACGTAGACAGTGTTGTGCGTGTCTGGCATCAGGGTTTTTCTCCTGGCGGATGTGCGAAATCTGCGGCGCGATTTGGGGCGGGTCGGTGCTGGTTGGGCGGGAACCGGCAGATCAATGACAGCCCGCCGGTTTCGGCGGGTATGGCGTCGAGAAAGCCGCCAAAACCTTCGATAATGGAACGGCTCATGGAAAGCCCGAGCCCCAGGCCTTTGGGTTTGCTGGTGAAAAACGGCTGGAACATCTGGCGTATGCCTTCGTTATCCAGGCCCGTACCCTCGTCAGTGACCTGGATCAGGGTTTCGCGCTGATCGTTGATGCAGGTGGTCACCACGATATGAGACAGCCGGCCGGTTTCGCCACGGGCTTCGACATTGGCTTCTATGCCGTTACGGACCAGGTTGATCAACACCTGCTCCAACAGAACCGGGTCTGCGGTAATCACGGGAGAATCGGCGGCGAGATACTCCTGTAACCGGACCCCGTTTTTTTCAGCTTCCCACTGGCACAGTTTTACCACGTCGCTGATAACGGCATTGAGCGAGACCGGTGCCATGCGCTTCTGGCCCTTGCGCAGGAAAGCTCGCAGCCGTTTGATGACCTCTGAGGCCCGGTTGGCATGATGTACGATCTTCTGCAGACCGTCGTCCACTTTCAGGAGACGGTCCGGATGCTTGTCGGCTTCCTTGAGAAAACGCTGGCTGGCGCTGGCGAAATTGACGATGGAGGCCAGCGGCTGGTTCATCTCATGAGCAATGCTCGAGGCGAGTTCGCCCAGGGTTGCCAGACGGGCGGTGTGGGCCAGCTCGTCTGCCAGACGTCGGTTCTGCTCTTCCGATTCTACCCGGGCCGTAATATCACGGGAGACACTGATCACTTCGACTACGGCACCGGTGTATGTCTCGCGAATGGCCCGGCTGGCAATCTCGAACCAGCGGCGGCTGCCATCCCGGTGATGGAGTTCCAGAGTGAGGGTGGCGTAGCCGTCTTCCCGCAGCCGGTGGCGGGTCTGTGCCAGCTCCTCGGCCAGATTCTCCCCCTGGAAGACGTCTTCCAGGGCCTTGCCGCGCAGCTCTTCGGGCCAGTATCCCAGTAGCCGCCAGGAGGCGGGCGTGGCGTCGATAAAACGGCCATCCGGGGCATGGCGGGAGATCAGGTCGGTGGTGTTTTCGGTGATCAGGCGGTAAAGCCGGTTGGAGCGCACCGCCCGCTCCTGATCCAGAATGTCGTTGGTGGCATCGCGCCCGCGCACCAGAACCTGCATACCTTCCGGCAAGGGAATAAAGCTCCACAGGACGATTCGGTCACTGAACCGTGACTCCACATCCTCAATGGCCCGGCCCTGGCTGATGGCCGCCTGCACCAGCGCCGGAGTGTTTACCGGCAACAAAGTATCCGGTGAAGGTGCTTTACTGGAAGTGAGCAACTCACGGGTGGCACGGTTGCAGTCGGATACCGTTGCGTTGGCTGCCAGAATCAGCGTGGGTTGCGGGTCGCTGTCCAGCAGGAGACTGATTTGTCGAGAATTGTTGGGATTTGTCATATATTATAGAAGTATTCCCATAATACCATGGTAGAGTTTCTAGTAATTTTGCTGTGGTCTACCATTTTCGGCAATGCTGAGTATAGCTGCTTTAGCGATTCTTCTGAATACGCCATAAGAACAACATCCGAGTTAGAGGACCACGCCAATGACGTCGATCTTTGACCAGGGCCTAGAGCCCCGGGACGCGAACTACGCTGTTCAATCCCCCATCGATTTTATCGAGCGCACGGCCAGTGTGTATCCGGATTACCCGGCCATCATTCACGGTGCTATCCGCCGCACCTGGGCTGAAACCTACGACCGTTGTCTGCGCCTGGCATCTGCCCTGAAAGGCCGTGGAATTGGCCGGGGCGACACCGTTGCCGTGATGCTGCCGAACATACCGGCCATGGTGGAGTGCCACTTTGGTGTGCCCATGATCGGTGCCGTGCTCAATACCCTGAACGTTCGTCTGGATGCCGAGGCCATCGCCTTCATGCTGGAGCATGGCGAAGCCAAGGTGGTGATTGCTGACCGGGAGTTCGGTCAGGTGATTAAGGATGCGGTGCGCCATCTGGAGCACAAGCCGCTGGTGATTGACGTGGATGACCCGGAGTATGGTGAGGGCGTTCAGGTCAGCGATCTGGATTACGAGGCCTTCCTGCAGGAAGGAGACCCGCAGTTCCAGTGGAGCTTCCCGGATAATGAGTGGGATGCTATTTCCCTGAACTACACGTCCGGTACCACCGGCAACCCCAAGGGCGTGGTTTACCACCATCGTGGTGCCTACATTAACTCGCTGGGCAACCAGACGGTGTGGTCCATGGACATGCACCCGGTGTACCTGTGGACGCTGCCGATGTTCCACTGCAATGGCTGGTGTTTCCCCTGGACCATTACCGCCATGGCCGGTACCCACGTGTGCCTGCGCCGGGTAGACCCGGAGAAGATTCTGCAGCTGATTCGCGATCATCAGGTTACCCACATGTGTGGTGCCCCGATCGTCCTCAATGCCTTGCTGAATGCCTCCCCGGAAGCCAAGGCGGGCATCGACCACGAAGTGAAGTCCATGACTGCCGGCGCTGCGCCCCCTGCCCAGGTGATTGGCTCCATCGAAGAAATGGGCATCAAGGTTACTCACGTGTATGGCCTGACCGAAGTCTATGGACCGGTCACTGTGTGTGCCTGGAAATCCGAGTGGGACGAGCTGCCCCTGCATGATCGCGCCCAGATCAAAGCGCGCCAGGGCGTGCGTTACCACACCCTGGGCGGCACCATGGTGGCCGACCCCAACACCATGCAGCCGGTGCCGAAAGACGGCAAGACCATCGGCGAGATCTTCCTGCGCGGTAACACCGTGATGAAGGGCTACCTGAAGAACCCGACCGCCACCGAAGAAGCCTTC
>JAJUKC010000013.1 GCA_029264995.1 Marinobacter sp. | reverse complement strand
CCGGGATCAGACCGAACGCGCACTGGCCGGTGAGCTTTCCGAAGAGGAGTTTCTTCCCCTTCGCCTCCAGAACGGCCTTTATGTTCAGCGTCATGCCCCAATGCTTCGCATCTGCGTACCCTACGGTATGCTGCGCTCCGAGCAGCTTCGGCGGTTGGCGCGCATCACCCGGGACTATGACAAGGGCTATGCCCATTTTACTACCCGCACCAATATTCAGCTGAACTGGCCGAATCTGGAAGACGTGCCGGATATTCTGGCAGAGCTGGCTGAAGTGGAAATGCACGCAAATCAGACCAGCGGTAACTGCATCCGGAACACCACCACGGACCCGTTCTCCGGCGTCCAGGTAGACGAAATCGCGGACCCTCGCCCCTATTGCGAGATTATTCGCCAGTGGTCGACATTCCACCCGGAATTCGCGTTTCTGCCACGCAAGTTCAAGATTGCCGTGAATGCCTCTGAACACACGGATCGCGCGGCTATCCGGGTCCATGACATTGGCTTGCAGCTGGTGCGCAATGACCAGGGCGAACTCGGCTTCCGGGTGCACGTCGGTGGCGGACTTGGTCGCACCCCCATGGTTGGCCCGGTCATCCGCGACTTCCTGCCGGAACTGGATCTGCTGACTTACCTGGAAGCCATCGTCCGGGTTTACAACCGTTACGGCCGCCGGGACAACAAGTTCAAGGCGCGCATCAAGATTCTGGTCAAGGCGCTGAGCCCCGAGGGCTTTGCCGAAAAGGTGGAAGCAGAGTGGGCCCACATCAAGGACTCGCCTTCCCGGCTGACTCCTGAGGTGGTGACCAAATTCCAGGGCTACTTTACCGAGCCGGCGTATGATGCACTGGACAATGCCACCGACCTGCTGGCGACACAGCGCTTCGAGAACCGTGAGTTCGACAAGTGGCTGACCCACAACGTCAACAGTCACAAAAAGCCCGGCTACGCCATTGTGACCCTGACACTCAAGAAAACCGGCACGCCCCCGGGGGATGTCACCGACTTCCAGCTGGAACAGATTGCAGACCTTGCGGATGAGTACAGCTATGGCGAAGCCCGGGCCACCCACGAACAGAATGTGGTGTTGGCAGACGTTCGCCAGGATCGGCTGTTTGAGCTCTGGCAAAAGCTTGTGCCTCTGGGCTTCGCAACCGCGAACCTGAACACACTGAACGACGTGATCTGCTGCCCTGGCGGCGATTTCTGCGCCCTGGCCAACGCCAAGTCGATTCCTGTGGCCGAAGCAATCCAGCGTCGTTTTGATGACCTGGACTTCCTGTACGACCTTGGCCCCATCGACCTCAACATTTCTGGCTGCATGAACGCCTGTGGCCACCATCACGTGGGCAACATCGGTGTTCTGGGTGTCGACAAGAAAGGCGAAGAGTTCTATCAGATCAGCCTGGGTGGATCGTCGCACCACGACGCCACCATCGGCAAGATTCTGGGGCCGTCCTTCGCTCGTGAGGAAATGCCAGAGGTCATCGCCAAGCTGATCAATGTTTACGTGGAAAACCGGACGGAAGAGGAAACCTTTCTGGACACCTATCGCCGGGTCGGTCTGGATCCTTTCAAGGAGCGGGTATATGCCTGATGTAATTGCCGCTGACGGCACGATTCGTAATGACGACTGGGTTGTGGTGCCCCGCCCTGCGGCGGGTGAATCCATGGATATTCCTGAAGATAAGCCGGTCTTGATTCCGGCAGATCTGTGGCTGGCCGGCCATGAGCACTTTGCCGGAAAGCCCTCCGTGGGTGTCTGGTTTGACAGCCACGATGAGCCGGAATTGCTTGGCGAGAAAGTGAATGAATTGCCACTGATCGCGGTGAATTTCCCGCGCTTTGTCGATGGCCGTGGTTACAGCATTGGCCGTTTGCTGCGTGAACGGTTCGGGTACCGCGGTGAGCTGCGAGCCATCGGCGATGTACTGCTTGACCAGCTTCAGTTCATGAAGCGCTGTGGTTTTGACAGCTACGTGCTGCGCGCTGACAAGGATATTGCGAAGGCACCGAAGTGCCTGACCTTCTTCACCCAGACTTACCAGGCTGCCACCGACACGGATCAACCCCTGTTCCGCCGTCGGGCCTCCTGAGAGCAAGCGCCAGCGCATGAGCCTTCATGCGCTGGTGTTCAGTTCTGGTTTACTGGATTTTCTGATTCCGGAACGCACTCAACACTTTCCAGACGGTATGCTCGAGCGCTGTGCTGGTGGCCAGACCCAGCTTCTCCGGCAGTGTCCGTTTGCGCTGGAAAGACACTGAGATCACATCCCCTCGCTCACAGGCCTCAATCAGGTATTCGTCAGACGTTTTGATCTCATCGATCAGCTTCACATCCAGTGCGCGCTTGCCGAACCAGATATCTCCATTGGCAACCGCCTGAATATCCAGATCCGGACGCCGCTCACCCACATATTCCTTGAACAGGACGTGAGTATCTTCCAGATCCTCAAGGAATTTCTGGCGCCCCTTATCGGTGTTCTCACCAAAGACTGTCAGCGTGCGCTTGTGCTCGCCGGCCGTGAGTACCTCGAAGTCCACGTCGTTCTTTTTCAGGAACCGGTGGAAGTTCGGCAGTTGCGCCACCACCCCGATAGAACCGAGTACTGCGAACGGCGAGGCAATAATGCGATCAGCCACGCAGGCCATCATATAGCCGCCGCTGGCCGCAACCTTGTCGACACAAGCAGTCAACTTGATACCTTTGCTGCGAACCCTATCCAGCTGGGCTGCGGCCAGACCATAGGCGTGAACCAGACCGCCACCGCTCTCAAGGCGGATAACCACTTCGTCCGTTTCCGGATTGGCGACACTCAGAACAGCCGACACTGAACGCCGCAGGGTATCGGTATCGCTGGCTTTAATGTCGCCGTCAAAATCGAGGACGTAAACACGGGCGGTTTTCTCTTCGGTAGCGTCAGATTCTGGCTGCTTCTTCGCTGCTTTCTTTTCAGCCTTGTCCTCTTTCTTCTTTTTCTTCTGCCAGGCTTTGCGCTCCTGATCTGTCATCAATCTGGCCTGGATTGACTCCTTGAGTCGGCGATACTGATCATTCAGCTTGCGTATTTTCAGCTCACCCTCACCTTCGTGATCGTCCCGGTCTTTCTGGGTTGCCGAGACAATGATGGACACGAGCACAATCGCCGCCACCACGAAAGTCGCCACCTTGGCGAGGAACAGGCCGTATTCGGTCAGAAATTCCAAAATGCAGTCTCCACACGTATTTGCAAACCCCGAAGTGTACCGCCTCGGCACAGGCCTGATAAGCCCGCGATAAAATTAAAACAAGCGTTCGATCAAGCTTGACACGAACCGGCTCTAACCATAAAGTCGGATTGCGAGGTTGGCGCTACCCCGGCCGCTTTACAGGCTGCCAATGCCAGGGATCACTAGTCGTCACCACCATGACAAGACAACCATCAAAAAGGGTAAAATAATGTCTGTAGCTCAGGTATTTGAAAAACTCGAACAGAACTTCAACGCAGACGCAGCACAGGGCCTGGACCTGGTATTCCAGTTCGACATAGAAGACGACAAGACTTACCACCTCGTGATCAATGACGGCACCTGCAAGCTGCACGAAGGCGCACACGACGATCCTTCCGTTACCCTGATCATGAACTCTGAAACCCTGCAGGGTATTGTCTCTGGCGAGACTGACGGCATGCAGGCGTTCATGGCTGGTCAGCTGCGCGCCGAAGGCGACATGATGCTGGCAACCAAGCTGGGTGAACTGTTCAACATGGGCTAAGCCCGGTTAAACACCAGCGATAAAAAAACCTGCGCAAACCGCAGGTTTTTTTTATGCCTTCCAGAAACCCAGAACCACCCAGGTGCCTACAGACCAACGTCATCAAGCGAACTCTGAGCCAGCTTGAGCAGGTCTACATTCCGGTCTTCCCGACGCCCGACGCCTTCAATGTAGTACTCGAGCGATGTTAGAGCATCCGCCAGCGCTTCCAGCACTTGTGACGCAGGGGCTTCGCGCACATCCAGCAGGCGCTCCTGAATAGACGTCGCCACCCTGGCAATAACCTCGGCGGCCATGGGGTCGTCCACCATTTGCAGACCACCCCAGATACTGCGCAGCGTACCCGGGAGATTGGCCAGATGGAGTTTGTCGTAATCCGATTCGATAAACGCTGTGATCGCCCGCTTGGCCAGGGTCAACGCACTGCGCGCCTCGTCCGCCACTACCCAGATGGCTTCCTGCAGGTACACCGATTCGTCCCGGCTCCGTTCTGCGCCGGCAAGGGCGTCGGTCTCTGAGGTGATGCCGCGGGTGACAATCTGCATGACGGCATCTTCCACCCCCAGCACGGAGTCCGCCAGACGATAAAGCTCCTCTTCCGCCGGCAGACGGTTTTCCTCTTCCCATTTGCGCAGCTTGGCGGCCTCTTCACGGGAAATACCGGCCAGGCGGTTAAGATCCAGCATCACCAGCGTATTGGCCAGGCGCTCCAGGGTATCGGCAATGGAAGCAAGCTCGGCCAGATCCGGCTCTATTCCACGTTCGATAATATCCAGCTTGTCTTTCAGCTGATTGAGCTCTTCCTGCAAGGCTTCAGACAGGGATTTGAGTACGTCCGCGCCCGGGCCGTAGAGGCGCCGTGAATGCGCCTCGAGGAGTGCGTCGGGGAATTCCGCGGGGGCAAGCTGGTACGCAGAAAGTACCCGGGTAACCTCAGGGTTGGCGGAGCCACTCCGGTAAAGCAGGTAGACGAGGTCTTTAATCAGTGACTCGGGGGCATCCTTGGCGGTGGCTACCTTGCCGACATACACCACTTCCCGGGCATATTTTTCAATTCGCATCAGCAGCCGTTTGCGAGCCTTGTTAAAGCCCATGGCCCGATCCAGCATGGTATCGGATACCAGCGCCAGCAGGCACCACATCTGCCCCATCGGGGCACCCTGGCACAGCCGGGCAAGGCCGCGGGCGGCTCTGGCAATGAGTTTCTTGCTAACCGTTTCGTTGCGTTCGCGGAGGATACCAAGCAGCGCTACCTGGAAGGTCAGGCGCATGCGCCGGGCCAGGATTTCATATTCAGACTCTGCATCGTCCATGGGCCGCAGCCCCAGATCGCTGCAAAAGTCCGGGCGCTCCTTGGTGTCGATATCAAAGAAGCAGGATTCGGGATAGGGTTTCTCACGACGGGCTTCCCGCAGGTCATTGATCACGGGAAGCAGAAGCTCGGGATGATCTTCCCGTTGCTGGTGATAGTATTCAACGTAACGCCGGAGAATGAACAGCGCACTGTTAAGCGCCGTCAGCAGTATATTCTTGTCATCGTTGGCACCAACCGGCACATCGTTGGCGAGATTAACGGCTTCCTGGCAAAGCAGGGTTCCGCCCCGTAGCTCCACCAGAATGAAAATACCCCGAAGCTGATTCAGATAATCAACACAGTTCTGCAGATCTTCCCCGCTCTCGCGGTTTTCCTGAAAGCGCTCAAGGCTGGATTCTGCCTGCTTGATGGTCTGTTCGATTTCACTTTTGACCAGATCAAACGACTGCGATTTCGTCGCCAGAGACGATTGAACCATAAACGCTTCCTGTTAATTTGCGGAGACTACCGCATCCTGTTCGTGAACTGCAGCCTGCAATACGGGCAGGGCCTTCCTGTTCAGCCGGGCACCCCTTGCCCTTACCTGAACGGTTCGCAAAAAACTGGCGAACTTATCATTACTTATAACACAAAACTCAAGTAGCTCAAGAAAGCCGGAATGTAACAAATGGTACAGCTGGACGTGGTTCTCATTCTGCTCCCTGCAACCTGGACCACACCGTTTCGCCGGCCTGCTTCTCCATCATCGCCATGAATTCCTCATGGGCACTGGCTTCATCCTCAGTGGCCCGGACCACCGCCAAAGGCGCGCGCTCACCGGATATCCGGCGGATACCGCCATCGCCACCCTCATCGCCGGAGCCGGCATCCAGCGAAAGCGCCGTCTGCCCGCCGGTCATCAGCAGATAGACGTCTGCCAGAATCTCGGCGTCCAGCAAGGCGCCATGAAGGTCCCGGTTGGAGTTGTCTACGCCATACCGCTTGCACAAAGCATCGAGGTTGTTTTTCTGGCCTGGGTGCTTTTTCCGGGCAATGGCCAGGGAATCTACGATGCCGCAATGGTCCGCGGTTTTTCGAACCGGTTTCAGGCGGGCGAATTCAGAGTCTATAAAGCCAACGTCGAACGCGGCGTTGTGGATGACCAGCTCTGCGCCCTTGATGAACTCGAAGAACTCGTCGGCAACCTCTGCAAACTTCGGCTTGTCGGCCAGAAATTCGTTGGTGATACCGTGAACGGTGATCGCTTCCGCTTCCACCTCACGCTCAGGGTTAATGTACACGTGATAGTTGCGACCGGTCAGCTCGCGCTCAATCACTTCCACGCAACCGATTTCGATAATACGGTGACCTTCGTTCGGATCAATACCCGTGGTTTCGGTATCCAGTACGATCTGTCTCATGGCAACTACGCTCTCACTACCTGCTCATTAATCGGCTTTCTATAGGTCTGGCTTTCAGGCACCGTTCAGCTCACTGACACCCCGGTTGGCCAACTCATCTGCCAACTCGTTATCAGGGTGCCCGGAATGGCCCTTCACCCAGTGCCAGTTGACGGTGTGCCTGGCGGTTTCAGCATCGAGTTCCTGCCAGAGATCCGCATTCTTGACCGGTTTCTTCGCCGAGGTTTTCCAGCCATTGCGTTTCCAGCCGCTCATCCACTCGGTAATGCCCTTGCGGACATACTGCGAGTCCGTATAAAGCTCCACCTGGCAAGCGCGCTTGAGCTCCCTCAAACCCCGAATGGCCGCCATCAGCTCCATTCGGTTGTTGGTGGTTTGCAATTCACCCCCGTGCATGGTCTTGCACGCATCGCCATAACGCAAAACAACGCCCCATCCCCCGGGGCCCGGATTACCTTTACAGGCCCCGTCGGTATACATCACCACCTTACCAGCCATTACTTCTCCTGTTCTGTTCCATGCCTGTCCACCCTGCCTGGGCTATGACTGGCACAGCCGCTGGATACACCCACGGTTCCGGGCAAAGATATCACCTTGCTCTTGCGCCAGGATGCCCTGGGCCGGATTCGCGCGTATTCCCGTTTGCGGGCAAGGATACAGTAATAGGCTCCGGTGGGCAGTATATGTGGGCGACTGCTGGCGGCCAAACGCTGCCTCCTCCCGGAAGCGCCGTTTTTTCTCTGCAACGGAAGTGTACAGAAATAGGTGCCACTGTTTTCCAGTTCGAACCCCAGCAACCTGAGCCAGTCCTCCATTCGTGATCGCATCAGGAAGCGGCCACCCCAGGGACCAAAGCGATGACGGGAAACCAGACGACGCACGCCCCAGAGGCTGAGGGGATTGAACCCCACCAGAGCGATACGCCCCTCGCCTCGCAGGACGCGGGCGGATTCGCGAAGTACCTGGTGTGGATCGGGCGAGAAGTCGGCCGTGTGGTGGAGAATGACAAGATCCATGGAATCTCCGGGAAATGGCAGCTCGTCAGCATCACACACCGCCACCCCCTCCGGCATATGCGCATGCCAGGCCGGGCAGGTAATAATCTTCTGGGCGAAATCCGTACCACTGGCCAAAGGCAAACGGTGGCTCAGGCCCACCTGAAGCTGCCTTGCCCCGGTCAGCCCGTGCAGCTCCTTATCAAGAACCGCCCTCTGGCTGGCCAGCAGAGACCGGCCAAGGGGGGTTTGCACCCAACGTTCAAAACTCTCATGTCGTGCCGAATAATCAATCACGCCGCTGGCAGTCACGCTGGCTCCCCTACCCGATCCACTAGTGGTTTGATTGCTCTCGCAACCTGCCGTTCCTTGGGCTGCTCTCTTTGTTGCATTATCATAACAGGCACATTCATTGAACACATGGGGTGGCCACATTGCGAATTCATCCGGTTCCGGCGTTCTCAGACAACTATATCTGGTGCCTTACCAATCCTGAGTCCGGCAAGACCCTGATTGTCGATCCCGGCCAGGCCAGACCGGTTCTGGACTATCTCAGCGCCAGCGGTTTATCAGCAGACACCATCCTGATCACCCATCACCATCCGGATCACACCGGTGGTGTGAAAGAGCTACAGCAAGAGTTTCCGGATATCCATATTGTTGGCCCGGCGGATTCGCCCTTCAAGGGTGCCACAAACACGGTTCATGCCGGCGACGAGGTCGTATGGGAGGGCCTCACGTTCAATGTCCTGGCCGTTCCCGGTCACACACTGGATCATATTGCTTATTTCACCGACAGCCAGGTAAATGGCAAACCCGTTCTGTTCTGCGGCGACACTCTGTTTGTCTGCGGCTGCGGGCGACTGTTCGAAGGCACTCCGGAGCAGATGCACACCTCGCTCCAGACCCTGCGGGACCTACCCGATGACACAGCGGTTTACTGCGCCCATGAATATACGCTGGCTAACCTCCGCTTCGCTCGTCATTGGCTACCCGAGGACCAGGCACTGGCCGAGTTCGAGAGCGCCTGTGAAGCCCTTCGGGAGCGGGGCGAGCCGACCGTACCGACCACCATCGGCCAGGAAAAGCAGTTGAACCCGTTCCTTCGATGGGACGATGCCATGGTCGTAGAAGCGGCCGAGAACTACAGCACCACGCACCGCCTGGCCACCGGCTCGGATTGTGCGGTTTTTGCAGCGGTGCGGCACGGCAAGGACCACTTCTGAGCGTGCGGGCGGTCACTGCTTAACAATTTATCTCACAGCCGTAACATGGCGCAGCTTGACCGGCCGGAAAACGCTCCCATAGAATTTCGAACAATTCTCGAACGTAACTTGTTAAATCTGCCGGCTATTTTTACAGATACCTGCCGGCACCACCCGGAACCCTGTGTTTATGCCGGTTAAACGACTGCCCTTCATCATCCTCGCTTCAACTCTTTTCAGCGGCTGCAGTACCAGCCAGATCGCCGAAAACTGGCACACACCCTCAGCCTGGTTCGGGACCGGGGAGGAGCATCACCAATCAGACCCGCTGGACTCCGAGCAGGTGGTTGTCGCCAAGGGCGATGAAGACCTCAAGGCTGACGTCGCCGCTGGCAATGGCGAGGACAGTGCCAGCGGGGCACCATTAGATGACGCCATCTCCCCGGAACTCCAGGCCAAGGCCCAGCAAGCCCGGGAAAAACTGGACAATCCCGCCCGGCAGGCTGACGCCTCCACCAGAACAGACGATCTGTGGTCAAGACTCCGGGCCGGTTTCACCATGGACCATTCCGTCGACAACGCCCGAGTACAGGCCCAGTTGGACTGGTACGTGCGACATCCCCGGTACATCGACCGCGTGGTGGAAAGAGGCTCCCGTTACCTGCATTACATTATCGACGAAATCGAAAAGCGCGGCCTGCCGAGCGAACTGGCTCTGTTGCCTGTGGTAGAAAGCGCATTCGACCCCTTTGCCTACTCCCATGGCCGCGCCGCCGGGTTATGGCAGTTCATTCCTTCTACCGGCAAATACTTCGGGCTCACCCAGAGCTGGTGGCATGACGACCGACGGGATGTTATTGCCGCTACCGACGCAGCCCTTACGTACCTGGAGCGTCTTGCCAACCGGTTTGACGGCGATTACACCCTGGCCCTGGCCGCCTACAACTCGGGCGGCGGAACCGTCTCCAGCGCCATGCGTCGCAACCGCAATGCCGGAAAATCCACAGATTACTGGTCTCTGACACTACCGACCGAGACCCGCCATTATGTGCCCAAACTGATTGCCCTGGCCAAAATCTTCGACGACCCGAAAGCCTACGGTATCGACCTGCCACCACTGAAAGACGAACCTTACTTTGAGGTGGTGAATACCGGCTCCCAGCTGGATCTGGCCCAGGCCGCAGAATTGGCCGGCGTGGATATTGATGAAATCTATCTGCTGAACCCGTCCTACAATCGCTGGGCAACCAATCCGGACGGTCCCCACCGTTTGCTGGTGCCCAAGCAACAGGCCGAGGCTTTCCGGACGGCACTGGCAGAGTTCCCCAGGGAACAGCGTGTTTCCTGGCAGAACTATAAAGTCCGCAAGGGTGACAGCCTGAACACCATCGCCCGCAAGTTCTCCACTACGCCGTCGGTGATTCAACAGGTCAACAAGCTCAACAGCGATCTGATCCGGATAGGCCAGCAACTGCTCATTCCTTCCGCCACCAAGGGTTCTGACGCCTATGCGCTAAGCCAGGCCCAGCGACTGGAGCGAACGCAGGAACGTAAGCGCAGCGGCAACAAGGTACGTTACACCGTACGCCGGGGCGATACCTTCTGGGATATCGCCAGGGAGCACCGGGTGTCTGTTCGGGAAGTGGCTGCCTGGAATGGCATGGCACCGGGAGACCCCCTGATTCCGGGCAAGGAACTGGTGATCTGGTCGAAAACCTCAAAGCCGACCATGGTGGCCTCGAATACCCGCGGCAAGGCGATGGTGCGGAAGGTGGGATACAGGGTTCGCAGCGGCGACTCCCTGTCTGCCATCGCCAGCCGGTTTTCAGTGAATGTGCGAGACATCGCATCATGGAACGATCTTAATACGGACCGTTATCTCCAACCCGGCCAAAGTCTGGTACTCTACGTGGACATAAGAAACAGTCCGTAACGTGCGAGAACCATGATAAAAAAACCAGAAGCACCCTTGCTGACCAGAATTACCGCGACGCTGGCTCTGGCAGCGTCTGCCTGTTTCGCCACAGCCGATGAAGGCGTCACCGAAAACCTTAGTCCTGTGCATGGCATCGCCATGCACGGAGAACTGAAATACTCGGCGGATTTCAGGCACTTCGACTACGTCAACCCGGAAGCCCCGAAAGGCGGCGCACTGAAGTTATCCGTGGTTGCCAATGGCTTCGACAGCTTCAACCCCTTTGTTATCCGGGGCATCCCTGCCGCAGGTATCAACGCCTACGTGTACGATACTCTACTGGAATCCTCTGCCGACGAGCCGTTTTCGGAATACGGGCTGATTGCCGAGTCTGTCGAAGTGCCGGAAGACCGCAGCTTTGTCATCTTCAATCTGAATCAAAAAGCCCGTTTCCAGGATGGTGAACCGATTACCGCCGAGGATGTGGCGTTCTCCTACCGGATTCTGACTACCGAAGGCCACCCGTTCTACCGCAACTACTACGCAGATGTCGACAAGGTCACTATCGAAAACAGTCACCGTATACGCTTTGACTTTGCGCAAACCAACAATCGGGAACTGCCCCTGATTCTTGGCCAGATGCCCGTTCTGCCAGAACATTTTTGGCAGGATCGGGAGTTCGAAAGCAGCGGCCTGACCGTCCCCGTAGGCAGCGGCCCATACCGGATTGCCTCTTTTGATGCCGGCCGTTCGGTTACCTATCAAAGAGTCGACGACTACTGGGCCAAAGATCTGGGTGTACGCAAAGGCCGGTTCAACTTCGACACCATTTCCTACGAGTACTACAACGACGACACCGTCGCCCTGGAGGCTTTCAAAGCCGGTAATTTCCATTTCCGCCAGGAAACCTCCGCCAAGAACTGGGCCACTGCCTATACCGGTCGTCAGTTCGAGAGCGGCGATATTGAGAAAGAAGCCATTGAGCACCACCGCCCCACCGGCATGCAGGGCTTTATCTTCAATACCCGCAAGCCGGTGTTTCAGGATCCCCTGGTTCGGGAGGCGCTGGCCTACGGTTTTGATTTCCAGTGGGCCAACCAGAACCTGTTCTTTGGGCAGTACACTCGCACCAGCAGCTATTTCGAGAACAGCGATCTGGCCTCGTCTGGCTTACCCGAAGGGCGGGAGCTTGAAATTCTTGAAGCGTATCGGGATCAACTAAGCCCCGACGTTTTCACAGAGGCCTATTTCCCACCGGATACCGGTAACGGCGTCAGCCTCCGCGACAATCTGCGGACGGCTCTGAAGCTTCTGACAGAGGCCGGGTATCAGATCAAGAATGGCAAAATGATCCACCAGGAGACCGGCAAGCCGCTGGCTTTCGAGATCCTTCTGTTCCAGAAGAGTTTTGAACGGGTGGTTCTGCCCTTCAAACAGAATCTCGAAAAGCTGGGTATCGATGTGTCGGTGCGTCTGGTCGACAGCAACCAGTATATCCAGCGGGTTCGGAGTTTTGATTTTGACATGATCACCCAGGTTCTGCCGCAATCCGATTCTCCGGGTAACGAGCAACGGGACTACTGGCACTCCAGCAACGCTGGTGTAACCGGTTCACGCAATTTCATGGGCGTTAACGACCCGGTCGTCGATGAACTGGTCAACATGGTCATTCAGGCGCCGGACCGTGAAGAGCTTGTACACCGGGTGCACGCGCTGGACCGTGTGCTGCTGCATGGCCATTACGTGATCCCGCACTGGCATTTGCGCAGGGATCGGGTGGCCTACTGGAACCACCTGAAACGCCCGGCCAACACGCCCAAGAACGGCATCGACCTTAACAACTGGTGGACTGAACGCTGATACCGTTCGCTATCACGACGCTGTAGTAAGGACTGCTCCCTGAATGGGCATTTACATACTCCGCCGCCTCGCCCTGATCATCCCCACCCTGGTGGGGATCATGCTGTTGAATTTTGTCATTGTTCAGGCCGCGCCCGGTGGCCCCATTGAACAGATTCTCGCCGAGATGGAAGGCCACGGCAGCAGTGCCCTGGCACGGGCCGGTGGCGGTGATGTTGGCAGTGAAGTAGCCAGCAGTTCCGGAGACAGCCGGGCCTCCCGGGGCCTGCCGCCCGAACTTCTGGAAGAACTTGAGGCCATGTACGGCTTCGACAAGCCTGCGCACGAACGCTTTTTCACAATGCTGGGCGATTACGCCACCTTCGACTTCGGCGATTCCTTCTTCCGGGACAGAAGCGTCGTCGAACTGATTCTGGACAAGATGCCGGTCTCCATTTCCCTCGGCCTCTGGTCCACGCTGATTATCTACCTCGTCTCCATTCCACTGGGTATCCGTAAGGCGGTCACGGACGGCTCCCGGTTCGATGTCTGGACCAGTTCTGCGATCGTGGTCGGCTACGCCATTCCCGGATTCCTGTTTGCCATTCTGCTCATCGTATTGTTCGCCGGTGGCAGTTATTTCGACCTGTTCCCGCTCCGGGGCCTGACGTCTCCGGATTTTGACCAGATGACCTGGTACCAGAAGATTGCTGACTATTTCTGGCATCTCGCCCTGCCCGTGACCGCGAACGTGATCGGCGGCTTCGCTACCCTCACGCTTCTGACCAAGAACTCCTTTCTGGACGAAATCAGCAAGCAGTACGTGGTTACCGCCAGGGCCAAGGGCCTGGAAGAAAAGCAGGTGCTTTACGGCCATGTGTTCCGCAATGCCATGTTGATTGTCATTGCCAGTATGCCCGGCGTTCTGGTGGCGCTGTTCTTTACCGGCTCTCTGTTGATTGAGGTGATCTTCTCGCTGGACGGCCTCGGCCTGCTCGGCTTTGAAGCTGCGCTCAACCGGGATTACCCGGTGATTTTCGGCACCCTGTACATCCTGACGCTGATGGGCCTGGTGATGAAGTTGATCAGCGACCTCACTTATGTCGCTGTTGATCCGCGCATCGATTTCGAAAGCCGGGAGGGTGCGTAATCATGGCAACCCTCTCGCCGATTCAGCGCAGACGACTCAATAACTTTACCGCCAACCGGCGCGGCTTCTGGAGCCTCTGGATTTTTCTGGTGCTGTTTGGCCTCTCGCTGTGTGCGGAACTGATAGCCAACGATAAACCCCTGGTCGTTTCCTATAACGGAGACTGGTACTTTCCGGTCATTCAGCAAGTGCCCGAAGAAACCTTTGGTGGCTTTCTGCCCACGGAAGCTGATTACCGGGACGACTTCATTGCGAGCGAAATCCAGAGCAATGGCTGGATGCTATGGCCGCCCATCCGCTTCAGCTATAACACCATCAACTACGAGCTCACTGTGCCCTCACCTGCGCCACCCAGTGCCGAGAACTGGCTGGGAACCGATGACCAGGGGCGGGATGTGGCTGCCAGGGTGATCTATGGTTTCCGTATTTCGGTGTTGTTCGGCCTGACGCTCACCATCGCCAGTTCCATCGTTGGCGTTGCCGTTGGCGCACTGCAGGGCTACTACGGTGGCAAGATCGACCTGTTTGGCCAGCGCTTTATCGAGATCTGGTCCGGTTTGCCCATGTTGTATCTGCTCATCATTCTTTCTTCGATTGTTCAGCCCAATTTCTGGTGGTTGCTGGGCATCATGCTGCTGTTCAGCTGGATGGGGCTGGTAGATGTCGTGCGGGCCGAGTTTCTCCGCGCCCGTAACTTCGAGTATGTGAAAGCGGCCAGAGCACTCGGCCTGGACAATCGCAGAATCATGTTCCGGCACATTCTGCCCAATGCCATGGTGGCAACCCTCACGTTCATGCCGTTTATTCTCACCGGCGCCATAACCGGGCTCACGTCTCTGGATTTCCTTGGGTTCGGCCTGCCCTCGGGTTCACCGTCACTGGGCGAGCTGATTGCCCAGGGTAAAGCCAACCTTCATGCACCCTGGCTGGGCATTTCCGCGTTTGTGTCACTGGCCGTCATGCTTACGCTGCTGGTGTTTGTGGGAGAAGCGGTTCGCGATGCCTTTGACCCGAGAAAGAACTGATATGAGTGACCTGCTTTCCATCTCGGACCTGTCCATCACCTTCGACAACGGCCCACGGGTGGTTGACGGGCTGTCATTCAGCATCGACAAAGGCCAGACTCTCGCGCTGGTTGGCGAAAGCGGCTCCGGCAAGTCGGTATCTGCCCTGTCGATACTTCGGCTGCTGGATGAACGTCATGCGGCTTATCCCGCCGGACACATCCTCTACAAAGGCGAAGACTTGCTGCAGGCGCCGGAAAAGCGCCTGCGTCAGATTCGTGGCCGGCATATCAGCATGATCTTCCAGGAGCCGATGACCTCGCTCAATCCGTTGCATACCGTTGAAAAGCAGATCAGCGAGACCCTGGAACTACACAAAGGCATGCGCGGCCCCCAGGCCCGTAGACGCTGCCTGGAATTACTGGAACTGGTCGGGATTCCGGCCCCGGAGACCCGCCTGACGAGCTACCCACACCAGTTATCGGGTGGGCAGAAACAGCGGGTAATGATTGCCATGGCTCTGGCCAATGAACCCGATCTGCTGATTGCGGATGAGCCCACCACGGCACTGGATGTGACGGTTCAGAAACAGGTGCTGGAGTTGCTGAAATCATTGCAGCAGAAGCTGGGCATGGCAGTGCTGTTAATTACCCACGATCTGAGCATCGTCCGCCGGTATGCCGATTACGTGGTGGTCATGGAACGCGGAAAAATGGTCGAACAAGGCGCGACAGAAGCGCTGTTCAGGTCGCCCTCTCATGCCTACACCCGTAAACTCATTGACGCGGAACCACCCGAGCACCCTCTGCCAGCCACCAGTGGTACCGAAACCCTGATGACCGTAAACAACGTGAATGTGCATTTCCCCATTCGCAAGACCCTGCTGGGCAAGGTAAAAGAAAGCTTCCACGCGGTACAGGATGCCAGCTTCGAGCTGCGTGCCGGTGAAACCCTCGGTATTGTCGGCGAAAGTGGCAGTGGCAAAACCACACTGGGCCACGCCTTGCTGAAACTCACTCCGAGCACAGGCCAGTTCAGCCTCTGCGGCACAGAGCTGTCCGCCCTCTCCCAGAAGGCTTTCCGGCCTTGGCGCCGACGCGTTCAGATTGTCTTCCAGGATCCCTTTGGCAGCCTCAGCCCGCGGATGTCCGTTGAAGAAATCATCCGTGAAGGCCTGGAAATCCACGAGCCCGGGAGTTCCGGGCAGCACGAAGCCAGAGTTATCCAGGCCCTTAAGGATGTGGGACTGGATCCGGACGCACGGCATCGGTATCCACACGAATTCTCCGGCGGCCAGCGCCAGCGTATTGCCATAGCACGCGCGCTGGTTCTCCAGCCAGACCTGATGATTCTGGATGAACCCACCTCCGCCCTGGACAGAACGGTACAGAAGCAGGTGATCGAGCTTTTACGGGAAATCCAGGCCCGATATAGGCTAAGCTACATCTTTATCAGCCATGATCTGGCCGTTGTCCGCGCACTGAGCCACAAACTGCTGGTGCTCAGGCAGGGCCGGATTGTGGAGTACGGTGATGCAGAGGCCATATTCCGGGAACCGCAACAGCCGTATACCCGGGAACTGCTGAATGCCGCTTTTTTCTATCAGTCTACGACCAATTGAGCGTTACCCGGCCCTGGCAGGTCGGGGATAATGCGCCGAAACCACGGAACACAGGGAGCAGAAACCCATGGGAATCCTCAGTGGCAAAAAAGCACTGATTGTTGGCGTCGCCAGCAAACATTCCATTGCCTACGGCATTGCCGAGGCCTTCGCTCGTGAAGGCGCCGAAATGGCCTTCACCT
The DNA here is from genome assembly GCA_029264995.1 of Marinobacter sp. Classification (GTDB taxonomy): domain Bacteria; phylum Pseudomonadota; class Gammaproteobacteria; order Pseudomonadales; family Oleiphilaceae; genus Marinobacter. Next base: position 25,836 of record JAJUKC010000013.1, on the reverse strand, counting down.
ATCAGAACGAGAAACTGCAGTCCCGCGTTGAGAAGTTTGCGGAACAGTGGGGCAGCAAACTGACCTTCCCCTGTGACGTCGCCAGCGACGAGCAGATTGATCAGGTATTCGAGCAACTGGGCAAACACTGGGACAACATCGACATCATCATCCATGCGGTTGGTTATGCGCCGGCCCATGAGCTGGATGGAAACTACGTGGATGTCACCACCCGTGACGGGTTCCGGATTGCCCACGACATCAGCTCTTACAGCTTCGTGGCCCTGGCCAAGGGCGCACGCAAGATGATGCACGAGGGCAGCAGCCTGCTGACCCTGAGCTACCTGGGCGCCGAGCGGGTACTGCAGAACTACAACGTGATGGGCCTGGCCAAGGCGTCCCTGGAAGCCAACGTACGCTATATGGCCGCCAGCCTGGGCAAGGAAGGAATTCGGGTGAACGCCATTTCAGCAGGCCCGATCAAAACCCTGGCCGCTTCAGGCATCAAGAGCTTCCGCCGCATGCTGGCCGAGAACGCCAAGCAGGCCCCCCTGCGTCGTAACGTGACCACAGAAGAAGTCGGCAACGCCGCCGCCTTCATGTCGTCCGACCTGGCCTCAGGCATCACCGGTGAAATCCTGTACGTGGACGGTGGTTTCAACATCACCGGCATGGCGGAGATGGACGCCTGATTGGTTCCTGACTTCCGCCATAGCAAAAGAGCCGGCGCGATGCCGGCTCTTTTCGTTCAGCTTTCCGAGAGCGCCCTGGCAACCGCCTCGATCCAGTCCAGGCAGTCGGTTTCATCAGACTCAAGCACCCGGACACCAATCAGGTAGCCCCACTCAGCCTCGCGGCACCACATCACCTCAACACTCAGCCGGAAGTGCCGTGCGTGTTCGCCCAGACTTACTTCCGTAATCAAAATCGACCCGATACTGAGCGACTCCTCGCACAACAGGCTGATTCCACGGGCCGATATGTCACGTACCTGACACTCCAGCCCGCCAGACACGCCATCCAGTATCGTCGGCTCTGTCTCAGGTTCCGGAGATTCCGGGAGTACCCAGGCCCGAGCCCGAGCCGTTAACCGGTATTCCTCACGAAGGTCTTTCCCTGACGGTAAGTCGTCCTCTATTCCGAACCCATAATCATCATCGATCATCGTTCACCTCAGTTCCGACCAACACGGATACGCCCAACAACGCGGCTCAGGGTGTCATCAAACTCGGCCGAACTGCCAAGCACGCGAATTCGACCTTCCACGATTCCGTTAACCAGTTCGTCCTGGAGAAACTCCCGGCGATTGAGCCCCAGACGATCCACAAACACGTATTTGCGCGAAGCAGAAATCTTGACGGCGAGCTTGAGCCGGACGGGGTCGTCATCCCGGGTTTCCTGAGTGAGCACAATCCAGCCGCCGAGCGCGATACCTTCAACCTGTTTGGTGGCCACCAGCTCTGCCTCTTTTCGCAAACGCTCCTGCTCTGCCTTTTCATCTGCAACCCGTTGGCGCTCGGCTTCTTCACGTTCCCGTTCGAGTGCCTGCTGGCGTGCAAGCTCCTCTTCCCGACGGCGTTGCTCGGCCGCTTCCCGTTCCTTCCGAAGCGCTTCGGCCCGGGCGCGGGCTTCCTTGGCCGCTTTTTCACGCTGTTCCAGTTGCTTGGCGCATACTTTAGACAGCACTTCGAGGGTTTCGGCAAGCACCTGGCCAAAGGCTGTCGGCTCCGGAAGCGGCCTGAGTCCTCCGCTGGCAAGTTCGGCCTGGAATTCCTTCCAGGGCTGCAGCCCAAGTTTGACGCCGGCACCGTTGGTCCAGAGCACTTCTCCGCTGTCAGGTAACAGGGCAAAGAAAAAACGTCGCTGCTCCCGTGCTCCTTCACCTTCTACAAACCACTGGCCAACCAGAGGTTCGGATTCATCGGCCGGGACCGGCTCATTCCCCAGCCAGCGGCTGTCCCAGGAAAAATCGGAATCGGATAAAAGCGCGGGCTCCAGCTCTGGTATTTCCCCGCGGATCCGAGCCACAATCACCGCCTGGATATCGTGCAATGCCTGTTCCGGTGCAGCTTCACCCAGGGCGCGGGTCCAGACGTCACGGACACGGTCGCCGAGCTGCTCCCCGACGTGATACAACCGGTTACGATCGCGATCTGAAAGCTGAGGGTCGCCTACCCAGACCAGCCATTCCAGTAATTTATTGGCGTGCCGATGCACTTCACTATCCGTGCCTTCGGCCCAGACACTCTGTTTCAGTACCTTGTGCCAGTCAGTCAGGATAAAGCGGGTAATCGGCGGCGGCAGCTGGCGACCCGTCAAGGCCCGGCCGATCAATGCTCTGGCCACCTGATCGGACAAACGCTGACGCGAAGCCCCCTGCTCGGTTTCCAGCAGCCGTTCACGGAGTCGCGCCACCTGGTCATCCCGCTTTCGGGTATCGGCAAGCCACTGCTTGCAATACTGCTCTACTGGTTCACGGCTGCCGGCCTCAAAACTGCCGGATACGGCAATCACCAGACTGTCGAGCTGATCGAGCAACACCCGGGATGAGCGACCACCGGTATCGCTCCAGCCCCGCCATTCCTGAAGGTTATCCAGCCAGTCCAGAAGCACCCCGCTGAACACTTCCGTACCACACAGATCCAGCTGCCAGGCCAGCCAGAACCGCAGGCGCGCTATGCGCCCCACCAGGGTGGCATGCAGGCCGGAGGTTTTCAGGAAGACGTCCATGATCCGGTCGGAGAGGTAAGCCGCATTCACCTGCCGGACGGTCCACTCAATCTGAACCGAGCGCAGCACTTTGGTTACCCGTTCATCCCGCTGTTCCGTCCAGCAGGACATCAATAAGGGACGCCAGTCCGGTTCCTGCTCCGGAGAAGACTTACTGGCGGGGTACGGCAGATCCGGCACCCGGATCCCGGACAGAACCCGGGTAATCCTTTCTGAAACCACCTTTCGGGAGGAAGAGACAGCCTGTGGTTTCGTTGATGAGGGCGACATCCGTTACCTGTTGTCCTGAAGCGTTGAGAAGCGTTGAAAAGGGCCTGCAAATAACGCAGTATAACCAACTCGCCGGGGTTTACCGCAAGCGTGTGCCGGCACCATTCGCAATTATCTTCAATCATCCGGACAAAAGAATGAATATACCGGATGAGGTAACGACAAGATTCGGGGAAGCACAACAAGATGTCGGGCAAGAAACTGGAAAACCTGAACGTGGCCAGCCAGGAACCACTGATCACTCCTGAAGCACTGAAGCAAAAGATGCCACTGTCAGACAAGGCAGCCGAGACCGTTGCCAATGGTCGGCAGGCCATCTACGACATTATGGACGGCAAGGATCACCGGCTGTTTATTGTGGTGGGCCCCTGCTCGATTCACGATGTAGAAGCTGCCCGCGATTATGCGGCCCGACTGAAAAAGCTCGCCGATGAAGTCAGCGATACACTGTTGATCGTCATGCGCGTGTACTTCGAGAAACCACGCACCACCGTAGGCTGGAAAGGCCTGATCAACGATCCGCACCTGAATGATACCTTTGATATCGAGCAGGGGCTGCACATTGGTCGGCGACTGCTGCTGGATATCAACGAGATGGGTCTTCCGGCCGCTACCGAAGCTCTGGACCCAATTTCTCCCCAGTACCTGCAGGATACCATTGCCTGGTCTGCGATCGGTGCCCGTACCACCGAATCCCAGACCCACCGGGAAATGAGCAGCGGCCTGTCCATGGCCATTGGCTTCAAGAACGGCACCGACGGCAGCCTGGACGTTGCGGTTAACGCCATGAAGTCGGTCTCTCATCCCCACAGCTTCCTGGGCATCGATCAGCAGGGCAAAGTTGCCATTATTCGCACCAAGGGCAACAACTACGGCCACGTGGTGCTTCGTGGTGGTGGCGGCAAACCAAACTACGATTCCGTCAGCGTTGCCCTGTGCGAACAGGCACTGGACAAGGCCAAGCTGCGCAAATCCATTATGGTCGATTGCAGCCACGCCAACTCCAGCAAGGATCCGGCTATTCAGCCTTTGGTAATGCAGGATGTGACACACCAGATTCTGGAAGGCAATCAGTCTATCCAGAGCCTGATGGTGGAAAGCCACATCAACTGGGGTAGTCAGTCTATTCCAGAAAACCTGGCTGACCTGAAATACGGCGTATCCATCACCGACGCCTGTATCGACTGGGAAACCACCGAAAAAGCCATTCGCGACATGCGTGAAAAGCTGAAAGACGTTCTGCCCAAGCGGACCGCCTTTGCCTGAATCCTGAAGCCGGGCCTCAGCGCCCGGCTTCTGCTCCCAGCCAGTCCAGACGGTTTCGAAGAGATACCACATTGCCGATGATCACCAGCGTCGGCGCCTGGGCCCCTTTCTCCTGAACCCGATCCACAATCGTTTCCAGAGTGCCTGTAATCACTTCCTGTTCCGGCGTGGTGCCCCTGGACACCAGAGCCACGGGCATATCCGCCGGCATGCCGTGAGCCATCAACTCCCGGCTGATGATCGGTAAACCGACCAGGCCCATGTAAAATACCAGGGTCTGATTATTCTGAACAAAGTCCTTCCACGGCAGATTGCAGGTGTCATTCTTCAGGTGACCGGTGATAAACCGCACTGACTGGGCGTGATCCCGGTGCGTCAGAGGAATACCGGCGTAGGCAGCGCAACCTGAGGCGGCGGTGATACCCGGCACAACCTGGAAACGGACTCCGGCCGAGGCCAGGGTTTCAATTTCCTCGCCACCACGGCCGAAGATGAAAGGATCACCTCCCTTCAGACGCACCACCCGATAGCCTTCCCGGGCCAGATCTACCAGCTTCTGATTGATCTGATCCTGCGGCAACGTGTGGTTCGAGCGCTGTTTGCCAACGTGGATTTTCTGGGCGCTCTCAGGGATGAGCGCCATGATCTCCGGAGAAACCAGGCGGTCGTACAACACCACCTCCGCCGACTGGATCAGACGCCAGGCTTTCAGGGTGAGCAACTCCGGATCGCCGGGGCCGGCACCGACCAACGCCACTTCACCGGCCGAGATGTTGGGGTTATCCGTAACCGGATTGGCCTTGTACCGCGCCGGTGCAGACCAGACGGGTACGCCCTTTACTGGTGCATCCCTGGATTGATCATTCATTGAATACGCTCGACGCCTCCCATGTAGGGTTTGAGTACCTCGGGCACCAGAATACTGCCGTCCGCCTGCTGGTAGTTCTCCATAACCGCAATCATGGCGCGACCTACGGCCAGGCCGGAACCATTGAGGGTATGGACCGGTTCGGGCTTTCCGGTGTCCGGATTACGCCAGCGGGCTTGCATACGCCGTGCCTGAAAATCACGGGTGTTGGAACAGGAAGAAATTTCGCGGTATTTGCCCTGCCCCGGCAGCCAGACTTCCAGATCGTAGGTTTTGGCGGCGGAGAAACCCATGTCGCCGCCACAGAGGGTGACCACACGGTAAGGCAGTTCAAGCAGCTGCAGGATCTTCTCGGCGTGTCCGGTCAGTTCCTCCAGCGCCTGAGTGGATTCCTCCGGGCGAACAATATGCACCAGCTCCACCTTGTCGAACTGATGCTGACGAATCATGCCCCGCACATCCCGGCCGTAAGACCCTGCCTCACTCCGGAAGCACGGCGTATGGCAAACCAGGCGCAGCGGCAGTTCGGCATCATCCAGAATGGTATCCGCCACCAGGTTGGTGGCCGGAACTTCCGCGGTCGGAATCAGGTACAGAGGATTGTCGCCGGCTGTACGGAACAGATCTTCCTCAAATTTCGGCAACTGGCCGGTACCAAACAGGGTATTGGCATTCACCAGATAAGGCACATAGGCCTCGGTGTAACCGTGCTGCAACGTGTGCTGATCGAGCATGAACTGGGCCAATGCCCGGTGCAGGCGGGCCAGTTGACCGCGCATGACGGCAAAACGGGAATGGGCCAGCTGAGTGGCCTTTTCAAAGTCCAGGCCTTTGAGCTGCTCACCCAGGGCGACGTGGTCCTTAGGTTCAAAATCGAATTCGCGGGGCCTGCCCCAGACCCGGGTCTCGACGTTGTCATCTTCACTGGCGCCCGGTGGCACGTCGTCGTCGGGAAGGTTGGGAATACCGGCAAAGAAGGCATTCAGGGATTCCTGCACGGAACGCAGTTCGTCTTCGGCGTCACCACGCTGCTGCTTCAGGCTCTCGACTTCTTCCAGCAACGGTTTGATGTCCTCGCCGGCCGCCTTGGCCTTACCGATGGATTTCGACCGCTTGTTCTGCTCGCTCTGCAAGTTCTCCGTACGAACCTGTATGGCCCGGCGGCGTTCCTCCAGCTGCTCGAAGGTGGCAATATCAAACTCGAAATTCTTGATAGCCAGCCGACGGGCGATCTCTTCAGTCTGTGTACGGACACGTTTCGGATCGAGCATGTTATTCCTGATTTCCGGTTAACGAGTGAATGGTTATGCGGGCATTATACCTGCCGTGAATGCGCTGGCCACCACCAGCCCGGCACAGGCAAGGAAATTGGCGAGGGATGGGGCTCAGTACCGCTTTTTCGGACTGCTGGCATCCAGCGAATCCAGGCGTTCGCGCTTCTCCGCCAGCTTGATCTCAAGTCCCCGTTGTACCGGCTGGTAATAGCGCCGCTGGTGGATCGCCTCCGGCAGGTAGGCTTCTCCTGCCGCATAGGCGTCCGGCTCATCGTGAGCGTAGCGGTATTCTTCTCCATGCCCCATGCTTTTCAGCAATTTGGTGGGCGCATTGCGCAGATGTACCGGAACTTCATAGTCCGGATCGCTGCGGATGTCGGCCATGCACTGATTGTACGCCTTGTAAACCGCATTGCTCTTCGGCGCAAGCGCCAGATAGGTGACCGCCTGTGCCAGCGCCAGCTCGCCCTCCGGGGAGCCAAGACGTTCCTGAGCATCCCAGGCCTGCAGGGTAATCTGGAGCGCCCTCGGGTCGGCATTACCGATGTCTTCACTGGCAATACGAACCAGGCGCCGGGCGACATACAACGGGTCGCAACCGCCGTCGAGCATTCGGCACAGCCAGTACAGCGAACCGTCCGGGTTGGAGCCCCGCACCGATTTGTGCAATGCCGAAATCTGGTCGTAGAACACATCCCCGCCTTTATCGAAACGGCGGAGACTGGTCTGCAGTACCTGTTCGAGAGTTTGAGCGGTAACCCGGTTAACACCGTCATCATCCGGCTCTGCCAGGTCGGCGGCCACCTCCAGAATGTTCAGCGCTCGCCGGGCGTCGCCACCTGACGCTTCCGCCATGGTCGCCAGCACCCCCTCATCTACCCGCAACTGGCCGGCAAAGCCCTGCTCGCTCTCAAGGGCACTGTCCAGCAGCCGTCGTATATCCGCCGCTTCCAGGTTTTTCAGGACATAAACACGGGTACGGGACAGCAAGGCGCTGTTCAGTTCGAAGGATGGGTTTTCGGTGGTTGCGCCCACGAAAATGAAGGTGCCATCTTCAATGTGCGGGAGGAAAGCATCCTGCTGGCTTTTGTTGAAACGATGCACTTCATCCACGAACAAAAGCGTATCCCTGCCCTGGGACTGTTTACGGTTGCGGGCCCGCTCCACCACCTCGCGAATTTCCTTAACTCCACTGAGGACTGCAGAGATGGTTTCGAAGGACAGGTCGCCGACATTGGCCAGCAGGCGAGCAAAAGTGGTTTTTCCGACTCCGGGTGGCCCCCAGAGAATCATGGAATGCAGCTGACCTTGTTCCACGGCCCGGCGCAAAGGTTTACCGGGGCCGACCAGGTGAGCCTGGCCGACATAACCTTCTAGAGAGGTCGGCCGCATACGCGCGGCCAGGGGCTGAAAGCCGGTCTCAGTCTGAAACAGGCTGTCCTGCATCAGGCACCATCCCGAATCACATCAACCCCCTCCGGATAGTCGAGGCGGAAGACACTGGAATCGAGGGTCTGATTCAGTTCAATATGGTCGAAACTGAGAATGCTCATCTGGGACAGTGAATCCTGCATGCGCATTTCCTGCAGCTCGCCGTCAAAAAAGCTCAGCCGCAGAGAGGTAAACAGGGAATCCTGACTGCGGGGCACCAGAGTGAATTCACGGGTGCTTTCACCGAGATCCCGGACACTCACTTCATAGCTCTCATCCAGATTCTCTACTTCGCCGCTCAACAACAGTGCCGGCGTGGTCTGAACCCGCTCATCAAGGGAATGAATGGTTACCTGTTCCAGATCCGGATCGTACACCTCCACTTTATCGCCATCGCTGACAATAAACTGGGACAGGGGTGCTCCGGTCTCCCAGTAGAACAAACCAGGCCGCTTGGCTTTGAGCGATCCACGGGTTTCCTGAACCTGGCTGCCATTCTCATTGACCACAATCTGTATAAAGTCCGCCTGATAGGTTTCGTAGCTTTTCAGAATCGAGGTCAACTGTTCGGCTGCGCCCCGGGACGCCTGTGCACTATCAGCCTGGGACAGGCCAGACCACGTTGCTGCCAGTACCAACAGGATTCCTGAAAACATTCTGATCATCTGATAACTCCTAGTCTCTGGGAGGCGGCGGTGCAAGAACTTCTCTGGCACCGTTGTGGCCCGCCGGGCTGACTACCCCCGAAGCTTCCATGGCATCCACCAGATTGGCGGCACGGTTGTAGCCGATCTTGAATTTACGCTGGACCGACGAAATAGACACCCGCCGGTTTTCAGTGACAAAAGCCACCGCTTCGTCAAACAGGGCATCCCCCTCTTCGCCACCACCGGCGCCGCCTTCGCTAAGCGTGGGCACGCCTGGAAGGTGCTCGCCCTCGGCGCCATTGAGTACATCATCCACGTACTCCGGCTCACCCCGGGCCTTCCAGGCACTGACCACACGGTGTACTTCGTCATCATCGACAAAAGCACCGTGCACCCGCACCGGTAAACCTGAGCCTGGTGGCAAATACAGCATGTCGCCGTGGCCCAGTAACTGTTCAGCGCCGCCCTGGTCGAGAACAGTACGGGAGTCGATCTTGGAGGACACCTGGAACGACATCCTGGTGGGAATGTTGGCCTTGATCAGGCCGGTAATCACATCCACGGAGGGGCGCTGGGTTGCCAGAACCAGATGAATGCCCGCGGCCCGTGCCTTCTGGGCAATCCGGGCAATCAACTCTTCCACTTTCTTGCCGACAATCATCATCATGTCAGCAAATTCGTCGATCACCACCACAATGAAAGGCAGGGTATCCAGCTCGGGGCGTTCCTGCTCATCATTTGCCAGGTATTCGTCCGGTTTCCAGAGCGGGTCCAGCAGCGGCTCTCCCTCCGCCCGGGCATCTTTCACCTTCTTGTTGTAGCCGGCGATATTGCGCACCCCCAGGCTGGCCATCAGCCGGTAGCGGCGCTCCATCTCGGCCACACACCAACGCAGGGCATTGGCGGCCTCTTTCATGTCCGTGACCACGGGTGCCAACAGATGCGGGATGCCGTCGTAGATACTCAGTTCAAGCATCTTCGGGTCCACCATGATGAATCGGACTTCATCCGGTGTTGCCTTCAGCAACATACTCAACAGCATGGCATTCACCCCCACCGACTTACCGGAACCGGTGGTGCCGGCGACCAGCAGGTGGGGCATTTTGGCCAGGTTGGCAACCATGGGGTTGCCCCCAATATCGTTACCCAGCGCCAACGTCAGTGGCGAGGAAGATTCGGTGAACACTTTGGCACCCAGCACTTCGCTCAGGCGAACAATTTCACGCTCCTCGTTGGGAATCTCGATGCCAACCACGGACTTGCCCGGAATCACCTCGACCACCCGCACGCTGAGCACGGCCAGGGATCGCGCCAGGTCTTTTGCCAGGTTGGAGATCTTGCTGACCTTGACCCCGGGCGCTGGTTTGATCTCGAAACGGGTAATCACGGGGCCGGGATTAACCTCGACCACCTCAACCGATACCCCGAAATCACTGAGCTTCTCTTCGAGCAAACGGGACATATGCTCCAGAGACTCTTCCGAATAACCTCGTTCTTTGTGCTCCTCGGGAGGATCCAGCAAAGAAATCGGCGGAATCGGGCTTTCAATGTCTTCCAGCAGAGAGCCCTGGCGGTCATCCCCCTTTTTCGGCGCACCGCCCTGCTCTTCTTTCTTGAACGGCGATATTTTCAGGGAACGGGCCTTTGCCTTTTCAGCCGGGGGAGGCGATGGCTCTGCCTTTACATCCCGAGAGCTGAAACTCTCCAGGTGCTCTGGTTCCGCTATGGATGCAGGCAGCCCTTCGATAGCCGGCTCTTTCCGTTCGCGCTGGGGCTCCCGAGCCCTGATATCCTCTGCGGGTTTTGCACGACGACCAAATATCCGCTGCCACCAGCTCTGCTGGCCTGACTTTTGGTCATTTTTACCCTTCTCGCGAGCCCGGACTTTGTCACGCACAACCGGGGGTTCCGGTTCCGGCTTTGGTGCTTCCACCCTGGCTGCCGAGGTTCCCTGGCCGGCGGTCTTTTCAGCCTTCTTCCCTGCCCCGGCGAATAGCGATTTGGCGGCCAGGGCAAACTTCAGGGTCAAGCCGCCCACCTGATCCATCAACCGGAACCAGGACAGGCCGATAGTCACCGTCAGGGCAAAGAGAAAAATGGCAATCAGCAGCAACGTGGTCGCCGGAAGATTAAAAAACCGCACCATGGCTTCAGACACCGCAGTACCCAAAACGCCGCCAGAGGAGGCGCCCAAGCCAAATACGGAGTAGAGAGAAAGCAGGCTGGTGGCGGACAGCAGTATAAGAACAAAACCGCCAAAGCGGACCATGAACAGCGGCCAGTGCATATCCAACGGTTGATGCCGGCGACGAATCAGCATGATGGCGTAACCGGCAACCATCACCGGAAACAGCCAGGACACATGGCCAAAGAAATCCATGAACAGGCTCGCCAGCCAGGCACCGGTGCGACCTGCGTAATTCTGAACACGGATATCGTGGCCAATGCTGGCCCAGCCAGGGTCAGCCGGATTGAAGGTAAACAGGGCCATGGCGAGATAGATGCATAGCACAATCAGCGCAATGACCGCGCCTTCCCTGGCCCCCTGGGCCATCAGGCGACGAAATCGCTTCTGCTTGTCGGTCAGTTCTGTGGCTACTGCTTTCTTCGCTTTCGCGGATTCCGCCATGAATGCTCAAACCGTCCGGTTGTTAATCTTTCAACGCCTGGAAACCTCTGTCCAGATCGGTTTTCAGATCCTTGATGGATTCGATACCGACTGACAGGCGAATCAGGTTCTCGGTAATGCCTGCCCTCGCCTTGTCTTCGGGAGAGAGGCGTCCATGAGTGGTTGTCGCCGGATGAGTGATGGTGGTTTTCACATCTCCCAGATTGGCGGTGATGGAAATCATCCGAGTGGCGTCAATAAACTTCCACGCCTGCTCCCGACCACCCCTTACCAGGAAGGAAAGTACGCCACCAAAGCCGTCCTGCTGTTTTATCGCCAGCTCGTGCTGAGGATGGCTCTGCAAGCCTGCGTAGTAAACTTTTTCCACACAGTCCTGCTGTTCCAGCCACAAAGCCAACTCTAACGCATTGTCGCAGTGGGCGCGCATACGAATCGGTAAGGTTTCCAGGCCCTTCTGGAACACCCAGGCATTAAACGGACTCATGGTCGGGCCCGCCGAACGGATGAAGCCATAAATCTCGTCCAGGTACTTGCCCGGCCCAACCACCACGCCACCGACGCAACGGCCCTGGCCGTCGAGATACTTGGTGGCAGAATGGATGACGATGTCGGCGCCCTGCTCCAGCGGCCGCTGCAGCACAGGCGTGCAGAAGCAATTGTCGACCACCAGCAAAGCATCGTTTTCACGGGCGATGGCAGACAAAGCGGCAAGATCCGCCACTTCACACAACGGATTAGACGGGGTTTCCAGAAACAGCATCCGGGTGGCGGGGCGAATCTCCGCTTTCCACTCATCCAACTCGGTCAGGCTGACAAAGCTGGTTTCTACGCCAAATCGGGCCATGTACTTCTGAAACAGGACATTGGTCGTTCCGAACACACCTCGGGAGCAGATCACATGGTCGCCGGATTTCAGCAAGGACATGCAGGTGCTGAGAATCGCTGCCATACCCGAAGCGGTCGCAACACCACGCTCTCCCCCTTCCATGGCAGCGATTCTGGCTTCAAATGCCTGCACGGTCGGGTTGGTAAAACGGGAGTAGATATTACCGGGCTCTTCACCGCCAAAACGGGCAGCCGCCTGGGCCGCGCTGCCATAGACAAAGCTGGAGGTCGGGAAGATTGCATCGCTGTGTTCGAGCTGCCCGGTACGAATCTGCCCTGCCCGCACGGCCAGGGTATCAACCGACATGCCTTCCAGGTCCGATTCGGGAATCCAAACGTGTTCGTCTCGGCCGAACGTCATGGCAGTCTCCTAGCGTAATTGCGGGTGTCAGTCTTCATCATTGTGCAGGTCAATAATGGCGTTGTCGTCATTGGCCACCTGGCTGGTTGAACGCGTCTCATCCTTGCGAAGATCCTCCAGCCTTGTCAGGTAAGCTTCATCCACGTCGCCGGTAATATAATCCCCGGTGAACACCGAGCATTCCCAACCGTTGATGTCTTCGTTAACATCGTTGACGCAGGAAATCAGGTCTTCCAGGTCCTGATACACCAACCAGTCAGCTCCGATCAGATCACGCACTTCTTCCACCGTGCGGTCGTGGGCAATCAGCTCGCTGGCCGAAGGCATGTCGATGCCGTACACGTTGGGATAGCGCACGGGGGGCGCCGCCGACGCAAAATACACATTGCGCGCTCCGGCATCCCGGGCCATCTGCACGATTTCCTTACAGGTAGTGCCCCGGACGATGGAATCGTCCACCAGCATGACGTTCTTGCCACGGAATTCCAGGTCAATCGGATTAAGCTTCTGGCGTACCGATTTCTTCCGCATTTTCTGGCCGGGCATGATAAAGGTGCGGCCAATGTACCGGTTCTTGATAAAGCCTTCCCGGTACTTCACGCCCAGCTGATGGGCCATTTGCATCGCCGACGTACGGCTGGTGTCCGGAATCGGAATCACCACGTCGATATCATGGTCGGGCCGCTCGCGCAGAACCTTGTCTGCCAGCACTTCGCCCATTCGAAGCCGGGCTTTGTAACAGGAAACGCCATCCATGATCGAGTCCGGACGGGCAAAATAGACATGCTCGAAAATACACGGATAGAGCTTGGGTGATTCGGCGCACTGTTCTGAATACAAGGTGCCATCGGTCTCAATATAGACAGCCTCGCCCGGCGAAATGTCGCGTACGATGGTAAAACCAGCAGCATTGAGGGCGACGCTTTCCGACGCGATCATGTATTCCTTCTGGCCATCTTCATTTTCCCGGACACCGTAGCACGCTGGCCGGATACCGTTCGGGTCCCGGAAGCCAACGATGCCATAACCTGTGATCATGGCAATAACGGCATAGGCACCCTTGCAACGCTTGTGCACTGCGCGGACCGCCGAAAAAATCTCATCTTTGGTGGGGTTCAGCTTGCCCAGCTTCTGGAGTTCGTGGGCGAACACGTTCAGCAGAACTTCAGAGTCGGAATTGGTGTTGATATGGCGCAGATCGGTTCGGAACAGATCTCTGCTCAGCTCATCGGCATTGGTCAGGTTTCCGTTGTGCGCCAGGGTGATGCCGTAGGGACTGTTTACATAGAACGGCTGGGCCTCCGCTGAGCTGGAGCTGCCCGCCGTAGGATAGCGCACATGCCCGATACCCACGTTACCCACCAACCGGCGCATATGGCGAGTATGGAAAACATCCCGCACCAGCCCGTTGTCTTTACGCAGAAAGAATCGGTTGTCCTGGAAGGTAACAATACCCGCCGCATCCTGGCCACGGTGCTGAAGAACAGTCAGTGCATCATAAAGAAGCTGATTGACGTTGGAAGTACTGACGATACCGACAATGCCGCACATGGCTGGAAATATCTCCGAGTGTTAAAACTGAATGTTAACGGGATGCAGACGCGGGTTCCACGCCTTCAGGTTCTGCGGACGCCTCCGGGGCGGCCTGAGCGCCCTGCTCCGGACCGAGGAAGCGGGCAAATTCGTCGCCGAGCGTACGCCTGGACCAGTCCTCAACTACCGCAAGGCGTTCAATCATGATCGAGGTTCTCCACCAGGTATCCTGGGCCAGCGGCGTATAGCGCGTGAAGGCAATGGCGACGATCACAACCACAACCCCTCTGAGAAGACCAAACCCCATGCCGAGCACCCTGTCGGTCGCTGACAGACCGGTGGCACGCACCAGGTGGCCGATCATATTGTTGATAATCGCGCCAACGATCAGAGTACCAAAGAAAAGGATGGCAAACGCTGCAATCAGCCGTACCAACGGTGTTTCCACCGTGGACTCCAGAAGAGATTGCATCTGGGGGTGAAACGTCCGGGCGATGATAAACGCACCAACCCAGGTAACCAGTGACAGAGCTTCACGAACAAAGCCCCGCTTCAGACTGATGAGCGTGGAGACGGCAATGAGGGCAATGATGACCCAGTCGATCCAGATCAGCGCTTCCATGGAAAACCCGGTGGAGAAAACGAAAGGCGGATTCTAACAGGAAACCGGGTGACACCAAACTGCCGAAGCCAGATAAATCCGGCAACGGCCAGTTATTTATCGCCGGTGGTGACCAGGCTGTTCAGGCCAAAGGCTTTATCAAGCGCGGCCTTGGCTGTCTGGGCGTCGTCTTTGTTGACGAACGGGCCGCTGAATACCCGGGTCAGGGTGCTATCACCACGCTCGACTTGCTGCAGGTGGGCGCCGTAGCCCATGTCGAGAACCTTGTCCCGCAGACGCCGGGCGTTGTCCTGGTTGCCAAAACTGCCCAGTTGCACCACCCAGGCACCTTCAAGCGAACCGGTAAACTCGGCCTTGTCGTCGCTCTCAGCCTTGGTGGTCGTTGCGGTTTCTTGCTGACCGGTTGGCGCCGCAGGTTCCGGCTGGACCGGTGATTCTGCCGACGCTTGCGGTTCCACCCGCTCAGAACTTACCTCTGGGGCGGGTTCTCCCTCAGCAACAGAATCGTCCTCGATAATTCTGAAACCGGCCGCCGGCTCTCCAGTCGTGGTTGGGGAGGAACTTCTGGGTGCCTCTGCACCGATAGGCTCGTTATCCGGATACTGCGACTCCGGCATATCAACTTCCGGGAACGGTGGTTCCTCGGGAATGGTGATGGGGGTCGACTGTCTTTGGGAATGGGGCTCGTCAAAAATCATCGGCACAAAAATAACCGCGAGTGAAACCAGCACCAGTGCGCCAATGATCCGCTGCTTCAGTCCATCCACCTGAGAGGGCTCCCGTTAACAACCTGTTTGATCACGATACTAACCGGCCACTCGCAAGAACTCAAAGCTTGCCAGGTGCCTATGGACAAACTTTAAGGCGCTTCCGAAGCCGGCAGAAGTTCTTCCCTGGCCAGAGCAACCGTAAAAAACGATCCAAATACGACAATCCGATCACCGGACTTTGCGGCCTCCATGGCCGCGGCAAGCGCCTCGGATACCGAGCCAAAAGCCCCCGGTTTTCCTTGAAGGGCAACGGTTGATATACGTCTCATCAGGCTGTCGGAATCGAGCCCTCGGGGAACATCCAGGCCCGCCAGGTACCACTGATCGACGACTGATGACATGGCACTGGCCACACCCTCTACGTCCTTGTCTCCCAGCGCCCCATAGACGGCCAGAATGCACCCGGGGCTGTCACCCCGAAGGTCACGAAGGTTACCTGCGAGCCAGGCGGCAGCATGGGGGTTGTGACCAACATCTATGATCACATCCGGATTGTGATGAATGGTTTCAAATCGGCCGGGAACCTTCACATTACCTATCGCATGCCGGAGGCTCTCCAGTGACAGCTCGGGAACCAGTTGACGGGAAAGCACCGCCGCAGCCGCGACACTCTGGACAGGCAAGGGGCCGGCCGGCAACTCGACCCGCTCGTCGCCAATAGTGAGCAAACCCTGTCCGGGAGCGCCAGGCGCAAGCGTATAATCACGGCCGGTGAGCTTCAGCTCCACCTTCTGCGCCGAGGCCTGTTGAAGGACTGAGAATGGAGGATTGGGATCCGCACAAACTGCGGGAATACCCGGCCTGAGAATGCCCGCTTTTTCAAAACCAATGACTTCCCGGTTATCCCCCAGAAAACCAATGTGATCGATATCTACGGAGGTGATCACCGCATAGTCTGGATCAAGCACGTTGACCGCATCCAGGCGACCACCCAACCCGACTTCCAGCACCCAATCCTCAACACCGGCCTCTGCAAACGCCACAAAAGCGGCCAGTGTTCCGAACTCGAAATAGGTCAGAGTCACCCCTCGGCGGGCCGCCTCAACCCGCTCGAACGCGGACACCAATGCTCTATCGGATATTTCCTGGCCACCAATCCGAACCCGCTCGTTGTAGCGAAACAGATGCGGTGACATATAGGCACCGGTGCTCCTGCCGGCTGCCAGCAGAATGGACTCAAGCGCCGTAACGGTGGTGCCTTTGCCGTTGGTCCCTGCCACGGTAATGATGCGGGCCTGAGGCTTGCGCAGGAACAACCGGCGCAGAACCACCAGAACACGGTCCAGGCCAAGATCTATTTCGGTGGGATGAATGGCTTCGAGCCAGTGCAACCATTCTTGAACAGACGCCCCGTGGGCCGGAGGCCCGACGGGAGCGGAGGTGGATTTACTGCCCTTCTGGTTCATCAACATCCGGCTTTTCAGTGACTTCAAACTCGATGGGGGCTTCTGTCCCCGGTTTTTCCTGGGCAGTAAACTTGGCCAGCAGGTGAGCGATACGCTCACGCATCTGATGACGATGCAGAATCATGTCAATGGCACCATGCTCCAGCAGAAATTCGCTGCGCTGGAAGCCTTCCGGCAGTTTTTCGCGCACGGTTTGTTCAATAACCCGCGGGCCCGCAAAACCGATGAGGGCATAAGGTTCAGCGATATTGAGGTCACCCAGCATGGCGAGACTGGCCGAGACACCACCGAAGACCGGATCGGTCATCACCGAAATGTAAGGTATGCCTTCCTGCTTGAGCTTCTCAAGTACCGCCGCGGTCTTGGCCATCTGCATCAATGACAGGATGGCCTCCTGCATGCGGGCGCCACCACTGGCGGAAAAGCAGACCAGGGGAATCCGGTGCTCAAGCGCCACATTCGCTGCCTGAACGAATTTCTCCCCAACCACCTGGCCCATGGAACCGCCCAGGAAGTTGAACTCGAACGCGCAGGCAACCAGAGGGACGCCCATGGTGGTGCCACGCATGGCAATCAGCGCATCTTTTTCGCCGGTCGCTTTCTGCGCCGCCGCGAGGCGATCCTTGTAGCGCTTGCTGTCTTTGAACTTCAGCCGGTCTGACGGCTCGAGGTGAGCTGCCAGCTCTTCGCGCCCGTCTTTGTCCAGAAAGATATCCAGTCGACGGCGGGCAGACACCCGTAGATGGTGATTACACTTGGGGCAAACGTCCAGGTTCTTCTCGAGCTCCGGCTTGTACAGAAAGGCACCGCATTTGGGGCACTTCTTCCATAACCCTTCCGGCACTCCGGTACGTTGCCGTGATTCCGAGCGAATCTTGCTCGGCATGATCTTGTCCAGCCAGTTACTCATGCTCTCGTCCTGTCCTTTGATGCCTGGATTTTGCCCGCTCAATGAGCCAGGCTGTCCAGCGCTTCGCGCATCGGGTGCAGCAGATCCGTCAAGGCCTTACGCAAAGCCTCCGGATCTGTCTGATGTCGGGCTATTGTATCGACCAGCACACTGCCAACAATTACACCATCGGATACTCTGCCTACGGCGGCGGCAGTTTCCGCATCCCGGATACCAAAGCCCACACCTACTGGCAACGCCGTGAGCTCGTGCACGTGGGCTACTTTCTTAGCGACTTCATCGACATCAATGGTTGCGGACCCGGTCACGCCCTTGATAGAAACATAGTACACATAACCGGATGAGTGCTCGCTGATCGCCTTGATCCGGTCATCCGTGGTTGTCGGCGCCAAAAGGAAAACCGGATCCAGATGACGATCGGCAAACAGCGGTGCTACCTGATCAGCCTCTTCGGGAGGCAGGTCAACCGTCAGAACGCCATCGACACCTGCGTCCGCTGCCGCATCTGCAAACGCTTCATAGCCCATGGCTTCCATCGGGTTCAGATAACCCATCAGCACCACCGGGGTATCCGGATCGGTCTTGCGGAACTCCTTGACCATCGCAATCGCCTGACGGAGCGACGTACCGTGCTTGAGCGCCCGTTCACAGGCAAGCTGAATCACCGGGCCGTCAGCCATCGGGTCCGAAAACGGCACGCCCAGCTCGATAATATCAGCACCAGCAGACACCAGGGTATGCATCAGGCTGACCGTCTCATCCGGATGTGGATCGCCCGCTGTAATATAGGGAATCAGCGCCTTGCGGCCCTGCTCTTTCAATGCTTTCAATACGCCTTCAATTCGGCTCATGCCTGCTCCTGATACCTTCAGATCTCAATGCCATCCAGTTGGGCAATGGTGTGAATATCCTTGTCGCCGCGACCAGAGATGTTGATAACCAGCATTTGGTCCTTGTCCATGGTGGCGGCAAGCTTCACGCCATAAGCCACGGCGTGGGCGGATTCCAGCGCTGGCATAATCCCTTCCACGCGTGTCAGTTTACGGAAGCCATCCAGTGCCTCGTCATCAGTCACCGACACGTAATTGGCGCGGCCAATGTCTTTCAACCAGGCATGTTCGGGCCCTACTCCGGGATAGTCCAGACCAGCACTGACGGAATGTGTTCCGGCGATCTGGCCATTCTCATCTTCCATCAGGTAGGTCCGGTTACCATGCAGCACGCCGGGGCGACCGGCACAAAGCGGCGCCGCATGTTGGCCGGTTTCAATACCCAGACCACCGGCTTCAACACCATAAAGCTCGACGGATTCATCCGCGAGGAACGGATAGAACATACCAATGGCATTGGAACCACCACCTACGCAGGCCACCAGTGCGTCCGGCAGTTTACCTACTTTTTCCATGGCCTGTTTGCGGATTTCACGCCCAATCACCGACTGGAAATCGCGCACCAGTAAAGGATAGGGATGCGGCCCGGCCACTGTGCCGATGATGTAGAAAGTATCATCCACATTCGCGACCCAGTCGCGCATGGCATCATTCATGGCATCTTTCAGGGTTTTTGTACCGCTCTGGACGGCATGAACGGTCGCGCCCAGCAGTTTCATGCGGTAAACATTCAGGGACTGACGCTTGACGTCCTCTGCCCCCATGAAAACGTGACACTCAAGCCCCAGACGGGCACACACCGTTGCCGTGGCCACACCATGCTGACCGGCGCCGGTTTCGGCAATGATGCGCTTCTTGCCCAGAAAACTCGCCAGCAGTGCCTGACCAATGGTGTTATTCACCTTATGGGCACCGGTGTGGTTAAGGTCTTCGCGCTTGAGCCAGATCTGTGCACCACCGGCTTCCCGGGTCAGGCGCTCTGCGAAATAGAGCGGACTGGGACGGCCAACATAGTCGGCAAGATCATTATCAAAAGTGGCCTGGAATTCAGGATCTTCCTTCAACCGAAGGTACTCCTTTTCCAGGGTCATCAAAGAATCCATCAGGGTTTCTGAAACAAACCGTCCACCAAAGGCACCGAAGTGACCTCTCGCATCAGGAAGCGCCTTCAACATTTCTTCAGTCAGTTTTACAGACACGGTGAACCTCTTTGAAAAATTGAGACAATTTGGTGGCGTCTTTCTTACCCTTGCTCGCTTCCACCCCACCGCTGACGTCAACGGCCCAGGGGCGTACCTGCTCAATTGCGCGGGCTACGTTATCAGATGACAACCCACCGGCCAATATAAGGGGCAAAGGCCTGCTTTCAGGAATCAGTGACCAGTTGAACGACTGGCCGGTACCGCCATAGCGGTTCGGATCCCAGGCATCCACCAACAAACCGGAGGCTTGCTGATAATCGGCAAAGGCCTGTTCGATCTGCCCGGGCTCGCGGACCCTGACGGCCTTGATCCAGCGCCGGCCAAAAGACTGGCAAAAGTCGGGACTCTCATCGCCATGGAACTGCAGCAGATCCAGTGGCACGACATCCAGAACCGTTTCGACAAAATCCCGCTCAGGATTCACGAACAGTCCCGTAACCGACACAAACGCAGGAACCTTGGCGGCCAGGATTCGGGCCTGCTCCAGATCAACCGCTCTCGGGCTTGGCGCGTAAAACACCAGGCCTATGGCATTAGCGCCACAGGTTACCGCTGCCGCCACATCCTGCGGGCGCGTCAGGCCACATATCTTTACGCGGGCTGTCATGCCGGAGCCTTTCCCTGTTTCGGGTGTATGTGAGTTGGCGTGATCGGCGCGTTGTTGGCCGGATCAAACCAGGGAGTGACGAACGCCGGCCCGCACAATGCCTTGGGAATCCCGAACGAATCAGGATAACCGACATCCACCAGGTAGAGCCCGTAAGGCGGGGCGGTCACACCGGCAAGTTTGCGATCACGGAGCTCCAGAATATCACCAATCCAGTCTTCAGGCTGCTGACCATTACCAACCGCCATCAAGGCACCGGCAATATTGCGCACCATATGATGGAGAAAGGCGTTGGCCTGCACATCTATTACGACAAACTCTCCGCATCGGGTTACCGAAATCCGCTCCAGAAAGCGAACGGGAGTCCGGGACTGGCACCCGGCAGCCCGAAACGAAGAGAAGTCGTGCTCACCGACCAGCGCCTGAGCTGCGCGATGCATCCTTTCAGCATCCAGCGGGCGAAAGGTCCAGCTTACCTGCCCGCGCTGAATGCCCGGGCGCACCGGATGGTTGTAGATCACATACCGATAGCGGCGGTAAATCGCGGAAAACCTGGCGTGAAAATCGCCTTGACCGTTCCCGGCCCAGTGAACGGAAATATCATCGGGTAATGCCGTGTTCATTCCCATGACCCAGGAACGAAGGTTTCGAACCGATGGCGTGTCAAAATGCGCCACCTGAAAACTGGCATGCACGCCGGCGTCGGTTCGCCCCGCACACACCAGATCGACCGGATGGTCTGCAACACGGGCCGCTGCCCGGGAAAGTTCTGCCTCCACCGAACGCACGCCGCTCTTCTGCAATTGCCAGCCATGGAAGGCCTGACCGTCGTACTCAAAGATGATGGCAACCCGTCCGTTACCAATGGCGTTATCTGTGGTGAGAGGCTGAGGCGTGAGGAACAATTGCTGACCCGATTGCTGTCCACTGAAAAAGCAAAACGCCGGCTCAATGGCCGGCGCTCGCCGCGGTTAGTTGATTATAACGAATCAGGAGAGATTTTTAAGAAGCTCTTGTGCTTCTGCCTTCTGCTCTTCGTTACCCTCCAGAGCAACCTCCTCCAGAATATCCCGGGCGCCGTCGCTATCTCCCATTTCGATGTAGGCCCGTGCCAGATCGAGTTTGGTGGCAGCTTCGTCGGTACCGGCGAGGAAGTCAAAGTCATCCTCGTCGTCCAGAGCGCTCTCATCAATATCCAACCCGCTATCACTACGAGTGGCGCTTTCGTCCAGAGAGTCTGACGCCACAGGCACGACTTCGTCCTCCAGCTCTTCAGAAGCCGGCTCGGACTCAGCAACCTCTTCTGTCTGCTCCGCAAGCTCTTCCGGGTTCTGCTGGTCAACACCCGGCTCACCAGCCTCGGGTTCGCTGAGCGCATCCTCCAGCCCAAGTTCATCTTCCAGAGACGGTTCTTCTTCCTGAGGGCCAGCCGGTTCCCCGATGTCAGAGAACTCTTCCATCAGCGCCAGATCTTCATCAGAAACATCCAGCTCCAGGTCATCCAGGTCTGACTCACCAAGTTCCAACTCAGAGGGCTCTTCATCTTCGCCGGCAACCTTATCCAGCTCTGCATCGAGCTCATCCAGGAAGGACTCATCCAGTGCATCAGACTCCAGGTCAAAATCCGATTCTTCGGTTTCTTCCCGCTTAACAGACTCTTCTTCCGCAGGCTCGAGGTCTTCATCAAGATCCAGACCCAGATCGAGATCGTCTTCCTGATCAGAACCGGTACCAGACAGATCAGCCTCTTCCGGCTCCACTTCACGGGTCGCAAAGGAGGATTCGTCTGAACCGGCCAGCGCATCATCTTCAAAGGCCGACTCGAAATCCAGACTGAGATCTTCTTCTTTGGTTTCGGAAGTCTCAGTTGCCTCATCCAGACCGGTATCCAGATCCAGAGAAGCGAAATCGGTTTCGGTTGCGGACTCGCCTTCAGACTCTGTTTCTTCACCAATACCGGACAGATCGTACTCAATCATGTCGTCCCGGCCATCGGTTTCCTTGCTGACATCGGATTCCAGCTCACCGAACTCATTTTCCTCAGCGGGCTCGGAAGTGGCTTCAAATTCGTCCGCTTTCAGTTCGTCGGAGATATCCCAGTCATCAGAAGCCTGCTCAGTGGCCTGCTCAGGCTCCGGCTGACTGCCGAACGAGTCAGAGCGCAGTTGAGACTCGAGGTCATCGATGCTGGGCATCGCTTCAGCCTCGGCCAGGCGCTCGCGCAGGGATTCGGCTTCGTGAATCGCCGCTTCATCGTCCAGCGCTTCAACTTCCCGGTACTGCTTTTCAAACGCATCCCGATCCTGATTGTCCGCATACACAGACAACAGCTTCAGACGCAGATCGGTGCGGCTGGGTTCACGGGAAATGGCGTTCTCGAGCACCTGGGCTGCCTGATCGTGACGACCGTAGGCAACATAGGTTTCGGCTTCGGCAATGGCGTCACCGGCTTCAGTTTCTGCTTCACCCTCGTCTTCGAGGCTCAGATCGAACGAATCACCGCCTTCACCTTCCTCACTGTTCAACTGGTCGTAAAACTCTTTCTCTCGATTGGCATTGCGTCGTGCCACGAGCAGCAACAAGAGAAGCAGAAGGATCAGACCACCACCGAGGGCAATCTGATACATCGGGTTGTTCAGAATGCCATCAATGATGTTACCCGGAAACGCCTTCTCAGGGGCTGTTACTGGCTGCTGCGGCTTTGGCTGCTGGGCCTGGGGTGCGACTGCTTGCTCTGGCTCAGTTGGCGCTTCCTGTTCGGTAACGGCAGGCTGATCGGCCACCGCCTCATCGGCGGCACCTGTTTCAGCATCCTCACCAAACGGCTCTTCACCAGCAGTACCGGTCTCGTCCTGGGCCATGGCGCTGTCGTCTTCCGCCATCGCTGTGTCGGCCGCCTCACCATCAACGGCTTCATCGGCCTGGCCGTCAGCTACCGGTTCTTCGCCGGTGCCGTCGCCCATGTCACCTTCGACAGGGGATGTCTCAGACTCGGCCACGCCACTGTCGCTTGGGGCCGGAGACTCTTCCTCCGATACCATACCCTGCATATCTGCCAGCTGGCTATTCTTCAGCTCCAGCAGCCGCTGCAGGGTCTCAACCTGATCCTGCAGATCCTGAACACGGGTATTGAGTTCGTCATTTTCGCGTTTTGCGGCTTCCAGCTCTTCCATCGCAACTGCGGAACCGGCATCAACACCGCCCGGCAGATCGCCATCACCACCGGCTGAGCCACCGTCTTCGGTGGACCGGGATTCCGATTCATCGGCAACCAGCAGGCGCAACTCATCACCCGCTGCCGCCTGAGTAGCACCCTGGCCTGCTGCAGCTTGGGCGGTATCCGTTGCATCAACGGTTCTCGGAGACTGGAATTCCTGATTCTGCTGTGCAACTACCCGGTTTGCTTCAGCGCGACTGCGGCTCTGAATCTGATCCAGAGAGGGAATCCGCAATACCTCACCACGCTTAAGGCGGTTGATATTCCCACCAATGAACGCGTTGGGATTCTGATCCTGAATCGCAAGCATGACCTGCTGCATGGAAACAGAACCATCCGGACGCACCTGCTGAGCAATGGTCCAGAGCGTGTCTGATGGCCCTGTCGGACCAAACGTATCTGCCTGGTAGCCACGCGACAGGGAACCTTCTGCTGCCGCCTGGCGGCGGACAGATTCCTGGCTTCGCGCCGACTGCTGTCGGGTGGTTGTGGTGGCCGGAGCACTGACTTGCTCCTCAATACCGGATTCCTCTGCGTACACCGGAGGATCAACCAGCACGGCGTATTCCCGCATCAGACGACCGTTGGGCCAGGTCAGCTCGAGCAGAAAGTTCAGATACGGCTCGCGCACCGGGGCCCGGGAGGAAACGTTGATAGCCAGATTGCCATCCGTCCCGGTAACTACTTCGAACCTTAATTGACTCAGAAACTGGTGGCGGTCCAGGCCGACACGCTCATAGGCGGCCTCCGGTGCCACATTGACGAACACTTCACCGGGATCAACACCGCGACTCTGATTCAGTGATATTTCTGCATCCAGTGGCTCATTCAGCCAGGACTGGAGCTCAATTTCTCCAAGTCCAAGCGCCTGAGCCATTCCAGAGCCGAGCCCTCCCGCCAGCGCCAGGGCAACCGCAAGCTTGCGTACCTTCATGCTTATTCCTTTCCAGTCTCCGTTATTCTTTACTGCCGTATCTCAACAGAATCGGACGAGGTTGGATGACTTTCGCCTTGTTATTTCTCGTTTTTATATCGCAATTATACCGTTCGGTTTGGCAAGTATTGTTGATAAAACCCGTTTTATCAATCAGCTGCAATCCTTGCACCGTTTTTTTATCTATCGGGCGGAACTCCTTAGCGCCCTTGAAAATAACAGGGGCGGACGCTGAAATCAGCCTCCGCCCCTGACCGGCTTGCAAAAAACCGGACACAGTTGGCATTAATTACCGCTGTGTAACACTTTTTAACGTTCCTGAAGGATTCGCAGCATCCGACGCAGCGGTTCTGCGGCACCCCACAGCAACTGGTCACCCACCGTGAAAGCGGAAATATACTCCGGCCCCATGGACAACTTGCGAATACGACCAATCGGAATACTCAACGTGCCGGTCACTTTCGCCGGAGTGAGCTCCTGCATGGTGGCATCGCGATCGTTGGGAATGACTTTCACCCAGTCGTTTGCCTTGGCCAGAATGCCTTCGATTTCGGAAACCGACAGATCTTTCTTCAGCTTGATGGTCAGAGCCTGACTGTGAGAGCGCATGGCGCCAATCCGCACGCAGATACCATCAATAGGGATCGGGTTGTCACTGCGACCCAGAATCTTGTTAGTCTCGACGCCCGCTTTCCACTCTTCTTTGCTCATGCCGTTATCGAGCTGCTTGTCGATGAACGGAATCAGACTACCTGCCAACGGCACACCGAAATGCACGGTGGGGAAATCGCCAGAACGCATGGTGTCGGTCACCTTGCGATCGATTTCCAGAATGGCGGAGGACGGATCCGCCAGCTCAGATTTGACGCTCTCATTCAGCGTACCCATCTGGTTCAACAGTTCCCGCATATTCTGGGCACCAGAGCCGG
Source organism: Marinobacter sp. (assembly GCA_029264995.1). Taxonomy (GTDB): domain Bacteria; phylum Pseudomonadota; class Gammaproteobacteria; order Pseudomonadales; family Oleiphilaceae; genus Marinobacter. Next base: position 476 of record JAJUKC010000013.1, on the reverse strand, counting down.
AAGCGGCCTGGTACGTCATCGGAGACACCCACTCGATCAGATCCTGCTCCAGCAGGCCACCCAGGGCCAGCATCATCAGGCTGACGGTGCAGTTACCGCCGATATAGTCCTTTACGCCCTTGTCCAGAGCCGCGTCGATCACATTACGGTTAACCGGATCCAGCACGATCACAGAGTGATCGACCATACGCAGGGTGGATGCCGCATCAATCCAGTAACCGTCCCAGCCTGCATCACGCAGCTTCTGGTAAACCTCGGTGGTGTAATCGCCGCCCTGACAGGTCACGATCACATCCATGCCTTTCAAGGTATCGATATCAAAGGCGTCCTGCAGAGGAGGAACACCTTCCTTGCCTACGTCCGGGGCCGGCTTCCCTGTTTGGGAAGTGGTGAAAAACACCGGATCGATATCGGCAAAATCGTTTTCTTCACGCATGCGCTGCATGAGGACTGAGCCTACCATGCCACGCCAACCT
>JAJUKC010000075.1 GCA_029264995.1 Marinobacter sp. | reverse complement strand
TTATCTTCAATATGGTCGTAGCCCTGAAGGTGCAACATACCGTGCACCACCATATGAGCCCAGTGGGCTACAGGCTCTTTATGCTGTTCCTGCGCCTCTTTTTCAACAACCGGTGCGCAAATAACCAGATCTCCGGCCAATGGCATCGTTATACCCGCTGGCGCTTCAAATGGGAAGGACAAAACATTGGTAGGCTTGTCCTTGTCCCGGTACTGGTGATTCAGCTCACGGCTTTCGTCGTTATCGACAATACGGATGGTTACTTCGGTTGGATTCTCATCCTGCCACGCCGCCTCTGCCCAGGCTTCAAACAACGCCTCGGTAGGTACGCCCGTGCCGTCAAAGGCCATCTGAAGGTCCACAGTTACCTTGCTCATTGGCCTGTGGCACTCCCGTCGTTGAAAGAATCGTAGGCTTCAACAATGCGTTGAACCAGGGGATGACGCACCACATCCTTGGCGTCGAAACGGGTAAAGCCAATACCTGGCACCTTGCTCAACACGCTGGCCGCATGAATCAGCCCGGAGTTCTGCCCCCGGGGCAGATCCACCTGGGTGGTATCGCCGGTAATGACCGCCGTGGAGCCAAAGCCTATCCGGGTCAGGAACATCTTCATCTGCTCCCGGGTGGTGTTCTGGCTTTCGTCCAGAATAATAAACGAGTTGTTCAGGGTACGGCCGCGCATAAACGCCAATGGTGCAATCTCAATCACACTTTTCTCAATCAGGCGGGTAACCTGGTCAAACCCCAGCATTTCATAGAGCGCGTCGTAGAGCGGGCGCAGGTATGGATCCACCTTCTGGGCCAGATCGCCCGGCAGAAAGCCCAGCTTCTCGCCGGCTTCCACGGCCGGCCGAACCAGCAGAATCCGCTTCACCTGCTCGTCTTTCAGGGCCTCGACGGCGCAGGCCACCGCTAGCCACGTCTTACCGGTCCCCGCCGGCCCGATGCCGAAGTTGATGTCGTGGGTGCGAATGTTATGCACATACTTCTGCTGATTCCGGCCACGGGGTTTGGCGGTCAGCTTCGGTGTCTTGATAACAGTGACCTGGCCTTCATCGTAAGGTGCATCATCCGGCAGCCGTTCCAGGCCGGTTTCGCGGATGAACAGGTGCACGGTATCGGGCGGTATGTCATCACTGGCCTCGGTTTCCCGGTACAGATGCCGGATAACCTCGGTTGCCGCCGCTACGTTTTCAGTGCTGCCTTCCACCCGAAAGTGGTGCCCGCGCCGGCCAACTTTCACTTGCAGGCGCTGCTCGATCATCTTCAGGTGTTCATCAAACTGTCCGCACAAGGTTGCCAGGCGGCGCTGGTCCACCGGGTGCAGGTCAAATTGTCTGGTATCGTGAGTGTTCAATCTTGCTCCGTTCTGGTTTCAACTCTGGTCTGTTTGCTTCTGGCCGGAGTCTGCATTTCTTAGGTTGGAGTATGGCCGATACGTGGGACCGCTTCCACAGAGACGCTCAAGACTTCCCTGTTCGCTTAGCTCCGGCCATCCATGGCCTCCGATACTCTGTGGAAGCAGTCCCACGCACCGGCCCCTAAGCTATCTGCAGGCCCGAATGGTAAAAAACAAGTGTATCTTTTGTGCGTGTGCCCAAGTGGTTTTATTGGGAGGTCAAACACAAGGATGGCTTATCCCTTCTTGCATGCCATCATGCGGTCAGGCGGAGGTGGGTTGGAAAGGCCTCCCAAAAATGTCGGAGGCCATGGATGGCCGGAGAGAAGCGCACATGGGTGAGGCAAGCGTTTATGAAGCGAAGCTTCATGCGCCGCCGAACGACAGCAATCTATGATTGCTGGCCGGACCCGCTTGCGGGTGCTCGTAGCGGTTTTTGGGAGGCCCTTCCAGCCCGCCTCCCAACTCCAAGCAAAGAGCACATACGTTCCAGCGTTTAAAGCAACTCAGAGTTAACAGGCACACCGCGAAGAGAATTGGGATAGGCCTCCACAATCTCCACATCGATAAAGTGCCCAACCACCTCAGGATTCTCGTGGCGGAAGTTCACAATACGGTTGTTCTCCGTACGCCCCGCATACTCACCAGGATCCTTCTTGGACAAACCAGTCACCAGAATCCGCTGAGTAGAACCCACCATCTTCCGGCTGATATCCATCACATTCTGATTCAGGCGGTCCTGAAGAATGCTCAACCGCTGCTTCTTCACCTCCATCGGCGTATCGTCCGGCAAGTCAGACGCCGGCGTGCCCGGACGGGCGCTGTAGATGAAGCTGAAGGACATGTCGAAGCCGATGTCGTTGATCAGCTTCATGGTGTCCTCGAAATCCTTGTCGGTTTCACCCGGGAAGCCGATGATGAAATCCGAAGAAAAGCTGATGTCCGGGCGGATCTTGCGCAGGCGGCGCAGCTTGGATTTGTACTCCAGCGCTGTGTGGCCGCGCTTCATGGCTGCTAGGATGCGGTCGGAACCGCTCTGTACTGGCAGGTGCAGGTGGCTGACAAGCTCCGGAACCCGCTCGTAGACTTCGATCAGGGCGTCGCTGAATTCCACCGGGTGAGAGGTGGTGTAGCGGATGCGGTCGATGCCGTCGATGGTGGCGATCACCTCGATCAGTTCTGCCAGGTCCATCTGGTCGCCGTCGTGGGTTTCGCCACGGTAAGCGTTAACGTTCTGGCCCAGCAGGTTCACTTCCCGCACGCCCTGGGCGGCCAGGTGCGCTACTTCAGCGATGACGTCGTCCACCGGACGGCTGACTTCTTCGCCCCGGGTGTAGGGCACCACGCAGAAGGTGCAGTATTTGCTGCAGCCCTCCATGATGGAGACAAACGCGGAGGGGCCGTCGGCGCCGGGCTCAGGCAGGTTGTCGAATTTCTCGATTTCCGGAAAGCTGACGTCGACCACGCCAACGCCATTACCCTTGGTGCGTACTTCGGTGATCATGTCGGGCAGGCGATGCAGGGTTTGGGGGCCGAAGACCATATCCACGTAGGGCGCCCGGTCGATGATGGCCTGGCCTTCCTGGCTGGCGACGCAGCCGCCGACGCCGATGATCAGGTCGGGCTTTTTGGTTTTGAGACTTTTCCAGCGGCCAAGCTGGTGAAACACTTTCTCCTGGGCTTTTTCGCGGATGGAGCAGGTGTTCAGCAGCAGGATGTCGGCGTCATCGGCGTTGTCGGTGACTTCGACCGCTTCGCCGGTTTTGAGCAGGTCTGCCATGCGGGCAGAGTCGTACTCGTTCATTTGGCAGCCGTGGGTTTTGATGTACAGCTTCTTGGCCATGGGTCTCACGTTGTCTGGTGTGTGTTGCGCCGGGGTGTGGGGCGCTGGCAAAAATGGACTGCACATTATAACGGGGTGCCTAAACTTCAACCACCGTTGTCTCGGTATTCCTCATTTGGCTCTGTGCTATTATTCGTCGCTTATGTGCATGAAGGCTTTTGGGGTGGGCTTTCCAAAAACCGCTACGAGCACATCCATGTGCGCTTCTCTCAGGCCATCCATGGCCTTCGAAATTTTTGGAAAGCCCACCCCAAAACCCTTCCCAGACACCTGTACTGGATTCTACAAGCTTGATTGTTGGTTTGTGGGAGCCGGAAAATCATCGCTAGCCAATTTACTTATGACTCCCGAACGCCTCGCCCGAATCAAGCAAGTCCTCAACACCCGTCAACCCGACCTGCGGGTGCTGACGGATCAGGTGCACAAACCCAGAAACCTGTCGGCCATTATTCGGTCCTGCGATGCCTTCGGCCTGGCCAATATGCACGTGGTCTGGCCCAAGGAGGGTTTTCGGGCGTTTCGTAAGACAGCCGGTGGCAGCTTTCACTGGGTGACGACGCATACTCATCCCACTATGGATAACGCCGTGACGGAGCTGAAGGCCCAGGGGCACAAGCTCTATGCGGCGCAGTTGTCGGACCGGGCGGTGGATTTTCGGGAGGTGGATTACACCGTTCCCTGCACGATTATCATGGGTAACGAAGTGGATGGTGTGAACCCGGTGACCGCCGAGCAGGCGGATGAGCATATTGTGATTCCGATGATGGGCATGGTGGAATCGCTGAACGTGTCTTCAGCCTGTTCAATTATCCTTTCCGAAGCCCAGCGTCAGCGGAAGCTGGCGGGCATGTTTGATCAGCGGCGGATGCCGGATGAGGAGTACAATCGTCTGCTGTTCTGTTGGTGCCAGCCGACGGTGAAGCGTTACTGCGACGACCGCAACCTGCCGTATCCACCAATCGACCACGAAACCGGGGAGTTGATCGATGGGGTGGGCTGGATGCAGGAGGTCAGGAAGCTCAGGGCCAATCGCCCCCGGTGGGACGATCAGCCGGAGAATATCGAAGCAGGCTAGTCTTGGTGGACTAATGCTCCAACCTGTTTCTCGAGATCGCTCGCAAATTCTGTCAGCACGCTGATCTTGGAGTGCGCCGTGATCAGCGCATCAAATAATGTCTGAGCGTTCTCGATGTACTCGTGGATCATTTGGTTGCGTAACTGCCTGAGTGCAATCCATTGCTCAGAAGATTCAAGCCAACCATACTTCTCGGCTTTTTCGAGGTTGAATAACAGAGCCTGTTTTGGTTCTCCCAAGGCTATTAACAACGCGGGAAGTAGTTTATCTCCCAAGGTGTCTTGCAGTCGGCAAAAGCGGCTGGTGAAGGCTTCGACCTTCATTGCCAGCTCCGGGTTTGAGTCCAGTGTTTCAACCGACTGAAAGGGTAAAACTGGATCAAATACCTGTTGTGCGGCGTAGTTCAGGTGCTTGATTTCCTTGTCAATCACTCGGCTCAAAAATTTGAGCCTTTCCTGCATTTCTGGTGATACCTTCACAGAGCAATTCCTTGTGCCCGGGCAATTTGGTGAATTACGGCTCGCTCAAGATTTGGGGCATCCAATAGAATGTCAATCTTTCGGTCGCCTAGCTGTTTGATGATTTTGGCCTGAAGTCTGGCTACATCCCAGGCAGGGTGGTCTGCTACTTCGTCGATAGTGACCAGCAGGTCGATGTCGCCCCCTCTGGCTGTGTCATCGGCGCGCGACCCAAACAGGGCCACTCTGGCGCCCGGGCCAAAAATCTCCCTGACAGAGGCTTTGATAACAAGTACCTCTTCAGCCGTTAACCTCACAGTGACGCCCCCCTTGTTAACTCCGCCATTATCCAACCATGGAGACAAGCATAGACTTTCCCGATCAGACTGACCATCGTCGTAGTGTTCCCCATAGAATCCGAAACCTAAGCGGTCAGTATGGAGCAATGCCGGTGCGGGGTGGGTGAAGCTTTTTTCTGCCGGAAAAAGATGTCTGAGCGAAGCAAGTTGTTTTTCCAAAGAAAAAAGCTTCACCCACCCCGCGACCCGCCCCCAAAACCAGCAGGCTAGGAAAGCACAACTCAGTCCTCGCGAGCCTCCAGGTACCGCTGCAACTGCTCCCGCAAAGCCTTGGGCAGGCGGGTGATGGTGAGGGCGTCTTTGTCGCGGTCGTAGTACACCGCCTGGTTGACCAGGTCGGATGAGAACGACAGACTCATGCCGCCGCCTGAGCCGGCAATACGCACGAGCTTTTTGACCTTGCGGTGGTCCGGGTGCAGTACGCCGGTTTCCGGTAGTTCGGCGTTCTGGCTGGCGAATTCCTTGAAGCGCTCGGGCTGGCTTTCGTCCAGGTAACTGGACAGCGCCTCGATGGCCACTGGCTCGCCGAGGGCGTGCTGGTCTTTGCAGAATTCGTAGGCCTTGGCGCGTACTTCGCCGGCTTTTTCCGGTTCGCTGGTTTTGGCGAACGCTTCCACTGCGTCCAGGAAGGTCATGGTTTCTTTTTCCACGTCCACGCTGTTGGTGAAGGCGCACAGGCGGATGAAGAGTTCGCCGGGGTCGCCGGTGCCGCGGCCGTGGATCAGGGTCATGTAGTTTTCGCTGCCGTTGGCATTGCGCCAGTCGTCCAGTTCAATTCGCACGGCCAGGTTCAGGCGCGACAGGCTGAGTACGTCGGTGGCGTCCAGTTTCTGGCTGCCGTCGAAGCGCATGGCGCTGTCGGTTTCCAGGATAAACAGGTACACCACTTCGGCATCGGCCAGGGCGTCGTGCACGATCATCAGGTGGCCGTCGAATTCTTCCTGGCTGCCGGTCAGCAGTTCCTGCCACTGGCCGAAAAGGCGGTCAGTCATGGCCGCGAAGGTCTGTTTGTCTTCCAGGTAGTCTTTGAGCCAGGCGCTGAAGGGGCATTCGCCGATGTCGTCCGAGAAGCGGCCGTATTTCTTGCCGGGTTTGCTGTTGAACAGGCGCTTCATCTGCTTGTGCAGGGCTTCGTAGTCGCCGCCCGGTTCCTGCATGGCCTCGCCCGCTACGAGGCGGGCAGGTTGGCCCGGCTGGTATTGGCTTGCGAAGGCGGTGCGCAGGTGTTTGATGGCCATGGGTCAGCTCCTGTCAGATTCAGTCGGCTTGGCGGAGCGTGATTGTGCCACGGTTGGCAGAGAAAGAAACCCCGGTCCCGACGTCTTCGTTCGGGCCGGGGTTCTCAATGGGCGGGTATGGAAATCAGATTCGCTTGCTGCGAATCAGTTCCTGGACCAGTGTCGAGACGGCGCCGGGAATGTCAGCTTCGTTCTCTGCGTTGGCACTGGCGTTGGCAATGTCCGAACCCAGGTTCACGGCAATGGCTACCAGCCCGTGAGCGGTCAGCAACTGCGCTACCCGACGGCGTTCGTCTGCGTCGCCCGCATTTTCTTCGGATACCACGACGGCGGTCTTGCCCTGATCGAACAGAGCTCGCTCAACGGCCAGCGCCAGTTCCGGGCCATGTTTGCCGTTACAGGCGATGATGGCCGGTTTCTGGGCCAGGCGTCGTTCACGTTCCTGGGCGGTGACCGGGTCCAGGGATTCCAGGCCATCGGCCAGGCCGGCGATCATGCCCGCCCCGATGGTCACGTTGGTCAGGCGGTCTATGACGATGAAGCTGCCGGTGGCGTGGTTACGCTGATAGGCGTCGAATGCGACCGGTTGGTTCAGGGTCAGCTCGCACAGACCGATCTCGTTCAGGGCCAGTTGGCTGGGATTGGCTTGCTGATCCAGAGTGTTTACATCGGTCTGGTGGTGGATTTTCTTCACGGTGCCGGAGGTAAAGGTGGGGCCCAGCTTGATGTCATACAGCCGGCCGGTTTCCAGCGGTGCGTCGGTCATCCACACAATGTTGGCGTTGAACCGGTTGTGGACTTCCGGCTCGTCTTCTACCTTCACCAGCATGTCGCCACGGCTGATATCGATCTCGTCTTCCAGTGTCAGAGTTACGGCCTGGTCGATGTAAGCTTCGTCCAGGTTGCCGTCAAAGGTCACGACTTCCTTCACTTTGCTGGTACGGCGTGACGGCAGGGCCATCACCGCATCGCCGGGGCGAATCACGCCGGAGGCGATGGTGCCGCAGAAACCGCGGAAGTTCAGGTTCGGACGGGTCACGTACTGCACCGGGAAGCGGAAATGCTCCAGGTTCTTGTCACGGGAGACTTCCACCGTTTCCAGAATTTCCATCAGTGGCTGGCCGGTAAACCAGGGGGTGTTCTCGCTCTTGTTGACGACGTTGTCTCCGTCCAGCGCCGAGATGGGCACAAAACGGATGTCCTTGAGGCCCAGTCGCGTGGCGAAGGCCAGGTAGTCGTCGCGGATTTCATTGAAACGCTCTTCGCTGAAATCCACCAGGTCCATTTTGTTCACGGCGACCACGATGTGCCGGATGCCCAGCAGCGACGCAATATAGGAATGCCGGCGGGTCTGGGTGAGTACGCCGTGGCGGGCATCAATCATCAGGATCGCCAGTTGTGCTGTGGAGGCACCGGTGGCCATGTTGCGGGTGTACTGCTCGTGGCCCGGGGTGTCCGCGATGATGAACTTGCGCTTGTCGGTGCTGAAATAACGGTAGGCTACATCAATGGTGATGCCCTGTTCCCGCTCGGCCTGAAGGCCATCCACCAGCAGCGCCAGGTCCAGTTTTTCGCCAGTGGTGCCCATTTTCGCGCTGTCAGTTTTCAGGCTGGCCATATGATCTTCATAGATCATTTTGGTGTCATGCAGCAGGCGGCCAATCAGGGTGCTCTTGCCGTCATCCACGCTGCCGCAGGTGAGCAGGCGCAGGAGTTCCTTATTCTCGTGTTGCTTCAGGTAAGCCTGAATATCTTCTGCAATCAGATCAGACTGGTGTGACATGTTAGAAATACCCTTCCCGCTTTTTCTGTTCCATGGAGCCCGCTGAATCGTGATCGATCACCCGGCCTTGCCGCTCTGAACTGGTGGCCAGCAGCATTTCCTGAATGATGTCGGGCAGGGTGTTGGCCTCGGATTCAATGGCGCCGGTCAGCGGATAGCAGCCCAGGGTGCGGAAGCGCACCGATTTCATCATCGGCTTCTCACCGTCTTTCAGCGGCATGCGGTCGTCGTCCACCATGATCAGGGTGCCGTCGCGCTCTACCACAGGCCGCACCGCTGCGTAATAGAGCGGCACAATGTCGATGTTTTCGAGGTAGATGTACTGCCAGATGTCCAGCTCGGTCCAGTTGGACAGCGGGAAGACACGGATGCTTTCGCCCTTGTTGACTTTGCCGTTGTAAATATTCCAGAGCTCCGGGCGCTGGTTCTTTGGATCCCAGCGGTGGTGTTCATCACGGAAGGAATATACCCGCTCCTTGGCGCGGGATTTTTCCTCATCCCGCCGGGCGCCCCCGAAGGCGGCGTCGAACTTGTACTTATTCAGGGCCTGCTTCAGGGATTGGGTTTTCATGATGTCGGTGTGCTTGGCGCTGCCATGAGTGAAGGGGCCGACGCCCTGCTTTACGCCTTCTTCGTTGATGTGCACGATCAGGTCAAGCCCGAACTTCTCCGCCACATTGTCCCGGAACGAGATCATGTCCCGGAATTTCCAGGTGGTATCCACGTGAAGCAACGGGAACGGTGGCTTGCCCGGATAGAAGGCTTTCAGGGCAAGATGCAGCATTACGGCAGAATCTTTGCCGATGGAGTAGAGCATGACCGGGTTGTCGAACTCGGCGGCCACTTCCCGAATGATGTGGATGCTTTCGGCTTCCAGCTGTTTGAGATGGGTGAGGTTATATGTGGTCATGTTCATCCGTTGCCATGGAAGGCGAAGTAATGGCTGTAATTTAGATGAACAACTATATCAGAGCGGCTTAGGGTATAAGAAGGAGTGCTGTAAGAATTTCAGGTTCTAATAATATAGCCTTCGCCGGTGTCTGGAGGCGGGTGTAACCGCCAGCGACGTCGCCACCGGCTTCCGTCAGTGAGCTTCGCTGGAGGGATTACGTGCGTCCGAAAGCAATTTGGCGACATAACGATCGACATAGTCAAAGCCGTTGCCTTCGAATTCACTGAACTGGATTCCAACCTGGAACTCGTCCCGGGCAACGCGACGCATGTGTACGATGTTCCCGTCTGCAAGCACCGTGACCGGCTGGTTGGCAATGACGGGTACCGAAAAGCGGGTTTTGACTTCGATCCAGTGGCCGGGGGCCGGTGTTTTCAGGCCCGGAACCAGTTGTTTGACGGTTTCCTGATCACAGGAGAGCATCACGCCTGAGCGGGACAGGTTGGATACCTGGCAGGTAAGGCAGCAGCCATCCGGCTTTTCGATGGTGATGTCGGTTGAAACGTCCACCCTCTGCTGGTTTCGCAGATTGGGCTTGGCGGCAAGAGGTTTCATGTTCACTCTTCTGGCATGTGAGGTTTGAAAAGAAGTTGCCTTTCCCATAAACGCCTTCCAGAAAAACGCATAAACGATTGAAAGTTTAGCTGTTTAAAAAGTGAACAGCAAGAATCCTGTCGGTAATTGTGGCAGTTTTACTACAAAATTCTGAACACGGTGTCACAGTTTTGGTCGGTAAGTTGATCTGCGTCAGCGGATTTGTGGTGGCGGAGTAGGTGGTGCTACTGCTGCAGTTCTTCCGGCCGTGAGGTAAAATTGCCAGCTACACTCATCGGGAGCATGGCTCCGGACATCCTGCAGGCTTTTATGACCGAGAAAACGCAAAACGCGCCCCAGAGCGGAAAAGTAGGCTTTATCAGCCTTGGTTGCCCGAAGGCGCTGGTAGATTCTGAACGCATCCTGACCCAGTTGCGCCTTGACGGCTACGATGTAGTGCCTACCTACGACGACGCCGACATTGTGGTGGTGAACACCTGTGGCTTTATTGATGCCGCCAAGCAGGAATCCCTGGACGCCATTGGTGAGGCGATCAGTGAGAATGGCAAAGTCATCGTCACCGGTTGCATGGGTGTTGAGGCGGATCGGATCCGTGAGACCCACCCGGGCGTGCTCGCAGTGTCCGGTCCTCATGCTTACGAGGAAGTGGTAGGTGCCGTCCATCAGTATGTGCCGCCCAAGAAAGAGCATGACCCGTTTGTGGATCTGGTGCCGCCTCAGGGCGTCAAACTGACACCACGCCACTATGCCTACCTGAAGATCTCGGAAGGCTGCAACCACCGTTGTACTTTCTGCATTATTCCCTCAATGCGGGGAGACCTTGTCAGTCGCCCGATTGGCGAGGTGATGGACGAAGCCAAACGGTTGGTGGATGCCGGAGTGAAGGAGATTCTGGTGATTTCCCAGGACACCTCCGCCTACGGCGTCGACATCAAATACCGCACCGGTTTCTGGCAGGGGCGCCCGGTGAAAACCAAAATGCAGGCGTTGTGTGAAGCCCTGGGTGAGATGGGCGTGTGGGTTCGGTTGCACTACGTCTATCCCTATCCCCACGTGGACGACATCATCCCGCTGATGGCCGAAGGCAAGATCCTGCCGTACCTGGACATCCCGTTCCAGCACGCCAGCCCGAACGTGCTCAAGGCCATGAAGCGCCCGGCCCACGACAGCAAAACCCTGGAGCGCATCAAGAAGTGGCGGGAAATCTGCCCGGAACTGACCATTCGTTCCACCTTCATTGTCGGCTTCCCCGGTGAAACCGAAGAAGACTTCCAGTACCTGCTCGACTGGCTGGACGAAGCCCAGCTCGACCGCGTGGGCGCCTT
>JAJUKC010000058.1 GCA_029264995.1 Marinobacter sp. | reverse complement strand
CTCCCTGGTGCTGGTGCTGTTTGCGGCCATGCGCGAGCGGATTGCCGTGTCTGATGTACCGGTTGCCTTTCGTGGCGCCGCCATTGGTATGATTACCGCAGGTCTCATGTCGCTGGCGTTTCTGGGCTTTACCGGCCTGGTCGCAGTCTGACGGAGCGGTTGTTATGTGGACGAGTTTCCTGATTGCCGTTGTGGTCCTGCTGGCGCTTGCCCTGGTTTTTGGCGGGCTACTGGGATTTGCCTCTGAACGGTTCAAGGTTGAAGGCAATCCGCTGGTTGACCAGATTGATTCGCTGCTGCCGCAAACACAGTGCGGCCAGTGTGGCTTCCCCGGCTGCCGGCCCTATGCCGAATCCATTGCCAACGGCGACGCCATCAACAAATGCCCGCCCGGTGGCGAGAGCACCATCAAGGCGCTGGCCGACCTGTTGGATGTAGAGCCACAACCGCTGGACGCCGAGCACGGTGTCGAGCAGGCCAAACGGGTCGCCGTTATCCGTGAAGACGAATGCATCGGCTGCACCAAGTGCATTCAGGCCTGCCCGGTAGACGCCATTCTGGGTGCCGCCAAGCACATGCACACCGTTATCGAAAGCGAGTGCACCGGCTGTGACCTGTGTGTGGAACCCTGCCCGGTGGATTGCATCGACATGATCACCATAGAGCCGGATATCCGTACCTGGACCTGGACGCCTCCAGCGCCTCCAATCATCGCCACCGATCGCCAGGGAGCCAGCGCCTGATGACTCAGCTGTGGGATTTCACCGGCGGCATTCATCCGCCCGAGAACAAGCATCAGTCCACTGCCCGGCCGATCCGCAAGGCCGACATGCCCGATCGCCTGGTGTTGCCGTTACAGCAACACATCGGCGAACCGGCAGAGTTGGTGGTTGCGGTGGGCGACCGGGTACTGAAGGGTCAGAAAATCGCAGACGTCACCAATGGCATGGGCGTGCCGGTGCATGCCCCCACCTCGGGGGTGATCGAAAGCATTGAGCAGCGTCCGGTTCCCCATCCGTCCGGCATGGCGGACTGGTGTGTGGTGTTGAAACCGGATGGCGAAGACCAGTGGTGCGCCCTGTCACCGATTGACGACTACAAACAGCTTGACCGGGACGCGGTGCTGCAACAAATTCGCGAAGCCGGCATTTCCGGCATGGGTGGCGCCGGTTTCCCCACCGATATCAAGCTGAGGCCACCGAGGGATCGCAAGGTCGAGACCCTGATTCTCAACGGCGCGGAATGCGAGCCCTACATCACTGCCGATGACATGACCATGCGCGAGCAGGCCGCCGAAGTGGTTGCCGGCCTGAAGGTGATGGCGTGGATTCTCCGGCCCTCCCGCTGCGTTGTCGGCATTGAAGACAACAAGCCCGAGGCCATCGCCGCCATGCGCCAGGCGGTGGAAGGCACCCAGATTGAAATTGCGGTGGTGCCCACCAAGTACCCGTCTGGTGGTGAAAAACAGCTGATCCAGATTCTGACCGGCCAGGAAGTCCCCAGCGGCGGTATTCCCGCCGATATCGGCGTAATGTGCCAGAACATCGGAACCGCCGTCGCCGTGGGCCGCGCTGTCTTTGAGGGCAAGCCGCTGATATCCCGTGTCGTAACCGTTACCGGCGAGGCGGTGCGGGAACCCGGCAACTTTGAGATCCTGATCGGCACCCCGATCCATCACCTGCTCGAAACGGCTGGATTGGCGCAGGAGCGGCTTGACCGGCTGGTTCTCGGTGGCCCCATGATGGGGTATACCCTGACCAGCGATACCGTGCCTGTGGTAAAAACCACCAACTGCGTGATCGCGGCCACCGCGGCAGAACTGCCGGCTCCGCCGCCAGAGCAGCCGTGCATCCGTTGTGGACAGTGTGCCGAGGTGTGCCCCATGGAACTGTTGCCGCAGCAACTGTTCTGGTATTCCAAGGCGGGCGAATTCGAGAAAGCAGAACACCTGAACCTGTTTGACTGCATCGAATGCGGGGCCTGTTCCTACGTCTGCCCCAGCTCCATTCCGTTGGTACAGTACTATCGGTTTGCCAAAGGCGAGATACGCACCCAGCGTGCGGAACAGCTGAAAGCGGATCGCGCCCGGGAGCGCTTTGAGGCACGTCAGGCACGCCTGGAACGGGAACAACAGGAAAAGGAACAGCGGCGTAAAGAGCGGGCCAAGGCCGCTGCCGAAGCTCAGGCCAAAAAGCAGGCGGAAGCAGAAATGGCCGCCGCCGATGGCCAGGCAAGCGACGACCGGGCAGCCAAAGCCGCCCTGGTGCAGCAGGCCCTGGAACGCAAGAAAGCCAAAGCGGCCGCCGGCACCCAGGAGCAACCGGCCCCGAGCAGCACCGAGGTGGCCGATGACAAGCCCGACATTGAGGCTCTTGAGAAGCAGCTCACCCAGGCAGAAGCCAAGCTCAACACCATGCAGGGCATGCTGGATGAGGCCCGGGCTCAGCAGGCAGATAACGTCGAGAAACTGGAGCGTGCTGTCGCCAAGAATCATGATCGGGTGCAACGGGCTCAGCAGGCTCTTGATCAGGCTCGCAAGCAAGCGGCGGAAGAACCCGCGTCGTCCCAATAATTCATTCAGGCTGGAACTTCATGGCTCTCGTTCAACAGTCCTCACCCCATGCCCATCGCGCGCGGCCCACGTCACGGATCATGCTCTGGGTCATTCTGGCCGCCCTGCCCGGCCTGCTGGCCCAGACACTCTTTTTTGGCTGGGGCAATCTGATCAATGTCGTCTGGTGCATCGCCCTGGCGATGGGCGCTGAAGCCGCCTTCCTGAAGCTACGCGGCAAACCCGTGGCCTTTTTCCTGCGTGACAACACCGCCGCGGTAACCGGTTTACTGCTGGGGCTCTCCCTGCCCCAGTTCACACCCTGGTGGGTCTCCGGGATTGCCGTGGTCTCGGCGATCATAGTGGCCAAGCAGCTTTACGGTGGTTTGGGCTCCAACCCCTTCAACCCGGCCATGGTGGGCTATGCCCTGGCATTGATCTCGTTTCCGGTCGCCATGACCACCAACTGGGCTGAAGCGGCCACGCTCTGGGGCGGCGCGCCCGGCTTTGGTGAGACCCTGGCGAAGATTTTTGCCGGAGGCCAGACCGCCGTCGACGGCTGGACCATGGCGACCCCGCTGGACGAATACAAGCACAAGATTGCCAGTCACACGTCAGCTGAAGTACTCCGCCACCCCACTTTTGGCGAGTTGATTGCCCGAGGCTGGGAGTGGGTCAATCTGGCCTTCCTGGCCGGCGGAGTTCTGCTGATCGCGCTTAGAATCATAACCTGGCATATTCCGGTTGCTTTCCTGGCCGGTATTGCCGCCATGAGCCTGGCCTTTGGCAGCAACGCCGACCAGTACGCACCCTTACAACTGCACCTGCTGGCCGGTGGCACCATGCTTGGCGCATTCTTTATTGCCACCGATCCTGTTTCGGCCGCCACCAGCCACCAGGGCAAGCTGATTTACGGTGCCGGCATCGGCATCCTGGTATACCTCATTCGCAGTTGGGGCAACTACCCCGATGCGGTCGCTTTCAGTGTGCTACTGATGAACTTTGCGGTTCCGTTTATCGACCATTACACACCACCCCGCACCTACGGCCATCACAAGGCTCGCCGGGGTGTTCCGGGCCGGAGCGGAGGTTGACCATGAGCGCAGTAACCACCGCCATCCGTCGTAGCGCCATCGGCCTGGGCCTGTTTGCCATTATTACCGGCGGCACCATTGCCCTGACTCAGGGGCTGACCAAAGACCGGATTCAGGAGCAGGCCGCCCGCGCCGAAGCCAGGGCACTGTTCGAGATTATTCCGGAAAGCCAGCACGATAATGATCTGCTGAAAGATGTGGTCACCCTGCCCGCCAGCGAGCGGCTGCCCGTTGAAGGCCCACTTCGGGCCTGGGTGGCCCGAAAAGACGGCCGACCCGTGGGCATGATACTGCCCACCGTGGCACCAGACGGATATTCCGGCAATATTCGCCTGTTGGTTGGCCTGGATCTTCAAGGCCGGGTATTGGGCGTTCGGGTCACCAGTCATAAGGAAACACCGGGGCTTGGCGATCGTATCGAGACCCGCAAGTCTGACTGGATCTATGGGTTTGACGGTAAGTCTCTGGGCAACCCGAAGCCCAAAGCCTGGAACGTGAAAAAGAACGGTGGCATCTTCGACCAGTTCACCGGCGCCACCATCACCCCGAGAGCGGTGGTGAAAGCGGTACAGAAAACCCTGGTCTATTTTCGCCAGAACCGTGAGATCATCCGCGAACGGGTGAACGCGCCCCCGGAGCCCGGTAAGCGCCGCCTGTCTCCGGAAGCCATTGCCGCCGATACTCAACCAGCGGAGCACTCCTGATCATGAGCACGAAAACGTCCAGCGAAATCATCAAGGATGGCCTCTGGCACAACAACCCTGCCCTGGTGCAGGTTCTCGGGTTGTGTCCGCTGCTTGCCGTCACCAGCACGGTCGTCAACGCCATCGGACTGGGCCTGGCCACACTATTGGTGTTAATGGGCTCGAACCTGTCGGTCTCCCTTATCCGGAACTTCGTCAGCGAATCCGTTCGACTGCCGGCGTTCGTCATGATCATTGCCTCGTTCGTAACCTGCGCCGAACTGCTGATGCAGGCGTTTACCTATGAGCTGTACCAGATTCTCGGCATCTTCATCCCGCTGATCGTTACCAACTGTGCCATTCTTGGCCGTGCCGATGCCTTTGCTTCCAAGAATCCGCCGTTACCGGCCATTCTGGACGGCGCCATGATGGGGCTCGGCTTCCTGGCGGTATTGATGACGCTGGGTGCTATGAGGGAACTGATCGGCCAGGGCACATTGTTCGCCGATATGCACCTGCTCCTGGGCCCCATGGCGGCGGATTGGGTTATCCGGCCGTTCGAACAGTACCCCGACATGCTGTTCATGGTGCTGCCACCGGGCGCCTTTGTGGGCCTGGGGTTGTTGATTGCCCTTAAGAACGGCATCGACAATCACCTCAAAGAACGCAGAAAAGCCGCCGAACCCGCTCCGGCCAGCACCGGTAGTAAACGGGTGCGCGTAACCGGCACTATTTCCTGAACCAGATCGGGCCAGCATGAACAAAGAAAAACGTACCGAGATTTTCTCCCGGTTGCGGGACGCCAACCCCAACCCGACCACGGAGCTGAATTACAGCACGCCGTTTGAGCTACTGATTGCGGTCATTCTCTCCGCTCAGGCCACGGATGTTGGCGTGAACAAGGCCACCGACAAGCTGTTCCCGGTAGCGAACACGCCCGAGGCCATTCTTGCCCTGGGCGTTGACGGCCTGAAGGAATACATCAAGACCATCGGCCTGTTTAACAGCAAGGCCGAGAATGTGATCAAGACCTGTCGCATTCTGATCGAGAAACACGGCAGTGAAGTCCCGGCGCGGCGGGAAGATCTGGAAGCCTTGCCCGGCGTCGGCCGTAAAACGGCAAATGTGGTGCTGAACACCGCGTTCCGGCAACCAGCCATGGCAGTGGACACCCACATCTTTCGAGTCTCCAACCGCACCGGTATTGCGCCGGGGAAGAATGTCCTGGAAGTCGAGAAACGCTTGCTCAGGCTGGTGCCGAAAGAATTTCTGATGGACGCGCACCACTGGCTGATCCTGCACGGCCGTTATACCTGCACCGCTCGCAAACCGAAATGCGGCGCCTGCATTATTGAGGATCTGTGCGAATTCAAGCAGAAGCGGGACTACCAGTAGGCTACCTCGAAAGCGGACTGACAGGCACAAAAAAGCCGGCGATTGCCGGCTTTTTCACAACTGGGTTGCTGTTAACGCTGGCCCAGCATTTTCTCTTTCAGGTCTTCCTGAGCGGGCTTGTCTGACAGCCAGATACCAAACAGGGCCTTCTTGAACTCCAGACCACCAACGGTATCTTTCTGCTCGCCGTTCTTGAGTACGCGAACGCCTTCGCCAGGCAGGTAGACCAGATCAAACACATCACCTTCGGTGATCTCTTCCTGGAATACCGCCATGAACTGATCCACATCCGACTGGATAGCAGACAGGTCACCATCAGTGGATGCCTTGAAGCCGTCCATGGTGGCCTCGGTCATGCGCTCGCTGGTGATCATGCCTGAGGTAATATGCAGCGTGATGGCCTGGGGCTCATCAGCGTTGATAACCGCTTCGCCATCGCTTACCTGTTCAGGTACATAGAGACCACCCACATAAAGATCCATAAACCACTTGGAACGGGTGCCGGCGCCATTGAGCTTGAGTTCCTGCCCCATGGCAGAATAGGTATCGGGCACATCGACATCCCCTACGGTCAGGGCGGAAGCCGGGGCTGACAGAACACCGGTTAGCAAAAGGGATGCAAATCCTGCAGTAAGAGCCTTCTTCATAGTCCTTTCCTTTCGATCGTTATTATTGAGTGTTTCATTCGACACCAGGGCGACTCCCTAGATCTGCCCGGTGGCCCATTCTAACAACGAACTTTGCGGGCTGATCGCCACCTGGTTCTCATTTGCCGCCACATTTAACAAAAAAGCCGACCATGTTTCCATGGCCGGCTTTTTCACTGGTCTCGTCAATCCAGTCTATTTGAACAGCAGACTTCCGGATAATCCCTCTTTCTCAAGGATCTCCCGCAGGCGACGCAAAGCTTCCACCTGAATCTGCCGCACCCTTTCCCGGGTCAGGCCAATCTCCTGGCCAACCTCCTCCAGGGTACTGATGGGATAGCCCCTCAGCCCGAAACGGCGGGAAAGCACTTCCTGCTGTTTGTCGCTGAGCTGGTCAATCCATTTCTCCAGGCAAGAACACATGTTGTTGTCCTGCAGCAGATCCGCAGGATCCGACGCGCCCTCATCGGCCACTGTATCCATCAGGGACTTGTCACTTCCGGCCCCGATCGGAGTATCCATGGAGGCAACGCGCTCGTTGAGGCCCAGCATGCGTTTTACGTCATCAACCGGCTTGTCGACCATGCGGGCGATTTCTTCCGCGGTCGGTTCATGGTCCAGCTTCTGGGTCAGTTCACGGGCGGCCCGCAGGTACAGATTCAATTCCTTGACCACATGAATCGGCAGACGGATGGTGCGGGTCTGGTTCATGATGGCTCGTTCGATGGTCTGGCGAATCCACCAGGTAGCGTAGGTGGAGAAACGGAATCCACGCTCGGGATCAAACTTCTCAACCGCCCGAATCAGCCCCAGGTTACCTTCCTCGATCAGATCAAGCAGTGTCAGCCCGCGGTTGACGTACCGACGAGCAATCTTGACCACCAAACGGAGATTACTCTCGATCATGCGCTTACGGCCGCTCTCTTCGCCTTTACGGGCAAGCCGCGCGAAGTACACCTCTTCTTCCGGAGTAAGCAGGGGAGAAAAACCAATTTCGTTGAGGTACAGCTGAGTGGCATCCAGCTGCTTCTGGTTGGAGTAGTACTTTCCCTGTGCGGGAAATCCGTCTTCGACTTCTGCAGTTTCGTCTTCAGCAGACGCTTTTTCAGGCTTGTCTTCGGCTAACAGTTGATCGTCGGCGTCTTCCAGATCTGCTACGCGATCAATGATGATATCTTCCTGTTCTACTGACATTGTTTACCCCGCCTCTCAATAATCCTGTTGTCACCCGCTACTTCTTTTTATTCCGGGAGTGTTTCAGTTTTGGTTTTCTTCAGGACATTTACTTGTTGGCTGGCAATTACCGTTGCCGTTTTTGTTCTTCTGTTTCGCGGTTTCAGTCAGGCTGTTGGGTAATACCCTGCGGGCCTCGGGCCCGTGCGCGTTTTTCAGCGCCTTGGCAAATACCTGGATGGATCAACCGGGTTGCCATTCTTGCGTATTTCGAAATGCAACTTCGGTTTGTCGGTTCCGGTACTGCCCAGTTCGGCGATTACCTGTCCAGCTTTTACGCCCTCCCCTTCCTTTACGAGAATTTTCCGATTGTGTGCGTAGGCGCTCAAATAATGTTCGTTATGGTTCACGATAATCAGATTGCCATAACCTAGCAACCCGTTTCCTGCGTACACCACACTTCCATCTGCCGCCGCCTTGACAGCATCACCGGGATTGCCGGCGATATCAATGCCTTTATTGACTTTGCCAGACGAAGAAAAGTTTGCAATTACGGTGCCAGAATGTGGCCAGTGCCAACGCACATTGGCGACCACCTGACTACCGGACGATCTGGAGGCCGGAACGGAGGCCGCAGGTTTGGCAGCCGGTTTCGACACCGTCGCGCCTGAACCGGAGCGGGAAGGAGGGGGCGACGCCGCGGGTCTGGAGGGCGCGGTCGTCCGCGCGGTCCGGGGGATCGTGCCCTTGCGATCGAGTCGAAGCACCTGCCCCGGACGAATATCCCAGGGCGGCCCGATGCCATTGGCATTACCCAGCTCCCGGTAGTCCCGGCCGTACTGCCAGGCGATCCGATACAGGGTTTCACCCTTCTTGACCACGTGGGAGCCCCAGTAAACCGGAGGGTTATACAGATCGTCCTGATAGATTGCACTGGTATTGCAGCCGGAGAGCATAACCACGGCGACGGCCAGAAGCGCCGTCATCAAGGCCCGGGACAGCGGAGGGCACCGGCGCTCAGAAGCCGGGACTTCAGACCACCAAACGGGGAAATGCTCGAATTGAATGCGCCCGTTAAAAAGAGTCACGTATTA
This sequence comes from Marinobacter sp., assembly GCA_029264995.1. GTDB lineage: Bacteria > Pseudomonadota > Gammaproteobacteria > Pseudomonadales > Oleiphilaceae > Marinobacter. Next base: position 6,421 of record JAJUKC010000058.1, on the reverse strand, counting down.
AAAGCTGCCCGGTTATGAAAAATCCGTCTTAAGAATTGCCCTGATTTTATCCAGTTTCTTATCATTCAGGACTAACTTACTAATATATTGCACGATTATCGGGCAATTCCAAGTTACCCTGCGCACAGGATTGTTACCCTCGGGAACAGTCTTTTTGTGCGCCAGGTAACATTTTCTCTGGCTCAGGCAGAACCACTCTCCGCAGGCGTTGCCTTTTTGCTGGCCAATTCAATCACTAACACCAGCGCCAGTCCGAGTACCGCCATCAACACCGCCAGCAGAATCTGGGGATCCTGCCCGTAAAGCGTTGTCCAGGTTTCCGGTGTCACCGGGGTCTGGCTCAACGGTACCTGATGCCCGGCACTGTTGGTACGCCAACTGAGGGTTTCCTGCCAGGGCCAAACCTTACTCAAGGCGCCCACCATAAAGCCGGTGAGCAGCGCTAACACTGTGTCGTGAAAATGCCGAAAGGCCAGCGTAATCAGACGCGCGACGGACAACAATCCCGCCAGGCAACCCAACACAAACAGCCCCAGATGCGCCAGTTCCAGGTTTTTAATCGCGGCCAGAACGGGGGCATACATGCCGATAATCAGCAGCAGGAAGCTACCGGAGATACCTGGCAGGATCATGGCGCAGATGGCCAGCGCACCGGCTCCCAGGAAGGCAATGCCCGTGGGTGCGAGTTCACTGGCCGGGAGGGTTGTCACCCACCAGGCAAAGACAGCCCCCGCCACAAACGGCACCAGCAAACCGGCCCGGGGCCGCTGGACCTGCTGACCAACATGCCAGACCGAGGCCACAATCAAACCGAAAAAGAAGCTCCAGAGCAGCACTGGCTGGGTTTCGAGCAACCAGGTAATAACAGAGGCCAGACTGGCAACACTCGAGACAATCCCCGCCAGCAAACAGACCAGAAATGTTCCGTCGATGGCTCGCCAGAAACCGGCCACATTACCCCGCACCAGCTGGCGCACAAAGGCCACGGGCGCGGCACTGATGGCCTCCAGCAACCGGAAGTAGATACCGGTGATGAAGGCAATGGTGCCACCGGAAACGCCAGGCACAATATCCGCGGCGCCCATCGCCATACCCCTGAGAAATATGGCCGGCAGGCGATGATGGTACTCAGTCTGGCTTTGGTCTGTTCCCGATACCAACGATTCTGACATTAACGGATAACTCCACCCAACAAAGGCACAAAATGCACCGGTTCAAGATTGTGGCGCTCAAAGTGATTGCCTTTGCGGATAATCTCCACCAACACCTGATTCTCTTCCCCCACCGGGGCTATCAGCACGCCACCATCGGCCAACTGATCCAGCAGTTCTTTGGGAACTTCCACCGGGGCTGCCGTTACGATGATGCCGTCGAAGGGCCCTCGTTCTGGCCAGCCCATACCACCGTCCGCATGTTTGAGCAGAACATTACGCACGTTCAACTGGCGCAGCCGGTCCCGGGCGCGGTCCTGGAGCGGACGAATACGCTCAACACTGTAGATCTCGGGGAACAGTTGCGAAAGCACCGCCGTCTGGTAGCCGGAGCCGGTCCCCAGCTCCAGCACCCGTTGTGGCGCATGGGCCAGCAACAGCTCGGTCATCCGGGCGACGATGTAGGGTTGGGACAACGTCTGGCCGTGCCCGATGGGCAGTGAGGTATCCTCGTAGGCCCGGTGTGACAACGCCTCATCCAGAAAGATATGCCGGGGCACCTGGCCAATCACCTCAAGCACCCGGTCAGACTCTATTCCCCCCTCACGCAGACGCTGTACCAGACGCATGCGCGTGCGCCGTGAGGTCATACCAATGCCTTCAAGCTGGGCCGTCATGGCTGACCTCCGGTACTCATATCCAGACCGTCAACCCATTCCCTGAGGCCAGACAAGACTTCGTGCCGGGTCATATCGATGTGCACCGGGGTAATGGACACATAGCCCTCACGCACCGCATGAAAATCCGTACCCGGGCCTGCATCTCCGCCCTGCCCCGCCGCCCCTATCCAGTATCGCTGCTTGCCTCTCGGGCAGGTCATCGGCACCGCACCTTCGGCCCGTTCCCGGTGCCCCAGGCGGGTCACGCGGAACCCGCTAAGCCGTTCCCAGGGCAGATCCGGCACATTTACATTAAGAATGGAACGGGGGCCCAGTTTCAGGGCCTGCTTGTACTTCAGCAACAGCCGCACTACCCGGGCAGCCGTGTCGTAATGGAAGTGGCCATTGTTGACCAGCGATACAGCAATGGCAGGCAGCCCCAGATGGCGCCCCTCTGTAGCCGCGGCCACCGTGCCCGAGTAGATGATGTCATCACCAAGATTGGCGTGGGTATTGATGCCCGATACAACCCGGTCAAACGCCGTGTCGAACAGACCATTAACGGCCAGGTGTACGCAATCTGTTGGCGTTCCGTCGACAGACCGGAAACCGTTGGGATGCTGCTCTACCGTAAGAGGTCGGTTCAGTGTCAGGGCATTACTGGCACCGCTGTGATCCCGGTCCGGGGCAACAACTTCCAGCTCCCCGAGGCCCTTCAGACCCTCATACAGCGCCACCAGACCCGGCGAATGAACGCCATCGTCGTTGGACAACAGAATTCGCACAATTATCTCCGCTAGCCTTACTACTTGTTATCACGGCTGAGGCTCAGGTCCTCAAGCTCGAAAAGGTCGCCCAATACCGTTGTGGCGTATTGCCCGGGCGACAACACAAACTGAACTCGCAGGGTGGTGGTATCCAGCCACTGCCATTTGAACTCACCCGGGTGGGCAACCAGGGGGCGCCGCTCCGGTTTCATGCGGGTGGACTGGAACAACCTGGCCAACTTCGGGCAGGCACCCACCACGCCACGCTCCAGGGTTTCCTGCTCGCCCGAGGCCAGCGTACCGCCATCGCCCCATAGTGGTCCGGTTGGCCCGGCACCCGATGGTTCCGGCTCTCCCGGCAATACCTCGGTCCAGGTTCGGTTAATAACCCGCTCCGCAAGTACCTGATTGAACAGCCAGGAACGTGCCGCCGAAAAGTACAATACGTTTTTCGACGCGCTTCTGCCAGTGCGCCCGCGCTTGCGATTGAGCCGTGAGGGATCAATCTGTACCGCACGGTCGAGATTCGCTCCCTGAAAACCGAACCGCTGGGGACCGAAATAATTCGGAGCACCTTGACTCGCCAACCGCTCAAGCCCGGCTTCCACAAGCTCGCGCTGGCCCGTCACATTGCGCAGCACAATCTCAAAACCATTGGCCTGATGATCACCCCGCCTCAGTTTGCGGGAATGGCGAACCGCGGCCCGAACCGGCCAACGCTGGCCAACCTCTGCCATCAACGCCTGATCGTCCGCCTCCTGGCCAGGCCGATAAAGACTGAACCACTGAACCGTCACCGCATGCCGGTCTTTCAGGCCACAGAAACCAACATCGAAAGAACGACAGCCCGCCAGAGCCGCCAGCTCCCGGGCGACGTACTCGGTATTGTCACCGGTTTTCTCCAGCCGCAGGCAAAGGTGCTCACCGTCGCCGGATACCTCTACCGGACCTGGTGCCGCGACGTCCTCCTCCGGCTCCGGCCAGAGCAACTCCGTAACCCGAAAATCCTCGGGCGACGTTTTCAGTTCGGCCCGACCAACCCGAGTTCCGCCAGACACCGGCCAGTCCAACAGCCACTGAGAATCCTCACTCACTGGGGAACCGCCTCCAGCAGACACACGGCCTGACAGGCAATGCCTTCCCCACGCCCGGTAAAGCCCAGCTTTTCTGTGGTGGTGGCTTTCACACTCACCCGATTAGCCGGCACGCCCAGATCCTCGGCAATGTTCATCCGCATGGCCTCAATATGGGGCGCCATTTTCGGCGCCTGGGCAATGATCGTGGTATCAATATTGGTGACCGCGTACCCCTCATCCAGCACCCGCTGCATCACCCGCCGCAACAAATCCCGGCTGTCTGCACCGGCCCACTCCTCGCTGGAGTCCGGAAAGAAATGGCCAATATCACCCAGCGCCACCGCACCCAACAGCGCATCGGCAAGCGCGTGCAACAGAACATCCCCGTCCGAATGCGCCTTCAGACCGTGGCTATGGGGAATTGTCACCCCCCCAAGAATGACAGAATCGCCCTCACAGAAGGCATGGACATCAAAGCCCTGACCAATGCGCATGATCATCTCCGAAAACAGAACAGAATGCAGGGAATCACTGACGCCCGAGAATAAACTCCGCCAACGCCAGATCCGAGGGGACCGTAATCTTCAGATTATCCGGGCGCCCTTCCACCAGAACCGGCATGTTACCGGAAAACTCCATGGCAGAGGACTCATCCGTAATCGCCTGGCCACGCTCCAGGCACAATGACAACGCCTGTTTTAACGCTCCGAACCGGAACATCTGCGGCGTCAACGCCCGCCACAACCGGCTCCGGTCAACCGTCTCACTCACCACCGGCAACGAACCGGCCTCGGCAAGCTTCAACGTATCCGCCACCGGCGCCGCCAGCAAACCGCCCACCGGATGCTCCGCCAAGGTCTCAATCAGACGGGACAGATCTTCAGAATGAACACAGGGCCGCGCCGCATCATGCACCAGCACCCAGTCGTCCTCCGCCGCCTGCCCCTCCAGAGCCACCAGCGCCGACAACACCGAATCCGCCCGTTCTTTGCCCCCGGTACAGGTCTGCACCCGATCATCCCTCGCCGACTCACTCTCCGGCCACCAATGGTCCTGCGGATTCAGCGGCACCATACAGCCTTTAAACGGGGCGTTGTCCAACAAACGGGACAGGGTGATATCAAGAATAAAACGGTTATTGATCCTGAGGTATTGCTTGGGGCATTCGGCCTTCATGCGCTGGCCGATACCGGCGGCGGGGACGATAAGCCAGAGATCTGCATTTTTCATGGGACGGCACTTCAAAGGTCAGGTGAGCGTCGGGGAGTGTCTCTCCGGGAATTTCGAAGGCCAGGGATGGCCTGAGAGAAGCGCACATGGATGTGCTTGTAGCGGTTCCCGGAGAGACACTCCCCGGCGCTCGCACCACCCGGGTCTGAAATCAATTTTCAACAACGAGAAAGAACGTCTCATCCTCACGAATCAGGCCAAGATTCATCCGGGCCCGCTCCTCAACCGCACCCTGCTCATTGCGAAGATTCCGCACCTCCGCGTAAAGCCGGTCATTCCGGGCAGCCAACTCCGCATTCTCTGCCCGCTGCTCGGCAATCGACTGCTCCAGGGCCCACACCTGCGCAAAGCTGCCCTCCCCGATCCACAGGCGAACCTGAAGCAGGAGTATCAGCACTACCAGAATGGCCCAAAGCGATTTCATGCCGAATCCGTACAGAAAATGAACAACAAAATAAGCGAGTCGAAGGTCAAGTATAGACCTTATAGTAGATTAGCAACAATTTTCTGTAAGTCACTGTACAAAAAGGCCATCGTGTCTGAATTTTCATCCAGAACGCGATGGCCTTAACATTTTGTTACCTGCCAGAGTGGGCCGGCAAGTCAGAAAATATCGCTAATCCTCAACCCTGACCTTTGATTTCACTCAGGCCACGGTAAGGCGCCTTGCCTTCCAGCGCCTCTTCAATACGCAGCAGCTGGTTGTACTTGGCAACCCGATCTGAACGACACAGAGAGCCAGTCTTGATCTGGCCAGCACAGGTAGCCACGGCCAGGTCCGCGATCGTGGTATCTTCGGTTTCACCGGAGCGGTGAGAGATGACCGCCGTGTAGCCAGCATCCTGAGCCATCTTGATGGCATCCAGGGTCTCGGTCAGGCTGCCAATCTGGTTGAACTTGATCAGAATGGAATTACCAATACCCTTCTCGATACCCTGCTTCAGAATCTTGGTATTGGTGACAAACAGGTCATCTCCGACCAGCTGAACTTTGCTGCCCAGTTTGTCGGTCAGCACTTTCCAACCGTCCCAGTCGCTCTCGTCCATACCATCTTCGATGGACACAATCGGGTAACGGTCGCACAGGCCGGACAGGTAATCGGCAAAGCCTTCGGAATCGAAGCTCTTACCTTCGCCAGACAGCTGGTACTGACCATCTTTGTAGAATTCTGAAGAGGCACAATCCAGCGCCAGAGTGACGTCTTTGCCCAGTTCATAACCGGCTTTCTCGACGGCTTCCTTGATCGCCGCCAGGGCTGCTTCGTTGGACGGCAGGTTGGGGGCAAAGCCGCCTTCGTCGCCTACGGCAGTGTTCAGGCCCTGAGCCTTCAGTACCTTCTTCAGGCTATGGAAAATCTCGGCACCGACACGCAAGGCTTCAGCGAAGCTTTTAACAGCAACCGGCTGAACCATGAATTCCTGGATGTCGACGTTATTATCCGCGTGCTCACCACCGTTCAGGATGTTCATCATCGGAACCGGCATGGAGAACTTGCCGGAGGTGCCGTTGATATCAGCGATGTGGGCGTACAGTGGCTT
>JAJUKC010000032.1 GCA_029264995.1 Marinobacter sp. | reverse complement strand
GGAAATCGGTGACATCGTATCCCTGATCAACGACATCGCCGACCAGACCAACATCCTGTCCCTGAACGCGGCGATCCAGGCCTCCATGGCCGGTGACGCGGGCCGGGGCTTCGCGGTGGTTGCGGACGAAGTTCAGCGCCTGGCGGAACGTTCCTCTGCAGCAACCAAGCAGATTGAAGCACTGGTTAAGACCATCCAGTCGGATACCAACGAAGCGGTTATCTCCATGGAACACACCACCGCCGAGGTGGTCCGTGGTGCCCGACTGGCCCAGGACGCGGGTATCGCCCTCGAGGAAATCGAGAACGTATCCATGTCTCTGGCGGAGTTGATCCAGAACATCTCCAACGCTGCACGCCAGCAGTCGTCCTCTGCGGCACACATTTCCAACACGATGAACGTTATCCAGGAAATCACCTCCCAGACTTCCTCCGGTACCAACGCTACCGCGAAGTCTATCGGTAACCTGGCAGAAATGGCCTCCGAGCTGCGGTCCTCCGTTGCCGGCTTCACCCTGCCGGATGAGGAAATGGCCAATCAGGAAGAAGAAGAAAACAGCGACGTACCGGTGGTCAGCTGATCACCGGCCCGGGGCAGATGACGGTCTATGGCGCATACGCATAACCAACTGTCACCCGCCGAAGGCATCTGGTCACTGCGCCGTCTTCCGGATATGGACGACGCGCAGTTCAGCCAGTGGCAGACCTTGCTGGAGCACCGCACCGGCATAACCCTGACCACCGAACGGCGCTCATTTCTGGAAACCAATCTTGGCATCCGGATGCGCGAAATCGGTTGCAGCAGCTACCAGGCCTATTACGAAAAAATCGTATCCGGCCCGGATGCTGTCAGGGAGTGGGCCACACTGGTAGACCGGCTCACTGTTCAGGAAACCCGGTTTTTCCGGGACCCGGACGCCTTCCGGCTGGTGGCGGATTATGTGCTTACCCGTCCCCGGGAACAGTTCAGGAAGCGGGCCCTGGAGGCCTGGAGTGTTGGCTGCTCCACCGGCGAGGAGCCCTACACGCTCGCGATGATCCTGAACGAGGGCATGGCCCAGCTGGGCGTGCAACCGCTCTTTGGCGTAACCGGCTCGGACATCAGTCAGCCAGCCATCGAAAAGGCGCGCCAGGGCCGGTTCAATGCCCGCAAGTTGCTGGGAATGGAAGAAGACCTGAAAGCCAGGTATTTCCGGCCCTCGGAGCGGAATACCGTAGAAATTGTGAACAGCATCCGTGACCGGGTGTGCTTTACCAGGCTCAATGTTCTGGATCTGGATAAAGCACCCATGCACGGGATGAACATTATCTTCTGCCAGAACCTGCTGATCTACTTCCGTCGCTGGCGCCGACGGGAGATCGTCAAACGGCTCGCAGAGCGTCTGGCACCGGGGGGGTTACTGGTGCTTGGCCAGGGTGAACTGACCGACTGGCAGCCACCGGGCCTGCAGAGGGTTCCCTCGGAACATGTACTGGCGTGGATCAAGCGCCAGTCCGACGAAGAATAACCGGAGTGGTTATGGGCAATCACCATGACAGCATCGCCCTCGACTGGGTTCGGGGAGAGATACAGGACACGCTGACCCAGGGCCAGCATGCACTTGAAGCGTATGTCGAGAATCGCGACGACACTGCGCGCCTGCGCTTCTGCCTGAATTACCTTCACCAGGTACACGGTACCCTGCAAATGGTGGAACTCTACGGTGCAGCATTGCTCACCGAAGAGATGGAAAAACTGACCCAGGCCATTCTCAACGAAACCGTGACCAGCGTTGACGATGCCGTCAACGTGCTGATGCAGGCCATTCTGCAGCTGCCACAGTATCTGGAGCACATTGGCAGCAGCAGCGATGACTTTCCCATGATTCTGCTGCCGCTGCTCAACGATCTCCGGGCCGCCCGGGGCGAATCCCTGTTGTCCGACACCTCCCTGTTCAAGCCGGATCTCTCTGCCTCACAGATGAAGGTCAGCGGCAAGGTGTCTGAACGCCTGCACGATCCCAAAGTCCTGGGCCACCTGCGCAAGCTGCGCCAGATGTACCAGTTTGCCCTTGCTGGCGTGGTTCGCGAGGCGGACCTCGACGCCCATTTCGATTACATGCAGAAGGTAATCCAGCGGTTGGTGCGCCTGTGCCAGAAAACGCCCCGGGGCGAATTCTGGAAAGCGGCCAGCGCCTTTGTCGACACTCTTCAAGCCCGGGTCAACCCGGTGAACACCGCCGTCAAATCGCTGCTCAGGGAACTGGATTCCGAGATCCGCCGGCTCACCGACGAACATGCGGATATCCTTCAGCAGCCGGTTCCGGAAGCGCTGTTCAAACACCTGTTGTATTACGTCGCCCGCGCCCGGGATCTCGATCGCCCTCAGGTTCAGGCACTGCGTCAGGCCTATCAGCTGGATAGCGCCCTGCCCTCGGAAGACGACGTGGATGCGGCCCGCAACCGGGTATCCGGTCCAGGCCGGGACGCCATCCACTCCGTGGTCAGCGCCCTCAACGAAGAACTGGCTCGACTGAAAGATCAGCTTGACCTGTTTGTGCGGGCCGAATTTCGTCAGAACAGCGAACTGGACGAGTTACTGCCCGGCCTGCGTCAGGTTGCCAACACCCTGGCCGTTCTTGGTCTTGGCATTCCACGGAAGGTCGTCACCGAACAGATTGAACTGGTAGAAAAGCTCTGCCAGCAGGCCGAAGTGGTCGACGACGGCACCCTGATGGACATTGCCGGCGCCCTGCTTTACGTAGAAGCCAGCCTGGCCGGTCTCGACAGCGAGCGGCGCCCGGAGCAGTCCTCCGGTTCGGCCGAGGAAGCCTCCGCCATCAACATGGGCTCCCGTGAACTCGGAGAGGCCAGCGAAGCGCTGATCCGCGAATCCCGCAATACCCTGGAGCAGGTTAAATCCGCCATCGTCAATTTCATCGCCTCCCAGTGGGATGCCCGTGAAATCGACCACGTACCCGGACTCCTGCACAGTATCCGTGGCGGCCTGAGCCTGGTGCCACTGGATCGCGTGTCCGATATGCTCGCCTCAGCCGAGCGCTACGTCACCGACGTACTGCTCAGCAACAAGCAGGTTCCGGACTGGAAACAACTCGACACCCTGGCCGATGCTGTCACCAGTATCGAGTATTACCTCGAGCGACTGGCGGATGGCATCAGCGACAACGACGCTATCCTGCGGGTGGCGGAAGACAGCCTTGCCAGCCTCGGCTTCCCGGTCGGACAGGAGCCCACCTGGAGCCTGACGGAAGAAACCGAAGAAGCCACCACTGAAACACCCCAGGTTGAAGAGACTGTGGCCGGCGCCGAAGAGACTGCACCGGAGGCAAAAACCTCTGATGCCGAGCTGCTGGATGATGAAATCCTCGGCATTTTCGTTGAGGAAGCGGAAGAAGTTCTGCAGACCATCCACGAGTTTTACCCGAGACTGCGCCAGGATCACGACGATCGCGAAGCCCTGACCGAAGTTCGCCGGGCCTTCCATACCCTCAAAGGCAGTGGCCGCCTGGTTGGCGCCACCAGCATCGGCGAACTGGCCTGGTCGGTGGAGAATCTGCTGAATCGGGTAATCGACCAGACCATCAAACCGACCGATGACATGTTCTCTCTGGTGGATCAGGTCAACGCCCGTATCCCGTCCCTGATCGAGGAATTCCGGAACGGGGAAACCAGTGGCGACGTTAATGAGCTGATCGAACGGGCAGAAGCGCTGGCAACCACCCGTCGAGCCGAAGCCGGACAGGCTGCCGAAGAGAGCACGAGCGAAGCGGAGAGTGCAGACGAAACTGCCGCCGAGCACGAGATCGAGGTTACCGAAACGCCTGTCACCGCGCCAGAGAGCGAAGTCCAGGAAGCGGACGACAGTGACGATCTCATTGATGATGAAATCCTCGAGATCTTTATTGAGGAGGCCGGCGAGGTACTCGACACCATACGCGAATACCTGCCCATGCTGCTGCGTCAGCACGATGACCGCAGCGCCCTGGCCGAAGTTCGGCGGGCCTTCCATACCCTGAAAGGCAGTGGTCGGATGGTCGGCGCTACCGTGATCGGGGAACTGGCGTGGTCGGTCGAAAACATGCTGAACCGGGTCATCGACGGCAGCGTGTTCATGAATGATGATATTGCCCAGCTGCTTCAGGATGTCACCGATTCGGTGCCGGCGCTGGTCACCGATTTTGAGAAACGCCAGGCGCCGAGCCTGAACACATCTGCCATGGAGGCGCGGGCCAATGCCCTGGCCAATGGCGAAATTCCCGATGCCACCGCCATGCCGCTGGTGGACACCGACACAGAGTCTGCAGAGGAAACAACGGCCGGTACCGTCACTCCGGAAGACAGCATTGAGTATGATGCCCTGCCCGGAGAAGACGAAGTGGATCCGGTGCTGCTGGATATCTTCGAGAACGAAACCGAAACCCATCTGCAGACCATCAAGGAATACCTGGAGGCTGCGGGCGACAAAGCCACCGCCGCCTACACGGACGATCTCTCTCGGGCGTTGCATACCCTGAAAGGCAGTGCCAACACCGCCGGTATCGCGCCGATTGCGGAAGTCATTACGCCGCTTGAGCGCTTTATCAAAGAATCCCGGGCTCAGAACAAACGGGCAGACCGCGACGTACTGGCGCTGATCAGTGATGCGGCCGGCTTCCTGACCGAAGGACTGGCCCAGATTCGGGAGAATCCTCAGGCACCGCTGGCTGGCACCGACGAATACCTTGAACGCCTGCGTGAGGTGTGTGAGCGGACACTCACCAGCCACACCCAGGCCGACGACGAGCAACCAGCCCGCAAATCCTCGTCACAGCTGGTACAGCTGTTCCTGGGTGAAGGCCTGGATATTGTCCTGGATGCAGAAAGCATTCTGGATCGCTGGTCCGAAAATCCCCAGCAGAACGATGCACTGGAAACCCTCCGGGCCGAACTGGAGCAACTGACCCAGGGCGCGACCGATGCCAATCTGCCCGATGTCGCCGAACTGGCCGCGGCCCTGACCCGCACTTACACAGCCATCGCGGAGCAGGGCCTGCCCCCAGGTGATGATGTATTCCAGACCCTGCGCGCCGCCCACGAGCAGCTGATCAACATGATGGATCAGGTGGCTGCCGGACTCGCCACCGAACCCAGCCAGGAACTGATTCAGGAGCTGGACGCGCTGGCCCAGGCAACGGCAGCCCAGCCGACGGAACCGGATGAGTTCGACCAGCAGTTCACCGACGACCTGGAAGAGATCGACCTCAGCCTGGAAATGGATGAACTGGACCAGGCTGCAGAAGAACCAGAGCCGACGGATACCCCGCCCCTGCCGGAAACGTCTGAAGACGACCAGGCCATGGACGACGAGCTGGCGGCGATCTTCCTGGAAGAGGCCCGCGACCTGATTGACAGCACGGCGGAAACATTGCACAGCTGGAGCGAGGACACGGCGAACCTGGACCTCCTGCGATTGCTCCAGCGCGACCTGCACACCCTCAAGGGTGGCGCACGACTGGCCGACATTCCAGCCGTGGGTGACCTGTCCCACGAACTGGAAAACCTGTTTGAAGGGCTGACCGAGCAGAAATTCTCGATCAATGACACCCTGTCTGACCTGTTGTTCCGCTGCCATGACCGGCTTGCCGGCATGGTCGACGCACTTGAAGCGAGCGAGCCACCGAGGCCGGCGCCCGATCTGATCACCGAGATTCATGCCTACATAGATGGTGCCCGTGGCACTCGCCCGGTGACCGATGTACACACAGAGGACTCGCCGGAGCCGGAAGGCGAAGCGCTGACCGTGCCGGAGCCCGAGCTCGAGGAAAGCACCGAGGAACCTGCAGGTGCAGAGGACGAAGAACTTCAGGCCACCGATCTGTCCCATCTGGACCCGGAACTGGTGGGTATCTTCCTCGAAGAAGCCTACGACCTGATCAATTCCACCGGCAGTGCCCTGCACACCTGGAGCGAGGATCCCTCCAACCGCGAGGTTGCCGCCGAACTGCAGCGTGATGTGCATACCCTCAAGGGTGGCGCCCGGATGGCCGGAGTCGAGGCCATCGGCGATCTTACCCACGTGCTTGAGGATCTGTTCGAAAAAGTGGCCGAAGGCCAGCTTGAAGCCAGCGGCCAGATGACCGATTTGCTGTTTGCCTGCCACGACCGGCTGGCCCAGATGGTGGAGCAGGTGGCGACCCAGAAGCCTTGCCCGCCAGCAGAAGAGTTGGTGAACCAGGTTCAGGCCATTCTGCGCGGCGAATCCCTGCCTTCGGACACTCCGTCGCAGCCAGAACTGCCGGAGCCGGACGTTAGTGAAGCTGAAGAACCGGAAGTCATTGAACAGCCAGAAGCGGAAACCGAAGAAGCCGCCTCCAGCCTCAGCGAGAGCCTGGAGGAAGCAACGGACGACGATCTGGTTGGTATCTTCCTGGACGAAGGCCTGGAAATCCACGAGGCCATTACCGAATGCCTCGACCAATGGCGCGAGGAGCCGGAGGAGCTGGCCGGCATTACCCGCCTGCAGCAGGAACTGCACACCCTGAAAGGCGGCGCGCGACTGTCGGATGTCGATCCGATTGCCGATCTGGCTGAAGCCTGGGCCGACGCCCTGGATCAACTGATTGCCGGCGACCGGGACCAGCAGGCCATGCTTGGCCTGAGCGACCGTGCCGCGTCCAGCCTGAAAACCATGCTTGATGCGCTGGAAGACAGCCGCAAGCCCGACGCCGACCGGGCCCTGATCGACGCGTTGCGCACTGCCGCACCATCGGAGGAGACATCCGGAGCCGAATCCGCACAGCCAGAATCGGCTGAAGCGGACTCCGTGGATCCGGAAGTGCTTGAAATCTTCCTGGAAGAAGCTGGCGAAATCATGGACCAGCTGGAGCAGCTGCTGGATGACTGGCGTCGGGAGCCGGCCAACGAGCACTTCAACCGGGAAGCACAACGGGCCTTGCATACCCTCAAAGGCGGCGCCCGTCTGTCCCAGCTCTCAGAGCTTGGCGACAAGGCCCATGCCTTCGAGACCCGCCTGATTGATCTGGGCGGTAACGCGCCAACGGACGAGCAATGGCAGGCCATCACCGGCGATCACGATGCCATCATCGCGCTGGTGGCGGATATCCGTAAACGCTTTGAATCCGGCGCACCGGCACCTGCCCCGCAGCCGGAGAAAGCACCGGAACCGGTTCGCGACGAACCCGCTCCGGAACCCAAAGCCACCACTGAGCCAGCTCCGGCCAAACCGGTTCAGGCACCTGCTAAACCGGAGAAATCGGCGGCCCAGGCACGCAAGAAAGCGGCCGATGCACAAAGAGCCGCCCAGGAAACCATTCGGGTATCGGCACCTCTGCTGGATGAGCTGGTTAACCTGGCCGGTGAAACCAGTATTACCCGGGGTCGTCTGGAGCAGCAGAGCAGCGATTTCAGTTACACCCTGGACGAAATGGCCGCCACCATCGAACGTCTGCGGGAACAGCTGCGGCGCATGGATATCGAAACCGAAGCGCAGATCCTGTTCCGGGCCGAGCAGGAGCATGGGCCGGATTACGGCGACGATTTCGATCCGCTGGAAATGGACCGCTACTCCTCTATCCAGCAGCTGTCACGGGCCCTGAGCGAATCCACTTCGGACCTTGCTGATTTGCGTGAAACCCTGTCCGAGCGGGTTCGGGACACCGAAACCCTGCTGGTTCAGCAATCACGGATCAATACGGAACTCCAGGAAGGTCTGATGAAGACCCGGATGATTCCGTTCTCCTCCATGGTGCCCCGTCTGCGCCGCATCGTGCGCCAGATCAGTGGCGAACTCGGCAAGAAAGTCGATTTCGACGTGCGCAATGCTGAAGGGGAAATGGACCGGAACATCCTGGAACGGATGGTGGCGCCGCTGGAGCACATGCTCCGCAACGCGCTGGACCACGGCATCGAAACGCCGGAAGACCGCACCAAAGCAGGCAAACCAGCCACCGGGGAAGTGGTTCTGTCCCTGACCCGGGAAGGCGGTGATGTGGTGTTGAGGATGATGGACGACGGTAAAGGCATTCCGTCCGACGTTATCCGGGACAAGGCCATCCGCCAGGGCCTGATGCGCGCCGACGAAGACCTCTCGGAGCGGGAAATCCTGCAGTTCATCCTGCAGCCGGGCTTCTCCACTGCCCAGCAGGTTACCCAGATTTCCGGTCGTGGTGTGGGTATGGACGTGGTTGCCAGCGAAATCAAACAGCTCGGCGGCAGCCTCGACATCGATTCCGCCCTGGGCCGTGGCACCACCTTCACCGTACGCCTGCCGTTCACCGTGTCGGTCAACCGGGCATTGATGGTGTCCACCGGGGAAGATTTCTACGCCATCCCGCTCAACACCATCGAAGGTATTGTCCGGGTCAGCACCTACGAGCTGGAAGAGTACTACAAGCCAGACGCCCCCATGTACGAGTATGCCGGCCAGCAGTATCGCCTGCAGTACCTGGGCAGCCTGCTCAACAGCGACCACCAGCCCAAGCTTCAGGGTCAGGCCCTGCCGCTGCCGGTCATTCTGGTGCGTGGCGCCGAGCAGCCCATGGCTCTGCAGGTGGATCAGCTAATGGGTAGCCGGGAAATCGTGGTTAAATCCCTCGGGCCCCAGTTCAGTTCTGTCCGGGGCGTTTCCGGTGCCACCATTCTCGGTGACGGTAACGTGGTTGTGATTCTCGACCTTCCGGCGATGATCCGTTCCGACATACTGTCCGAACGTCAGCGCCTGGCGAACGTGGAAAAGGCAAGGGAGAGCGCCCGTTAC
Source organism: Marinobacter sp. (assembly GCA_029264995.1). Taxonomy (GTDB): domain Bacteria; phylum Pseudomonadota; class Gammaproteobacteria; order Pseudomonadales; family Oleiphilaceae; genus Marinobacter. The sequence goes on along the minus strand of JAJUKC010000032.1, from coordinate 17,183 downwards.
GAGGAAAAAGCCACGACGGTTATGGTGGTGGACGATTCCGTTACGGTGCGCAAGGTGACGTCCCGTCTGCTGGAGCGCAATGGCATGGAAGTGGTGACCGCCAAAGATGGCCTCGACGCTGTTGCCCAGCTTCAGGATCATCGGCCGGACATCATCCTGCTCGATATCGAAATGCCCCGCATGGATGGTTTCGAAGTGGCCAGCTTTGTGCGTCACGACGACAACCTGAAAGATACGCCGATCTGCATGATCACCTCGCGGACAGGCGAGAAGCACCGGGAACGTGCGCTGGCCATCGGGGTCAACGAGTACCTTGGCAAGCCGTTCCAGGAAACCGAGCTGCTTGACACCATCAAGCGGCTGACCGGGAACCGGTGATGGCCGGCCCTAACGGCCGGCCTGGCGTCGGGATTGTGTCCGATGTGGTGCTGCAACGGCATCGGCTGCAGGCGGCGACCGGAAAATTTGGCCTGGACGTCAGCTTCTCCGGAGACCCGGGGCGGCTGATGGACTACCCGGCGTTTCCGGACGCAGCACTCTGGCTGGTGACCCTGGAAGACGAAGCGGACCACCCGGCGCTGTTCGAGCACCTGCTGGAGAACACTGAAGCACCGGTGTTGTTCGGCCTGGACCAGGCTCCCAAGCCCGGCACCACGGAATACTTCCGCTGGGAACGCCGGCTGCTCGACAAGCTGGAAAAGCAGCTCGGGCATCTGGAACAGCTGGATACCGCCACCGATATTGAAGAGCTGGCCGAGTCCACGCCAGATGCGGTGGATGCGCCTACGCTGCCACACTGGATAACTCCGGCAGCACCGGGTTCGGTGGCTGAGGAAGTCTGGATTCTCGGAGCCTCGCTGGGCGGTCCCGCAGCGGTGAAGACGTTTCTCGATCACCTGCCGCCGAGGCTGCCGGTCGGGTTTATCTACGCCCAACATATTGATGGCAATTTTACCGAAGTCCTCACTCGGGTTCTGGGCCGGCACGCCCATTATTCACTCAAGCGGGCCGAGGAGGGTTATCGGGTTCGCAACGGCGATGTGGTGCTGATACCGGTTGAACGGGAGTGGTCTTTTGATCGCCAGGGCCAGCTGACGGAACTGAGTCACCCCTGGCCCGGCCCTTATGGACCATCCATAGATCAGGTGCTGCTGAACGTGGCGGATTACTATGGCAAACACTGCCACGCCATCCTGTTTTCCGGCATGGGCAACGACGGCGCTATCGCCGCGCCCATGCTGAAGGCCTATGGCAGCCGCATCTGGGTTCAGGAAAGCACCAGTTGTGGAAACAGCTCCATGCCCGATTCGGTGGCCGCCACCGGCTGCGCCAGTTTCTGTGGCACTCCGGAGCAACTGGCCAGGGAACTGGTAAAAGTCATTGAGAACAACTGCCTGCTCAAGGGCCGGCAAAAACGGGATTCCGCCTGAGGTAACAAGCAATGAGTGAAAACAGCCAATCCCTGTCCTGCGTCATGATACCGGTCTCGGACCGCCAGCTCCTGCTGCCCAACGTCTCCATTGCCGAGGTGGTGGATTTCAACAGCAACGATGCCGGTGCCAACACACCAGACTGGCTGGCAGGATTTCTGGACTGGCGCGGGCTTACACTGCCGGTCATTTCCTACGATGCCGCCAACGGCAACAAGCTCATCATCCCCGGTGACAACCGTGGCCGCATCATTGTCCTCAATACCATTGGCCCGAATCACCAGAGTGCCCCGTTCATGGCTCTGGTCACCCAGGGCATTCCCAGCCAGGCGCGCCTGATGGAAGATCAGATCCGGCAACTGGACGGCGACCCCGGCCCTGCGGACCTGATGCAGGTGGAAGTGGACGGTGAGCCAGCCTGGATCCCGAATCTGGAATACCTGGAATCCCTGGCCGTCGACGCACGTCACTGAGCCTGTGGTTGGCATGGCATGGCCGCCTGCAAATGTTATAATGTTGCAAATTTTGCAGGATCCACGCCATGCCGGAACGCGCACTGCCCTACCGCCCCCATAACCATCAGGCCTGTGTCGCCCAGGCACTGTCCGATGCCCGCACGATTTGCCGCGATGAAAACGCCCGTCTGACGCCGATCCGGGAACGGGTACTGGAGCTTATCTGGCAATCCCACAAGCCGCTGGGCGCCTACGATATCCTGGCCAAGCTGGCCTCGGATGGACACAACGCCGCGCCGCCTACGGTCTACCGGGCCCTGGACTTTCTGCTTCAACATGGCCTGATCCACCGGATTGCCTCGCTCAACGCCTTCGTCGGCTGTGCCCATGCCGGTGAGCATCATCGCGGCACCTTTCTGATCTGCCGGCAATGCGGCACGGTGCTGGAACTGGCCATGCCGGACGTTAACCAGGCCATCGAGTCCGCGGCGCGAGCAGAAGCGTTCCTGCCAGACGACGTTACCCTGGAAGTGGCTGGCCTCTGCCCCCGCTGTCAGGGGGAGCAAACGAATGACTGAGCCCCTGGTCCGGCTTGAACAGGTCACGGTGGCATTTGACGACCGGCCGGTGGTTGATCGGGTCAACCTGACCGTGAGCCGGGGCGACATCGTCACCATCATCGGCCCGAACGGTGCCGGCAAAACCACGCTGATCAAAACCGTTCTGGGGATTCAGCGGGCGACCAGCGGCCGGTTATCGGTAGCGCCCGGCCTGGTGATCGGTTACGTACCCCAGCACCTGACTCTGGAGCCCACTCTGCCACTGAGTGTCCGGCGCTTCATGCTGCTCAGCGGACGTGCACTGTCAGACTGCAAGGCAGCGCTGGAAAGGACCGGGGTCGCGCATCTACTGGATGCCTCCGTCCACCACCTGTCCGGCGGCGAAAAGCAACGGCTGCTGCTCGCCCGGGCACTGGCCCGGAAACCCGATCTGCTGGTGCTGGACGAACCCGCCCAGGGGGTCGATATCAATGGCCAGGCCACACTCTACGATCTGATTCGCCAGCTTCGGGATGAGCTGAACTGCGGTATCATCATGATCTCCCATGATCTGCATCTGGTGATGGCGGCCACAGACCGGGTTATCTGCCTCAATCAGCACGTATGTTGCAGCGGGTATCCGGAGGATATTTCCCGGGACCCGGCGTTTGTGGAAACCTTCGGTCATCAGGTTGCCGAGTCACTGGCGGTCTATCACCACCATCACAACCATCGCCACAACCTCCATGGTGATGTGGTCTCTTCCGCGGACGCCCACGAAGGTTGCAGCCATGACCATCATTGATGCGGTACTGGGCGACTTTTTCTGGCGGGCGCTGCTCGGCGGCCTGGGCGTGGCTTTGGTGGCCGGTCCCCTTGGCTGCTTCGTAGTCTGGCGTCGCATGGCCTATTTTGGAGATACGCTGGCCCATTCGGCCCTGCTGGGCATCGCGCTTAGTTTTCTGATCAGCGTGCCTTTGAATCTGGGTGTGGTGATTACCTGTGTGCTCATTGCGCTGGCCCTGGTGCTGCTGTCCCGGACCCGCACCCTGGCTACCGATACCCTGCTCGGCATCCTGGCGCACAGCGCGCTGGCCATTGGCCTGGTAGCGCTGAGTTTCATGCCGGACGTCAGGGTGGACCTGACTGGCCTGCTGTTTGGCGATCTGCTGGCCATGACCCGACAGGATCTGGTCTGGATCTACGGTGGCGCCGCCTTTGTCCTGACCCTGCTGGCCTTACTCTGGCGCGGCCTGCTGATGAGCACCATTCATGAGGAACTGGCGCGGGTTGAAGGGATTCCGGTGGAACGCCTGCGGCTGGCGCTGATGCTGATGTTCTCGCTGGTGATTGCAGTGGCCATGAAGATTGTCGGCGTCCTGCTGATTACCGCCCTGCTGATCATTCCGGCCGCAACCGCACGCCGCCTGGCCCACAACCCCGAGCACATGACCGCCCTGGCGGTGGTCTTCGGGGTGATGGCGGTCTCCGGCGGACTGACCCTGTCCTGGTACCTGGACACCCCGGCCGGACCATCGGTGGTGGTCACTGCATTTCTGGTGTTCCTGATGGTGTATGCAGGTGCCCGCCAGAGCCGGCACTGACGATCCGCGCCGCCAGCCCTGGGCGGCGCCTGAATTGCCGGGCCGGTATTGCTGGTCTAAAGTTAGGCGGTATCCGAGCAGCAAAAGCCTCGCGGGAGCACACCAGCATGGACAGCGACCTTCGTAACACACCCGGCGCCCGATTCCGGCTCTGGCCGGGTCTCTGGATGCCCGGGGTTGTCCTGGGTATCGGCCTACTGGTGTCAGTGGCACTGGCCAACGCCCTGGCGCGAACTATCGCCGACCTTGGCCTGGAGGCCTACCATGTCAGGCATCAGGCCCTGGTTGCGACCATCGCAGCCCGACTACAACAAACGCCAGGGCACCATCTGCCTTCGTCGCTGTCGTCATCTCTGGCGGCGGATCTTCCCGAGGGGCTGCAGCTTCGAATCGATACTCTCGCCAGGCACACCAAACAGGCTGTACTGGAGCTCGGCAACGTGGATGAGCCCCGGAATTCCGAGGCCCTACGCACCGAGCTGACGCTGCCCGGCCGGCACTGGATGGTCACCACCACGCCCAATGCCGGGTGGATAGACCAGACCTCGAACCTGGCGCGCTGGCAGATTCTGACAGCAGGCGCCGGTATCTCGGTACTCGCAGCCTTACTGATGCTGATCGCCTGCCGTCGCCTGGCCATCAGCAATGCCAGAAACCGGCAGCTACAGGCACAACTTGATCGCGACGAACAACAGATCACCAATCTGCAGGTGGAGAAGTCTGTGCTCAGGCATGCCCTGAACGACAGCGAAGCAAGAAGCCGGGATCTGGTCCGGCTGGGGGGAGCGGTAATCGCCGAACTGGATCACCAGGGGCGCATTGGGTTTGTATCCGCCCAGGTGGCCGACCTGCTCGGTCGCGCGCCCTCAGACCTGACCGATCAGCCGTTTGAACAACTGGTATCCGAACAAGACCGCAGCCGATTCCGGGAAAGTCTGGACAGCGCCCGCGGCGAGGAAGACCTGACCCGAACCGATCTGGCACTGATCGGAGCCGACGACGCCCCGCCAGTGCGGGTATGCCTGCGCCTGAAAACCATCAAGGATCCGGTCCACGGCGTTACCGGCTTTCGGCTCAGTGCTTCCCCGGACTAGGATCAGAATAGACGGCCTGTGCGATCTACCAGCGACTCACAAGGGCTGAATCCGGTCCAGCAGACGCCCGCTCTCAACCAGTTCCAGAAACTCATCACCCAACCGGTCACTCTCCGCGATCGCTCCACGCCAGGCTCGTTCGCGACCGGCATCGTCGCCGGCGTATTTCTCGAAATCCTTTCGGTCCGGCAGTTTGCGATCCGGCAGGGTTGCCAGGTAGTCCGGTGACGGCGATACCAGCAAGACATCCTGTAGCCGGCTGGCATCCCCCCGGCGCCAGGGCAGGGTTTTATCGAACCAGCCAGGAACCACACGATCCGTGAAGTGCGGATAGAGGATAACGCCGGGCTGCTGGTAAGGCAGGTCGAGGTGATAATCGAGCAGCCCGCCATCCCGGTATACACCCTCTGGCGCGCCCGGAATATTGCGGACTCCGGACATCACCAGAGGAATGGAAGCGGAGGCCAGCAGGGCGGGCAACAGGTTATCCCGGCTCAGGGGCACTTCATGGCTGGGGAAATCCACCAGACTGGAGACCGGTGCGCGGCCCCGGGCATCGTGCACAATGCCACGTTCCATAAAACGACCCAGATGCCGGCGGCTGACCATGTTGGCGCTGATGGCCCGCATCAACCCGAGGCTTAGCCGACCACGGGTATCGTGCTGCAACAGGCCAAGACTGCGCACCACCACAATGTTCAGTCGGTACCAGGGATGGCTGAGCAAGTAGTCTTCCCGGCCCCCCAGCAGTTCCTCCAGAAACAATATACTTTTGCGGGAGATTTCCGCAGCGCTGACGCCTTTGGCAAATCGCTGGCTGGTGTAAAGCTCCGCCAGGCGGGCCAACTGGGCCTTGGGATCATCTGAAGAGGCAATGGCGGCAAACCGCCAGCTGCCGATGGAAGATCCGATCAGGGCCCTTTCCTGGGGAGCCTGCGGCAACCAGTCACCAAAAATGGCTTTGTCCAGGCCACTGATTCCCAGCGCCTTCGGGCCACCGGCTGCCCCCGGAATCACGTGAACATCTTCGGGCCCCAGCGGTTTTTGCTGCAGGCGCTGCAAAGCCCGGCGTCCCGCTCGGATGGTCAGTGCCGGCATCCGGCTGTGAATGGCAGTCATTCCTTTCTCCCCTGAAGTGTCCGGCGAGTGTATCCGACCGGCTGGAGACGGCCAACTGAACAGAATTCATGACGGCTATGTATATTCTGAATAACAGGTGCCTCCGGCATAGTTTTTACGAATTATGTCGATCCGTGGTTTTTGCCTTCGCCCATCACACTCCGTGCTAGACTGGAGCCATCGATTACAAACGGAAACATGCCGGTTATGAACAGCGGGAGTAGGCTGTGAATCTTTTTGCCTCGCCAAATACCCTGGCAACCAACCCGACCCTGGCTGTTCTCGGGTTCAAGCGGCAGCTGGTCTATCACTTGCACATCTGGGCGTTTATTGCGGTCGCTCCCCTGGTCATGGTGCAGTGGCAGCATGGCAACGTGCTGCTGTCATCCCTGTTGATTCTGTTCTGCGCCAACGCGGCCCTGGTGATCGCATTCCTGCGTTTTCGAAGCACCTATTTCTTCAAAGGCCGCCTGTTCCCCATTCTGGCCGTGGTGTGCGCAGCCTATTCCACCTTCATCAATGGCCATGCCGGGCTCTACTGGGCCTACCCCGCCGCCATTGCCCTGTTTTTCCTGCTGCCCCTGCGTGAAGCCATTTTCTGCAATATCGTGTTTGTCTCGGTCATGGCGGTGGTGTCATTCTTCAAGTTTCCAGAGGCCGACTTCTGGCGTATCACTTTTTCCCTCGGTCTCAGCTGCCTGTTTGCCATGATCTTTGCCTGGCTGGTGGGGCGCCTGCAGGCCGAGCTCACCCGCCTGGCGACAACCGATCCACTGACCGGCTGCCTGAACCGCTCCCAGCTGGCCGACATTCTGAACAGCCAGATTCAGATGCGGGAACGCTATGAGCGGGTCTCCAGTCTGGTGCTGATCGACCTGGATTACTTCAAGACCGTCAATGACCGCTGGGGCCACCTGGCCGGTGACAAAGTACTCAAGGAAATGGCGCTGCGGGTACGCAAGCGCCTGCGGGAGAGTGATCAGCTGTTCCGTATCGGCGGCGAAGAATTCATGGTCGTGCTCCCGGAAACCCGCCAGAAAGACGCCGACACCCTGGCACACCAATTGTTGACCAGCATCAGCGCACGACCGTTCCTGGACGATATCCGGGTAACCGCCAGTGCCAGCGTGGCGGAAGTTACCCAGGGCGAGACCTGGTCGGTGTGGCTCAACCGGGCAGACCAGGCCCTATACGAAGCAAAATCCCGTGGCCGGAATCAGGTGGTGAACGCCCCCAGGCTCGCCAGCCAGGAGGACATCCTGGATCCGGCACCACTGGCAGACCCGACCACCGGCGGCACCACACCGGCCTGAGCTGGCTACTGCGCCTTACGAAACTCCCGATACGCGCTGTAGACGTCCCAGGGTTGCTCAAAGTGGGGGTAATGCCCGACATTGCGTAACACCACCACGTCGGCCTGAGGGATCAGTTCCCGATAGCGCCGTGCCATGGCGGCGCCGGACACCGGGTCGACACCACCGGAAATCAGCCGCATGGGCTGCTCCGCCTTTTGCAGCGCTCCGACCCAGCGGTTGCGGTGACAACGACGCTCCTCCATGAACTGGATCAGGCGATGCAGCACGCCCCGGCCGTTGTTGTAGTTCAGCAGATGCCAGAAGTCGTCCATGTCCTGCCGGCCCGGCGGATTACGCGCCCCGAACAGACGGCGGAAGTTGCGTTCGAAGAGCGATCGGCTGAGGCCCCGGCCAATGAGGCCACCCAGGGGGCTGCGCAGAATCTTCTGGATAAACAGGGGCTGGTGAACTTCCGGAAACAGGCCACCGTTAAGCAGGCAGACACTGCCGATGGCAAACGACAACTCGCCCTCCTGCTCCCGGGCCAGCAATTCCTGTACAACCGTGGTGCCGTAGTCATGTCCGAACAGGTGCACCTGCTCCAGACCCAGTCCCTCAATCCAGCCCTGAATCAGATCCGCCTGATCTTCGATACTGTAGGAATAATGCAGCGGTTTGTCGGAAAAGCCGAAACCGAGCATGTCCAGGGTCAGCAGGTTATGCTCGCGCACCAGCATGGGCCAGATTCGGCTCCAGTCCCAGCTCGCGGTCGGAAAGCCGTGCAGCAGAACCAGCGGCTCCCCCTGCCCGCCCATGCGGCTGAAGATGGCGTGGCCCTCGTAACTGAACCATTTGCCAGCCTGCTGCCAGGCTTCCAGCGTAAATGTGTCCTGGCGACCAGACGCCGCCACTTCTGAACCCGGTATCACCTGTTCCATGTGCAATCCATGACCGTACCCGAAACCCTCACACTTTAGTGCAAAGCTGCGGCCACGGCCATATCGCCTTTGGCGTCCTGTGCGGTGGTCCTTTTCAGAGCCACAGACGTAAACCATGGAGATACCCGGCGAATTGCCTTAAGCTTTGGCCTTTTTCAGACACCCCAAACCGGAATCGATTATGTCTCTACCCCTTGATGATCTGGCCGATCACTACCGCACCATTATCCAGGGCCTGGGCGAAGACCCGGATCGAGAAGGCCTCCAGAATACGCCCATGCGTGCAGCCAAGGCCATGCAGTTCCTCACCCGCGGCTACCAGCAGGACCTCGAAGAGCTGGTCAATAACGCCGTGTTTGAATCCGCCATGGACGAAATGGTGGTGATTCAGGACATCGAGCTGTACAGCATGTGCGAACACCATATGCTGCCCTTCATCGGCAAGTGCCACATCGCCTATTTGCCCCAGGGCAAGGTGCTGGGCTTGTCCAAGTTTGCCCGCATCGTCGACATGTATGCCCGCCGGTTACAGATTCAGGAAAACCTGACCCGGCAGATTGCCGAGGCCATCGAGAGCGTCACCCAGGCCAAGGGCGTTGCGGTGGTCATTGAAGCCCAGCACATGTGCATGATGATGCGCGGCGTCGAGAAGCAGAACTCGCGCATGAAAACCTCCATGATGCTCGGGCAGTTCCGCAAATCCCAGGCAACCCGGACCGAGTTCCTGAATCTGATTTCCAGCAACCGCTAACACCCGACTGACTCCAGGGAGTTGTTATGGCAAACGCCCAGAAACCGCTGGCCCGTGTCCAGATCAAGAACCTTCTTCTGCGCGCCTATATCGGCATCAAGGAAGAAGAGATCAACAACCAGCAGGATGTGGTGATTAACGTTTGCCTGACCTACGATGCCTCGGAGGCTATCGAGCGCAATGAAATCTCTGCTGCGCTCAACTACCGCACCATTACCAAGCAGATTATCGCCCATGTAGACGGCCAGCGGTTCGCCTTGCTGGAGCGCCTGACCCACGAAGTATTGACCATCGTCATGGAACATGGCGCCGTGCGTTGGGCCGAGGTAGAAATCGACAAGCCCCATGCGCTACGTTATGCGGAATCGGTTTCCGTGACGTTGGAAGCCAGTCGCGACTAGGAGAATCTGCATCATGCCCAGCAACAGCCCCGAACAGATCCGGGAGATCCTGGAATCGGTTAATACCATCGCCCTCGTGGGAGCCAGCGAGAAGACCAACCGGCCGTCCCATGAGGTGATGGAATACCTACAGCACCAGGGCTACCGGGTGATTCCGGTGAATCCGCGCCTGGCCGGGCAACAGGTTCTGGGCGAAACCGTCTATGCAGATCTCGCCTCGCTGCCGGAGCCAGTGGATATGGTGGAACTGTTCCTGGCCCCGGAGCGCACCGATGCGGTAATCGACCAGGCCATTGAGCAGAAGGTTCCGGTGCTCTGGCTGCAGATCGGCGTGATCAATGAAACCGGCGCCCGGCGCGCCGAAGCCGCCGGCCTGACGGTAGTGATGGATCGCTGTCCCAAGCAGGAGATTCCACGGCACGGCCTGCGCACCCCTGCCAAACGCTGACCTGCCTGACCATCCCTGGCGCCTGCCTGATATCAGTAGCCGGCATGAAGACCGGCTACCAAACCTGAGCTGGATCAAGAGCCAGATCACAGTTTCAGATCGTAACTGTTACCAATTGCGACAGTCTGACATACTCTTTGAACAATAATTCGAAGACTGGCAGGGCCATGTGGTTCCGAAGTAAACCAGGCAAATCCAGAGCAGCCGCTAAAGGCCGCGATGTTCAGAGCACCTCCAAGGCGTCTGCAGACGTTGTACTGGAACGGGTGCGCCTGCCTGTGGACCTGCTACAGTCCGGCATGAAAGTGGTCAAGCTTGACCGCCCCTGGACCGAAGTGCCGGTCCTGTTCCAGGGTTTCACCCTGCAGACGGAGGCCGAAGCCCGGGTACTGCGCCAGTATTGCGCCTGGGTGGTGGTCGAAGATGAGGCTGAAAAGCTGGCCCCGATTCTGGATCAGATTCCCCACCTGAAGCAACGCACCACCGAACCCCTGCAGGAAACCCGCACGCTCGAACAGGAACTGCCCCGGGCTGCTGACACCTGGAGCCGAACCCAGCAATTCGTGGAGAAGGCAATCCGGGACATCGAGCAGCACAACGATCTGGAGCTGGCCTCTGCCCGACCACTGATCCGGTCCTGCGTGGACAGCGTCAAAGCCAACGCCAGTGCCATGTTCTGGATGGCACGGATCAAGCACCGGGACGCCTATACCGCCGAACACTGTTTACGCGTCGCCATTTTTACCGTGGCCTTTGCCCGTTTCCTGGGCCTGCCCGAGGATGACCTGGAAGTGGCCGGCATGTGCGGGCTCTTACACGATATCGGCAAATTGCGGGTGCCGGACGAGATCCTCAACAAACCCGGGCCGTTATCCCCCCAGGAATATGAGGTGATGCGGAAACACACCACCCTGGGCCATGAACTCCTGAAACAGGACCCAAGCCTGGACCCGATCATCAGCGATGTGACCCTGCATCACCATGAACGTATCGACGGCCGGGGTTATCCACAACAGTTGCCGGAGTGGCAGATCAGCCGGTTTGCCCGCCTGATCGCCATCGTCGACGCCTACGATGCCATGACCAGCGACCGCTGCTACCGTGACGGCATGTCACCAGCCGATGCCGTTCGCATCCTGTATAAAAATCGTGCTCAGCAGTTTGATGCCGACATGGTGGAGGCCTTTATCCGGATGATCGGGATTTATCCACCGGGCAGCCTGGTGGAACTGAATACCGGTGAAGTGGCCCTGGTGGTCAGCACCCACCCGGGACGCAAGCTAAAGCCGAAAGTGGAGATTTTGCTGGATGACAATAAACATCCAATCACGCCCCGGGTAATAGACCTGGGCAGCCAGACCACCACAGACGGCCCCGCCAGAGAAATCAAGGCGCCGCTGCCGGATGGCGCTTTCGGTATCTCTCTGGAAGGCCGAGTCAAACAGCTAATGGCCAAGACCATTGCAAATCACTCATAATCTGGCCGTGCCTGCCGTTAAATCAGGTGCACCCGAAGCCAACCACACCGGAGCATAATGTGGCGAAACCCGAGACATCCATCAGACTGGTCGTGCGCGCGCTGATGAGCCCGGTTTTCCCGGTTCTGATCTTCCTGGTGTTTCTGGGTATTGCCACCGGGCTCCGGGTTGGCCTGATCCAGCAGAATACCCACCAGATCCAGGCCAACCTCGTCAATGAAGCCCGCGCTCTGGCCAGCAACCTGCAACGCGAATTCATGGTGCATGTCGATGCCATCGGCAGAATGGCCCGGCGCATGGAAACCAACATTGCCACTACTGAACCGCTCTGGCGGGCCGATGCCCGCAATTATCTGAACGACTTCGGCGTGTACCAGGCCATTGAATGGATAGACCGCAATTACATCATTCGCTGGCTGGAACCTCTGGACAGCAACCAGGATGTTATCGGCTACAACGTTGCCTTCAATGATCAACGCCGGGACGCCCTAGCACACGCTGCCGCAACTGGCCGCTACGACCTGTCCGGGATCATCGACCTGCGCCAGGGCGGCAAGGGTATGGTGATTTATTACCCGGTTGGCAGCGGCGAAAGTAACAACGGTTTTATTGCCGGCGTTTTCCGCATGGAGGTTCTGGCCCGCCAGCTATTGACCAACCGGGTCCTGGATAATTTCCGGGTAGAAATCCGTCAGGCCGGGCAGGAAGGCTACCTGCTGAATGCCTCTGCCGACATTGATGGCAGTCTTAGCCATTCGGTTCCGGTTGATCTGCCGTCACTGGACTGGACTTTGACGCTCAGCCCCAGCACCAGCTGGGTGGAACGCCAGCGCAGCAACTGGCCCGGCATGACCTTCACCAGCCTGCTGCTGATGGGACTACTGACCAGCCTCACCACCCTGCTGGTACAGCTGATTCTGAAACGCAACCAGGCCCTGCTGAAAACCCGGCGGGAACTGGAACAGGAAATCGATCAGCGTAAAGCAATACAAGTGGATCTGCAGAGACTGGAATCCACCGATACCCTGACGGGCCTGGCCAATCGCCGTTTCTTTATGGAAGATCTCGCCCACACCATCAACATTGCCGACCGGCAGATGCGGCAAATCGCCCTGGTGATGCTGGATCTTGACCGCTTTCAGATGCTTAACGATTCCCTCGGGCATCAGTTCGGGGATGAGCTTCTGATCAAGGTGTCTGAACGCCTGAACGGGTTGAGCAATGAGCGGGTACTGGTCGCCTACTCCGGTGGTGACGAGTTCATGGTGTGTCAGCAACAGGTGGATGATATTGATGATGTGATTCACCTGCTGGGCCAGATCAAACAGTGTTTCGCCGCTCCGTTCGAGGTGCAGGGCGAGGCCCACAGTATTACCGCGACCATGGGTGTGGCGGTTTATCCCCAGAGTGGTCTGGACGCGGATACGCTGTTGCGCAATGCCGATATTGCCCTGTACCGGGCCAAGGAGCAGGGCCGTAATACGTACCAGTTCTATACCGAGGGCATGCAGGACCGCGAAGTGCTGCGTCTTGAGCTGGACCGTGACCTGAGCCAGGCGCTTGCCAATGATGAATTCGTGCTCTACTTCCAGCCCCAGCTCAATCTCGACACCGGCGAGATCAACAGTGTCGAGGCGCTGATTCGCTGGCAACACCCGGTTCGCGGACTCCTGCCTCCGGTGGAGTTTATTCCGCTGGCTGAGGAAAGCGGCCGGATTACCGAGATTGGCCGCTGGGTGGTACTGGCCGCCTGCCGTCAACTGGCGCGCTGGAAAGGCACGCCCTGTGAGCACCTGAGAGTCGCGGTGAATCTGTCCGGCCGCGAACTGGATGATGATTCCCTGATTAACCATATCCGTTCAACCCTGGCATCGGAGGCGGTGGATCCGTCCCGGCTGGAGGTGGAGCTGACTGAGGAAATCTTTATCCAGAACATCGAGCACAACCTCAATCAGTTATCCCAGCTGCACCAGTTGGGTGTGCATCTGGCGATTGATGACTTCGGGGTTGGTTACTCGTCGCTGGGTTATCTGAGGGATTTCCCGGTCGACCTGCTGAAGATTGACCGGTCGTTCATTACCGATGTCACCGAGCGTCACGATGATGCAGTGATTACCCGGGCGGTGATCAATCTGGCCCACAACCTGGGCATTCAGGTAGTGGCTGAAGGCGTCGAGACGGAGGAACAGCTGAATTTCCTGAAGGCGCACCGATGCAATCTGGCCCAGGGCTACCTGATCAGCCGGCCGATTCCGGCGGCCGATCTTGAGCGCGCACTGGCCGAGGGTATTCTGATCCCGGGCCTGCCCGTGGATTCCGGTTTGTAATTACCGGGCCAGAACTCCACACTTCACTTTCAACGGTTTGTCACGAGAGCATTATGTCGGCCAGATATCTGACTTTGGAGCAGGATGCACAGCTTCGCCGCTGGGAGCGGTGGAACCGGAATTATTTTGTGTTTGCGTTTGTGGCGTTGATTGTGGTGCTGGTGTTCAGCAGTCAGTTGGGGCTGTCGTCCGGCGATGACTGGGGGTCGCTGGGGGTTATTCTGGCGTTGCTGGTGGCGCCGATTGTGGTTCTGCAGTTGCGGCTGAGGTGCCCCGCCTGTGGTGTGAAAATTGGCTGGCAGGCGAAGCTGATGGCGCCGGATCAGTGCAAGTCCTGTGGTGTGTTTCTGCGTTCGAAAAACGCTTCTTCCTGAATTTCTCTCCGAAAACCTTTGACCTGTGAGTTGGTCACAGGTTTTAGTCTAATCTTCAACGTAGTGAGTTTGCCGTGCCGGCACGGGGGTAGCCTTTCCGAAAACCGCTGCGAGTACATCCCTGTACGCTTGTCTCCGCCATCCATGGCTCCGAACATTTTCGGAAAGGCTACCCCCGCACCAGCACTCCGCTGACTTGATTCGTGGATTCCCGGTATCTGGTTTTCGTTTTTTGCTGGACGTTGCTTATGAAAGTCAAAGAAATCGCTACCGCCGCCGGGGTTAACCCGGATACCGTCCGGTTTTACACCCGGGAGGGTTTGTTGCGCCCTACTCGCAATCCGGACAACAACTATCAGCAATACGATGCCGAGGATTTGCGCCGGTTGCGGTTTGCCCGCAAGGCACGGCAGCTGGGGTTTTCGCTGCCGGAGATCCGGCAGATTCTGGAGCAGGCGGACGACCATCATTCGCCCTGCCCGATGGTTCGGGATGTGTTCCAGCAGCGGCTGGCGGAGGTTGAGCGGGAGATTTCGGAGTTGCAGAAGTTGCGGGCGCGGATGGTGTCGGCCCTGTCCACCTGGCAGGAGATGCCCGATGGAACGCCGGATGGACATACGATTTGTCGGTTAATCGAACATTGGGATGATCCTTCGTCATCATCCTGCTGTGAGGAGTCTTGAGTGATGAGTGAAGCATCGGTTCTGAAAACAGCGCTGAGTATTTCCGGCGCCTCTTGTCAGGGTTGTGCGAAGAAGATTCGTCATGCTCTGGAACCGCTGACCGGTAGCACCGAGCGGGTTGAGGTGAATCTCGACGAACAGACTGTGGCCCTGCCAGAGGGCGTGGATAGCGCCGAGGCGGCACGGATTGTGACAGAGGCTGGCTACCCGGCGGAGCCTTTGGTTCATAGCGAACCCTCCGGCAGTTGCTGCGCATCCAAAAAAGGCAAGTCCGCCGCTGCTAAGGCGCCGGACCCGGATACACCAGCTACCTCGTCCGACGTCGAGCCATCGGATGCCGGCGACGGACAGATCGCGCTGGCGGTCAGCGGGGCCACCTGTGCATCCTGTGTGAATACCATTGAGAAGGCGTTGATGTCGGTCCCCGGTGTCACGCACGCCCATATGAATCTGGCGGACAATACCGCCACCGCCAGCGGCGATGCCGATCCGCAGGCGCTGGTGCAGGCGGTGGAGAGTGCGGGTTATGGTGCCCGGGTGATTGAAGACCCGGATGCCGCCGACGACCGCAAGCAGGAAGAAGACAAGAAGCAGTACAAGGTATTGCTGGTAAAGATGGCGATCAGTCTGGGGCTGGGCCTTGGGTTGATGATCTGGGGCATGGGCTTCGGCTCGATGATGGTAACCGAGGCAAATCAGCTTACCTGGATCAATCTGGGCATTCTCACTCTGGGGGTGATGATTGCCACCGGCGGGCATTTCTACACCGGGGCCTGGAAGGCGTTCAAACATCATAACGCCAATATGGACACGCTGATTGCTCTGGGTACCGGCACCGCCTGGCTATATTCGATCGTGGTGGCCAGTGCGCCGGAGGCGCTGCCGGAGATGGCGCGCCATGTGTATTTTGAGGCCTCAGCGATGATCATTGGCCTGATCAATCTGGGCCAGGCCCTGGAGTTACGGGCCAAGGGCAAGACCTCGGAAGCGGTGCGCCGGTTGCTGGATTTGCGGGCGAAGACGGCCCGGGTGATCCGCGATGGCCAGGAGCAGGACATTCCCGTTGAAGAGGTTCAGAAAGGCGATCGCATCCGGGTGCGCCCGGGGGAGAAGCTGCCGGTAGACGGGGTGATTGCCGAAGGCACCACCCGCATTGATGAAAGCATGCTGACCGGTGAGCCCATGCCGGTGGGCAAGGGCGAAGGCGATGAGGTCTCGGCCGGTACTCTGAACACCCACGGCTCGATTATTTATGAAGCTACCCGGGTGGGCAGCGAGACCGCGCTGGCCCAGATCATCAAGCTGGTGAAGAAGGCCCAGGGCTCGAAACCCGCCATTGGCCGGCTGGCAGACAAGATCTCTTCGGTGTTCGTGCCCACGGTGATGCTGATTGCCGTGGTGTCGGCGCTGGTCTGGTACAACGTCGGGCCGGAGCCGGCGGTGGTGCACATGATGGTGGCCGCCACCACGGTACTGATCATTGCCTGCCCCTGCGCGTTGGGGCTGGCCACGCCCATGTCGGTGATGGTGGGTGTCGGCAAGGCAGCAGAGTACGGTGCGCTGATTCGCCAGGGCGATGCCTTGCAGACTGCCGGAAAAATCGATCTGGTGATTCTGGATAAAACCGGCACTATTACCGAGGGCCATCCGGCGGTAACCCGGGTGCACGCGACAAACGGCGATGAGACGCGCCTGCTGGCATTAGCCGCCGGGCTGGAGCAGCATTCCGAGCATCCGCTGGCAGAAGCCATTCTGGACAGGGCTCGTGAGAACGATATTGAGCCAGAACCAGTCTCCAGCTTCGAAGCACTCAATGGCAAAGGTGTGCAAGGCAAGCTTGATAGCGAACCGGTACGCCTGGGCAATCGGCGCTGGCTGGAAGCCGAAGGGCTGTCTGTCGAGGCACTGGATGATGCCGCCAAAACCATTACCCGGGAAGCCGGCACGCCGCTGTTCCTGGCGGTGGGCCAGCAAGTGCTGGGTGTCATCGGCGTGGCAGATGCCATTAAACCGGATTCCGAGGCTGCCATCCGGCGCCTTCACGACACTGGCATCAAGGTGATGATGGTCACCGGCGATGTCGATGCCACCGCCAAGGCCATTGCGGCCAAGGCCGGCATCGATGACTACCGGGCCGAGGTGCTGCCCGAGGACAAGGCCGAGGTGGTCAGCGAAATGCGGGGCAAAGGCTACACCGTGGCCATGGTCGGCGATGGCATCAACGATGCCCCGGCACTGGCGGCTGCG
>JAJUKC010000086.1 GCA_029264995.1 Marinobacter sp. | reverse complement strand
GGATTGCTGGAGAGTGAAGGTACGCATGAGCCGAAAGCACTAACTGGGTGAATGAATGTCATACACTATTATACCGCCAGAGGCCTTGCGGTTTCAGGCTTTGGGCGTGAGTTCAGCTCGTTGAAGTCACGGATTCAGGAACTATTTACCCGGGTCATATACAACCATGCGTGAAGTAACATCAGACACCACATCAATACGCAGCATCGCGGTTATTGGTTCAGGGCTGGCGGGGCTGACGGCCGCAATTCTTCTTGGCGATTCGGGCCATAATGTCCGGGTATTCGAGAAAAGTCGCGGCCCCGGTGGTCGACTGGCGTCCAAGCGCGTGGCGAACGGCTCCGCCGATATCGGCGCCCAGTACTTCACGTCCCGTAACCCCGGCTTCACCCGGTTTCTGGATCGCTGGGCCGGGCCCCGGAGCTACCAGAGCTGGAATGCCCGGTTCGGCTATCAGACGGAAGGGGCAGCTGGCAGGCGTTTCCGGAGGAGCACCGGTTTGTTGGTACGCCGCGAATGACGGCCATTTCCCGGGCTCTGTCTGAACATATTTCGCTGGAATCAGGCGTTCGAATCGCCAGACTCTCGAAAGACGGTACGAAATGGCAGCTCACCGATACCGATGGGCAGCACTACGATGGCTTCGATCAGGTCGTGATCACGGCCCCGCCGGCCCAGGCGCAGGATCTGCTTCGGGACAGTGGTCTGGAGCCGTTGGCGGAAGGATTAGCGGAGCACGTGGGTAATATCCTGCCGTGTTGGGCGGTAGCGGCCCATTTCAATCGCCCCGTTGATTTCCCGTTTGATGCGGTGCGCCCCAACTCCGACGTGTTGTTCTGGGTGGCCAACAACTCCTCCAAACCCGGCCGCGAAGACGAGGGCCAGTGGTGGGTGCTGCACGCCAATCCCGAGTGGACATATCAGCACGTGGATGACGCTCCGGAAAGCATTGCTGAAGCTTTTTTGGCAGAATTCCGCGCGCTGACCGGGCATGAAGACGCTGCGGACGATTGGGTGCCGCACCGGTGGTTGTATGCACGCTCGGAGGCGGGCGATAATCCCGGCTATCTGTTCGACCCGAAAACCGGCATTGGCCTCGCCGGCGACTGGCTGGCGGGCGGCCGGGTTGAAGGCGCCTGGGAAAGTGCCTCGCAACTGGTGCAGGTGATGGCCGACAGCCCTGAACAGTAATCTGCGTTACTCGGTCAGGTCGGAGGGAGCTTTTTCTGCCACTTCCGGCCGCCGGTAGAAATGGGTGATGGTGCCGTCGCCGAATTTTGAGAAGAAGGCACTCACCTCGGTGATTTTCCTCAGGCTGCGCTCCCGGGTGATCGGGTTTTTCACCAGCACCTTGATGCCGTTGAAGTTGTCCTGAATGTTCGAGAAGCGGGCCTTCATGGAGCAGGTCACCACGTTGTCCGGGTTAATGCCCAGTTCCGATGCCAGCCAGCGGCTGTGATTCAGGATTTCGGTCTTGTCCAGATTCTCCCGGGTGTCAACGTGGTCCAGCTTCACACGGTTCACAATGCAGAACGAGTAGCTCCTGGGCTCCCGGCGGGCCACCTTGCGGAAGGCTTCCCAGAAAAAGTTATCGGTCAGCTCGGCAAACCATTTCATGTTGCTCAGACAGGTATCTACCCAGTCGAAACTTTCCGGGTCCTCCAGCACTTCGTTGATGGCCTCCCGCAGCAGCCAGTCAAAACCCAGTGCGGTCTTGTGGGCATACACCTTGCGATACATCTGGTGGCGGCTGTACACGAAGTCTTCCAGGGCGCCCAGGCCTTTCTGGGTAATCGCCAGTCCCATCCAGGGCTCGGAAACGTCCCAACCGAACCGCAGGTTGCTTAGCAGGTGGTCCAGATTGAAGCCACCGATGGTGACCGAGCTGTGGAAGCCGTCCCGCAACATATAATCGGCCCGGTCGGCATCAATTTCCCCCGAAACTATGGATGACAGCAGGCCCATCACCAGCTGCGGTACATCCCGGGGCGGGATAGTGCCGGCAATGGCATCATCACCAGCGATAAATTCCCAGAACGTCTGGGCGTGGCGGCAGAAGGTTTCGCTGGGCGTAACATCGGTGGTTTCCATAATGCCGATGACATCGATGGTAGCCAGCCCGGCGCTCTCCAGATCCACAGACGAGAGTACGTCATGGGCGACTCGAACAGAGTAGTGTTCATGCTCCAGCTCTTCCGGTTCACTGGCGTGGTAGGCCGAATAGTCAACGCCTTCCCACAAATCCCGGAACCGTTCAGGGCGCGACATCAGGTCGCGAATTTTCCGGGCCTGGGTGAACTGATGGGAGAAACTGGAGTGACCGCTGTCGTGCAGCAAGCAGCCAAGCCGGATGGTCTTGGCCAGGTAATCGATGGCATCGAGCTGGCTCAGGCTGAGATCGGTCTGTTCACTTAGCTGCCGTTCCCGAAGGTAAGCATCGATCATGGCCCGGAACATCCGTGTGCCCACATGCATCACCCCGATGCTGTGCAGAAAACGGGAATGGGTGGCGCCGGGGAAAACCAGGCTCAGAATGTCGTTCTGGCAGATGTTGCGCAAGCGCTGGAACAGAGGGTGGTCAATCACCTGGATTTCGTGCCGGTAGAGCGGGATACCGCCATGCACCGGGTCCATGATCAGTTTGTCATAGGCTCCGAGCAGATCATTAACGGCACGTCTCATGGTTACAATTCTCCCAAAATGATGATTGCGGCCTTGTTATATCACAGGGGCATGCCAGAATAGGCCATATAAAGCCTTTTTTCTTTACCGCTGGTAGTTTAGGGCAACCGACATGACCTCGCGCACCGAGCGCATTCTGATAATTGACGCCGATGAACAGGCCCGCGCCGATCTTTCCCGTTATCTGGAGGCGCGGGGGTTTTACGTAACTGGTGCAGCGGGGGTAAACGCTGCCCGAGGATTGTTCGACGACAATATCCCGGATGTGATCTTTGCAGATCTCCCTCCAGAGGCCATCAGAGACCTGTCCCGGCGCCTTGATGAAACAGAAAGTTTCACGCCGATAGTGGCTTGCACCAGCAGCCAGTCCAGTGCCGATGTGGTCCAGGCCATGCGGGCCGGAGCCGCCGATGTGGTGCTCAAACCCTGCAATGACGACCGCAACGCACTGGACGATGTTATCGGAAAGTTGTTTGACCGGGTCAGGGTAAACCGGCTGAACCAGTTGTACCGGCAGGAACTGGAAGAAGCCAACCGGGACTTGCGCAACGGTATTGCCGAGTTAAGGGCCGACCAGAACGCCGGCCGCAAGGTACAGCTTAAAATGCTGCCAGATCACCAGCTCACGCTTTCCGGGCTCAGCGTCGATTACCTCATCAAGCCGTCGCTGTATCTCAGCGGCGATTTTCTCGACTATTTTCGCATCAGTGAAGACAAGGTGCTCGTGTACATTGCCGATGTTTCGGGCCATGGCGCCAGTTCCGCGTTCGTTACGGTGTTACTGCGAAATCTCACCAATCGTTTGCAGCGGAATCTTCGGCGCCAGTCCAGTGACGACATCCTGCACCCGGAACGTTTCCTGGAGCGGATCAACTCGGAGCTTCTGGATACCGGGCTTGGCAAGCATGTCACCGTGTTTGTTGGCATCATTTCAACGACTGAACGTACATTGAGCTATGCGGTCGGGGCGCATTTCCCGATGCCCATTCTGTCTTTTGAAGACGGTGAAACCCGTTTTCTGGAAGGCAGCGGGCTGCCGGTAGGGCTCTTTGAAACGCCGGAATGGGAACTTTACCAGGTGAAGCTGGACCGACCATTCAGGCTTTTGTTGTTCTCCGATGGCCTGCTGGAAGTGATCCCGGCCAAATCTCTGGATGAAAAGGAGAACAGACTACTTGAACTCGTTTCAGGAGGTAGTCACACTATCGCATCGCTGAGCGACGCTCTGGGGCTAGGTAAGATCTCGGAGCTGCCTGACGATATCGCGATAGTATCGGTAACTGATACCATAAACGGGTCAGATAACACGTCGTCGACTTAGTGGCAGTGTGAAAAATGGCTGGTTATAAAATCCTGCAAGCAGAACAGCAGGGAATATACGTCCTGAAGTTTATTGGGGAAATCCGGCTGAACCTGTGTTCGACGCTGGACAATCTGGTTGAGTCCATAACCCGTGATCCGGCATTCAAGACCGTGGTTATCGACCTCACCGAAACCGAAATCATCGACAGCACGACGCTTGGCCTGCTGGCCAAGATTGCGCTGGCGGCGCAGAAACAGAGTCGTTTTCTGCCAACGCTGATTTCCACCAACCCCGATATCACCCGCATTATTACATCCATGGGCTTCGACAAGATTTTTATCATTGTCCGTGAGCCGGCTTCCCGAATTGAAGAACTCGAAGAAATTCCCGTGCTCAAGGCGAGCGAACAGCAGGTTCGCGACAAAGTTCTTGATGCCCATAAAGTACTGATGGGTATGAATAGCCGGAACAGGGAAGAATTCAAGAATTTGGTGCGGGCTCTGGAATGCGAGGAAACTGGCTGAAACGCCAGTCCTGCACCGGGCCTGACCCTGACAGAAAAAGAACGGAACGTTTATGCCTGATAACCCGACGCCCGGTAATCACGGGGCGAATTCCTACGATGTGGCAGTACTTGGTGGCGGCAGCTTCGGCACCGCCATGGCAAAAGTACTGGGCGAAAACGGCCACGTTGTGCATTTCTGGATGCGCGATGAAGCCCAGGCAGAGGAAATACGCCGCACCCGCATTAACCGTCGATATATGCCTGCCGTTACGCTTGAGGGCGATATTCAGCCCACAACAGACCTGGCCGAAGCCGTGCGCAAGGCGGAGATCGTGCTGGTTGCCATCCCTTCAAAAGCGTTCCGGTCGGTCATTCGCGAACACAGCAGCGCGTTCCGCGATGGCCAGATCGTCGTCAGCCTGACCAAAGGCATTGAAGAGCATGGTTTCAAATTGATGAGCGAAATCCTGCTGGAGAAACTCCCCAGATGCCGCTCCGGCGTTCTGAGCGGGCCGAATCTGGCAGGGGAGATCGTCAACCGGGAACTGACCGCCACGGTAATTGCTGCGAAAGATCCGGATGTACGCCGGACCGTGCAGGAACTGCTGGGCTGTGAATACTTTCGGGTTTACGCGAATGTTGATATCTACGGTGTGGAGCTGGCCGGCGCACTCAAGAATATCTACGCCATTGTTGCCGGCCTGGCCTCTGCCCTGAACATGGGCGAGAACGCGAAGGCCATGCTGATTACCCGTGGCCTGGCCGAAATGAGCCGTTTCGCGGTTAGTCTGGGTGCCAACCCGATGACCTTTATGGGCCTTGCGGGTGTTGGTGACCTGATAGCCACCTGTACCTCCAGCAAAAGCCGGAATTTCCGGGTTGGCTACGCCATTGGTAAGGGCCAGAAACTGGAAGAAGCCGTGCAGGAGCTGGGGCAGGTGGCTGAAGGCATCTATACCCTGAAACTGGTGCGGGAAAAATCCGAGGCCATTGGTATCTACATGCCGCTGGTACGAGGGCTTTACGAGATTCTGTACGAAGGTGCTTCCATCAACGCGGTGATCAACAGTCTGATGATGGCCGTACAGAATTCTGACGTGGAGTTCATTCTGCCACGCACCATTACCCAGTAACCCGGTATTGTCATCCGGAAGGAGAGGCACGTGCATCTGATTGTTATGCGCCATGGTGAGGCCGGTTGGCATTCCCTGGATCAGGAGCGCGAGCTGACAGACGCGGGCCGGCGGGGCGTGGCAGCCGTGGCGGCGCAGATTGCTTCCTCCCCGTGGCGCCCCGCTCAGATCTGGTCCAGCCCCTACGTTCGGGCCCGGCAAACTGCCGCGATTGTGGCGGAAGTACTGAATTGCCCGGTGGAAGAAAAAGCCTTTATCACGCCGGATGACGACCCTGGCCGCTGCCTGGATGAACTTCTGGACAATCAGATTTCGCCATTGATGCTGGTTTCCCACATGCCCTTTGTGGGCAGCTTCTCCACACTGTTGGTTGATGGTCACCGGCAGGGCATTCCCTTTATGACATCCCAGGCTGTGCTGCTGGATATGCCTGTGGTGGGGCCAGGCTGCGCTGACTTGAAAGCCCAGTTTCTGCCCTGATCTAACCGGCACACCACTCATTTCTGATACTGAACGAATCTATGTACAGTTTTCCCATTGATTACATCGAGCCGGTCTTCCGGCCGCCCAGCGAGGCGAAATCGCTGATTCTGCCAGTGACCAATGGCTGCTCCTGGAACCAGTGCACCTTCTGCGAGATGTACACTCAGCCCCAGAAGAAATTTCGGGCTCGAAAGCCCGAGGATATTCGGGCAGACATCGAGAAAGCGGCAGCGGCATTTGGAGACGTGCGCCGGGTATTCCTGGCCGATGGAGACGCCATGGTGCTGCCGACCCGGCGCTTGCTGGAAATAATCGCTGACTTGAAGCGAGTCTTTCCCGGTCTGGAACGGGTTTCCAGCTACTGCCTGCCACGAAATCTGGCGAAAAAATCGGTTGAAGAACTGGCGCAGCTCCGGGAAGCCGGCCTGAAAATCCTCTATGTGGGCATGGAATCCGGTGACGACGAGGTACTGCGGCGCGTTAACAAGGGCGAGACCTGGGAATCCACCCGTTCGGCATTGGTCAAGATCCGGGAGGCCGGTCTGGTCAGCTCGGTGATGGTGCTCAATGGTCTGGGCGGTGAAACCCTGTCCCGGCAGCATGCCATTAACACTGCCACACTCTGCAATGAAACCCAGCCCGATTACCTGTCGACCCTGGTGGTCAGCTTTCCGCAGGGTGAAGGGCGATTCCGCGAGGGTTTCGGGGCAGATTTCGTGCCCCTGGGCCAGCAGGCCCTGTTCGAGGAAATCCGTTTGTTCCTGGAACACCTGGAACTGGATAACACTATTTTCCGCAGCGATCACGCCTCCAACTACCTCGTGCTCAAAGGTACGTTGGGCCGCGATAAAGATCGCCTGCTGCAGCAGGTAAACATGGCCATTACCCAGCCCGGCGCCGTGCCTTTGCGGGAAGAATGGATGCGTGGGCTCTGATCAGGGAGAAAACGATGAACCGGACACCCGATGACATTGCCAAATCCCTCGAGGACGCCGGCAAGAGCAGGGATCTGCCACCGCTGGATAAATGGCACCCCGAACTTTCCGGCGATATGGATCTGGTGATCACCCGTGATGGCCAGTGGGTCTTCAAAGGTGAGCCCATCGCCCGGGAGGCCACGGTAAAGCTGTTCTCTACCATTCTCAGGAGGGAAAGCGATGGCGAGTACTACCTGGTTACGCCGGTCGAGAAATGGCGTATCCAGGTTGAGGACGCACCACTGCTGGCCCATGGTCTGGAGGTGAAAGGCGAGGGCGCAGAGCAGGTTATCACCCTGGCCACCAACATGGGCGAAACCCTGGAGATTGGCGAGCAGCACCCGTTACATGTGGGTTCCTACTCCGAGACTGGCGAACCTCGGCCAGTTATTCAGGTGCGCCACGGCGTTGAAGCCCGGCTGGTTACCTCGGCGTTCTATGACCTCGCCGAGCTGGCCGAGGAAACCGAAGCGGCGGGAAAAACCGTGTACGGGGTGCTTAGTCACGGAAAATTCTGGGAAATCGGGCAGGGCGGTTGAAAAGCGCCTGACCACCCCAATGAATAAGGTAGAAAACGCAGTCTGTCACTTGTTAAACTGTGGTTTCTTACTTGTTATCGAGCCTGGCTCTCTAACGAGGCCCGGTGGTCGTTAGTCCCTCTGTGCAGTCTGGCTGTTCACGATCACTTTCGATTGCCTACAATCTAAATACACAGTCATTGCGACACGCAAGGAGATCACATGGCCCAACCTCGTGTTGTCACCATCCATTACACGCTCACTAACGACCAGGGAGAGCAACTCGATTCCTCCCGCGTAGAAGGCCGTGAGCCCCTGGCATACCTGGAAGGTGCACAGAACATCATCGGCGGACTGGAAAGTGCGCTGACCGAGAAGAACGCTGGCGACCAGGTTAAAGTTTCCGTAGAGCCAGCTGAAGGCTACGGTGAAGTAAACGAAGAGCTCATCCAGCCGGTTCCGCGCTCTGCTTTCGAGGGCGTAGACACCATCGAGCCAGGCATGCAGTTCCAGGCACAGACTCCGGGCGGCCCCCAGGTCGTTCGCGTAGTAGAAGTTGGCGACGAAACCGTTACCATCGATGCCAACCACCCGCTGGCGGGCCAGACTCTGCACTTCGACGTTGAAGTGGTAGAAACCCGCGAAGCAACCGACGAAGAGCAAGAGCACGGCCACGTGCACTGATGCTTTCTGATGGTTGATCAGAAAACGGCTCCCGCGGGGGCCGTTTTTTTTGGTTTTTTGCCACGAAATCCACGAAAAAACACGAAAATGGAAAAGATAAAAAAATCTTTGGCCACGGACACTCACAGACAAAAGATAAAATTGGATGGTTTTTGTCCGTGTAATTCCGTGAGTGTCCGTGGCTTAAAAAAATCAGTTCATCTTTTCATTATTTTTTCGTGTTTTTTCGTGGATTTCGTGGCAAAAAAATACCGGAGACAAGCTCCGGCATTTTCAGGCTAGTGCACCCGCTTACATGTTCGGGTAGTTCGGGCCACCGCCGCCTTCCGGCGTTACCCAGGTGATGTTCTGGGCAGGATCCTTGATGTCACAGGTCTTGCAGTGGACACAGTTCTGGGCGTTGATCTGGAACTTCTTGCCG
>JAJUKC010000049.1 GCA_029264995.1 Marinobacter sp. | reverse complement strand
TGTACTCAGATCATTATAAGTGTTGCTCACTTCGACCTCGCCCTCGGGATGTCTTCGTGATTGCCCAGGCCGTCCCCCCGAAAATTGACGGAAAACTGAACAATCGGGTCAATTCAGGCGCGCTATTATGCCAGAGACGCCCGTAAAAAACGACTGCCCTGAAAGCCGCGCCAGAGGCGGCTTCCGAGCAAGTTCAGTGACGGCTTAGTGTAACGTATGACCGGTGAAAAGGTGATCAATGTCATTTCTATTGAAGCGATAGTTTGCGTGACAGAACTGACAGTCCATGTTGATGCTGCCCTGTTCGTCGAGGATGCTGTAGCACTCGTCCTTGCCGATGGCTTCCAGCGCGGCCAGGGTGCGCTCCCGGGAGCAGCTGCAGCGGAAGGCCACCGGATCCGGCTCGAACAGACGCACGGTTTCTTCGTGGAACAGCCGGTGCAGCAGGGTTTCACTGTCCAGGGTGAGCAGCTCCTCGGCTTCGATCGTCGCGGCAAGGTGGTTCACCCGGTTCCACAGGTCATCGTCGTCATCGGTATGCCCGGGCAGGCGCTGGAGTAACAGGCCGGCAGCGGTATCCTCGTTGGCAAACAGGAACAGGCTGGTGGCGATCTGCTCGGAGCGCTCGAAGTACTCTTCCAGGCAGCCGGCCAGGGTTTCTGATTCCCGTGGCACCACGCCCTGGTAGCGCTGGCCCTTTTCCGGGGTGATGGTGATGGCCATGCGGCTTTGTCCGAGCAACTCGTGCAGGGTTTCGCCGCTGACCGCATTGGCATCAAAGCGGGCCAGGCCGCGGATATGGCGGTCATGGCTGCATTCGGCCATCAGCGTGCTCAGGGCGCCTTCACCCGCTGCCTGCAGCGAGAGTGTGCCCTTGAACTTCAGGGTGCTACTCATCAGCACGCTAGCTACCAGAGATTCTCCCAGCAGCTCACGTACCGAATCCGGGTAGGGGGCCTGGCCGGTGATTTCCTTGAAACTATCGCCCAGCTGCACCCAGGCGCCCCGCACCTGGCTGTGTTCAAAGAGAAAGCGTTGGAACTGGTCGCGGGATGCCATGGTGTCTCCTGGGGCTGATGTATAGGTTTACTGGGAGTTCCCGAAACGGGACTGTATTCGGGTTGTCAGATACGTGGGATTAAAGGGTTACAGACCATTCTGTTCCCGGAAGCGCTGGATATCCCGGCGATCTTTCTTGCTGGGCCTTCGAGCCGGGGGCAGCTGTGCCGCCTGCATGGTCTTGCGTTGCCAGGCCAGATCTTCCCGCCGTTTCACGCTGTCGTCGGTTTCGTGATAGAGCTTCTGGGCTTCCGGGGCGCCCCGGCGTCGGTCGCTGATGTCGTCAACAATCACGATCTTTTCCTGCCAGCCCAGGCGAAGGGTCACTTTGGCGCCAGCCTCAACGATCTTGCCGGGCTTGGTGCGCTGGTTGTTGTAGTGCACCTTGCCACCTTCAATGGCCTCTTTGGCGAGCGAGCGGGTTTTGTAGAATCGGGCTGCCCACAGCCATTTATCGAGCCGGACTTTCTGATCGTCTGCGTTCGCCGCCGTCATATCTCCTCACCTGTCGGGCGTATGCCACATTGGCGACATTATAACCGCCTCACGGGGTGGATGGCAGTGTTCTGTGTGAGCGCAACGCCGGCAGAATTTCATCGAAGTGATGAATGCCGGGAATGTCCGGGTGGCAGTCTTTGGCTGGCTGCTGGCTGTCGGGCGCCAGAATCGCCAGGCACTGGCCAATACCGGCGGCCCGGGCACTCTCAAGCACCGGGAAGCTGTCGTCGACCATCAGGGTGGACCGGTGACGGTAGGGGGAGCGGCCGGCAAGGTCCTGCCAGAACGCCGGATCTTCTTTTGGCTTGCCCAGTTCGTGGCTGGAGACGATGCCGTCTACATGTTGATCCAGCCCGGTCCGTTCCAGTTTCAGGGCCAGCGGATCCGGATGGCAGTTGGTGACGATGACCGAGCGCAGTCCGGCCTGGCGCAGTGAGGCCAGAAAGTCGGTCACATGAGGACGGTAGCCAATGCGGTCGCCAACTTCCGCCTTCAGGCCGGTGATGTCCAGGGCCAGGCGTTCGCTCCAGTAATCGGTACAGTACCAGTTCAGTGAGCCCCGCTCGGCCATGATCATCGGAATCAGGTAGTCCCGGGCCTCGGTTGGGTGCAGATCAAAGTGTTCGGCGTAGCGCCTGGGCAGGTGCTCCAGCCAGAAGTGGTTGTCGAAATGCAGGTCCAGCAGTGTCCCGTCCATATCGAGGAACACCGTATCGAGGGTTGACCAGTCCACCATAAACAAAACAGCCTGAAGAATTTTCTTCAGGCTGCCTCAGATCCCGGCCAGTGGCAAGCCGGGATTCTACGGACCGGTGCGACAATCAGTTGTCGGACTGCTCCACAGTCTCTGCCTTGCGGCCGGTGCGGGTGCAGCCCAGGCAGCGCACGAAGGTGGCCTTGGCCGGGCCAACCACCAAGACTTCACCGGCTTCAGCGGCATTGCCGCCAAGCGCCGAGAATGGCAGGGAAACCAGATACACCGCGCTGCCGACGATGGTCGTGGCCAGCAGGGCCGGGCGCAGCAACACCGCATCGGCGGTCATGGCCAGCGCAGACGGGCTTTCATCCACGGCGCGGGCATGGCCGAGCGACGAAAAGGCCAGCAGGCAGGCTGCGACGGTAGCTACCAGGGTGCGGGAAATCTTGCGGGTCATGTCATTCTCTCCTGAACGTATCAGCCCGGTTGGTCAGGGCTCGCCTGTCTCTGTATTGCGAGCCAGCATGTTCGCGCTGCGTGCGGCGACCGGGTACTAGCACTCCATTAACTATGAATCATATTGCCTCAATTTCAAACGGTTTTTCGTTGAAAAGTGTGAGCCGTTGCGGAATCTCAGCGCTGGCACCGGGGACAGTAAACCGTCGATCGGTTGTTCATGCGGATCTCTTTCAGCGGGGTGTTGCATTCGGTGCAGGGCGCTCCCGCCTTGCCATAAACCAGTAGCGACTGGGCGAAATACCCCGGTTTGCCGTCGCTGTTGACGAAATCCCGCAGGGTGGTTCCGCCCATCAATATGGCGGCGCTGAGGGTTTCCCGGATGGCCTCGGCCAGCTTGTGGTAGCGGTCCAGGCTGATGCGGCCGGCTTTGCGTTTCGGGTGGATGCCGGCCTTGAACAGGGCTTCGTTGGCGTAGATATTGCCCACGCCCACCACCACATGATTGTCCATAATGAAGGATTTGACCGGCGTCTGTTTCTGCCGGGACAGGCGAAAAAGCCAGGCGCCGTTGAAACCTTCGGATAAGGGTTCCGGCCCGAGCGCGCTGATCAGTGGATGCCGGTTCCAATCGGTAGTCCATAGCCAACAGCCGAAGCGTCGCGGGTCATTGAAGCGCAGGCGGCGATGATTGCCGAGGACAAGCTCGACGTGATCGTGGGTCATGGCGGGGCTGTCGTCGGTGATCACTCTGAGACTGCCCGACATGCCCAGATGGACAATCACCGAACCTGTCTCCAGGTGCAGGAACAGGTATTTCGCCCGGCGCTCCACGGCACGGATGGTCTTGCCCTCAAGGTGCTCGGCCAGATCCGCCGGCACCGGCCAGCGCAGGCTGGGATTGCGGACAATTACCCGCTGGATGGTCTGGCCTTCGCAGTGAGGCGCAATGCCCTGACGGGTGGTTTCAACTTCAGGTAATTCCGGCACAGAGCCTCCACCAACAGACAGATTTTGAGACGAAACAGTGTAATCGGTAACAAAAAAGCCGCCAAACCTGGTTGTCCAGGCTTACATCTGTACGCTAGAGTGGGCCTAACGATCACCCCCTTCGAGTGCCAGCGACATCCCTCAGCAGTATCGCCTTTCGAAGTTAATCGAGTTTCGAGGATTATCTATGTGGTTTAACGGTCTTCTGGACCTTTCTATGTGGCAGCTGATCGCGGTCACTCTGGTGATGACACACATCACCATCGTCAGCGTTACCCTTTATCTGCATCGTCATTCGGCCCATAACGCGCTGGATCTGCATCCCGCCCTCAAGCACTTTTTCCGCTTCTGGCTCTGGCTGACCACGGCCCAGAACACCAAAGAGTGGACGGCCATCCACCGTAAACACCATGCCAAATGCGAAACCGAGGAAGATCCTCACAGTCCGGTGGTGCTGGGTATTCGCAAGGTGCTGTTTGAGGGCGCCGAGTTATACGCAGCTTCTGCCACCCCTGAAACCCTTGAGCGCTATGGCCAGCGCACGCCGGAAGACTGGGTCGAGCGCAACCTCTACAGCCGGTACAAGACCCTGGGTATTGCCTTGATGGCGGTGATCAACCTGGCGCTGTTCGGGGTGCACGGTATCTGGATCTGGGCCGTCCAGATGATGTGGATTCCGGTATGGGCTGCCGGCGTGGTTAATGGCATCGGCCATTACCTGGGCTATCGGAATTTCGAATGCGCCGATAATGCCCGCAACATCTCGCCGCTGGGTATCCTGATTGGTGGTGAGGAGCTGCACAACAATCACCATACCTATCCGAATTCGGCCAAGCTGTCTCGTCGCTGGTACGAGGTGGACATCGGTTGGGGCTACATTCGTCTGTTCCAGCTGTTTGGCTTGGCGACGCCGAAAGGCTACCGGCCCATTGCCCATTATGTTCCCGGCAAGCAGGCGGTGGACATGGAAACCGTGCAGGCCATTGCCAATAACCGCTTTGTGATCATGCGCCAGTATCGCAAGCGGGTGATGGAGCCGGTGCTGCGACAACAGAAGGCGTTGATGGACGACGAAATCCGGCCCCGTTACCGCAAGCTCAAGCAATTGCTGTCTCGCGAAATCAGCCTGATCAAGCCTCGGGAAAAGGAACACCTCGACACGGTGCTGGAGCGTAACGACGTGCTCAGGCTGATTTACGAGAAGAGTCATGAGCTGCAGGCGCTCTGGCGCCAGCGCGGGCTCAAGCCCCAGGACAAGCTGCAGGCGCTGATGGAGTGGTGTCGTGACGCCGAAGCCAGTGGTGTTCGTTACCTGGAAGAGTTTGCCGCCCACCTGCGGGCGTATTCACTGCGCCCCGCCAGTTGAGTTTCGCCTGCCTGTAGGACATCGCCGGAAGCCCCTGTTATTGGGCTTCCGGTTCTTCTCTCTGTTCAACCCGGAAAAGACAGTAGCTGACCTGTCCGGCCGATTTCTGTCGGTGCAGATGCCAGCTGGCCGGTACCGCCGGCAAGTTTCTTTCACTCTCGTGCTCGACATAGATCCAGCCACCCGGGTTCACCCATTGCTGGGTGTCCAGCAGCGGTATCAACCGTTCAAGCCAGCCTTGCCGGAATGGCGGGTCCATAAACACGATGTCGTAGCCCGGGCCGTCACGCCTGGTCAGAAACTGTTCCACGTCCTGGCAGGCGACATTCCCCTTGTTGGTTCCCAGCAGCCGGAGGTTGTCCCTGAGTGCTTTGGCCAGGGCGGGGGTGTGGTCCACCAGCGTTGCCTGCGCTGCTCCACGGGACAGTGCTTCCAGTCCCAGAGCCCCGGAACCGGCGAACAGATCCAGGCACCGGCTGCCGGCCAGGTGGAAGTTCAGCCAGTTGAACAGGGTTTCCCGGGTGCGGGCCGGGCTGGGCCGCACGCCACCGGCATCCGGAAAGCGCAGTTTCCGGCTGCGCCAGTCGCCGCCGATAATTCTAAGTTCGCCGGTACCGGCGCCTTTGCCTGAAGGGGCGGCAGGTTTGCGGTGAGCAGGGGGGCGTCGTGCCATAGGGGTGGGGCTCCGGGGAACTAAGGGTGACTGATGTTTGCGGTTATGGTACCGGAATCCGCGAGACCGGTTAATCCTGGCCCATCACTTGTGCCGGCCAGTCTGTTAGAATGCTCCACTTATTTTGGCGAGCCGGGGTTCTTGTGCCCTCTTTGCGAACCTGCGGCCTGTGCCCGCCCTTTTCAGACAGATGGATAGATTATGACGGCAGAGTGGATTTCAGTCGGCCTGTTGGCCCTTCTTGTTCTGTTTTTTGTGCTGGATATCGCCGGCAACCGCAAGCGTGCGCCCCGGCCCAAGCCGGTACCTCAGCGTAAGCCGGAGGTGGCCCGGGGGCCGGCTCCTGTGCCAGCCGAACCTGAGGTCGAAACTGAAGTACCGCCTGAACCAGCGGCAGAAACCGCGGAGCCGGAAGTGGCTCAACCGGCTGTTGAGCCGGCTCCCGCGCCGGAACCTGCTCCGGCGGCGGAGCCTGAGGTTGAACGGGAACCGGAAACCCGAGTCAGTGTCTTCGAACGCATCAAGCAGGGTCTGGGGAAAACCCGGGCCAGTCTGACCGGCGGTCTGGCCGACCTGTTCTCGGTGGGCAAGAAGATTGACGAAGATCTGCTGGAAGAAATCGAAACCACGTTGCTGATGGCCGATGTGGGTGTGACCGCCACCTCAGAGATCATCGACGCTCTGACCGAGAAACTCGAACGCAATCAGCTGAAAGATGGCGAGGCCCTGCGCAAGGCGCTACGGGATGAGTTGCATGGGCTTCTCAAGGACGTGACCCGGCCGCTGGAGATCGATACCGGTAAACAGCCATACGTTATCCTGATGGTTGGCGTGAACGGAGTCGGCAAAACTACCACCATCGGTAAGCTCACCAAGAAATTCCAGAGCGAGGGTAAATCGGTCATGCTGGCGGCCGGTGATACTTTCCGGGCTGCGGCGGTTGAGCAATTGCAAGTGTGGGGCGAGCGCAACAACGTTCCGGTGGTGGCCCAGCATACGGGCGCAGACAGTGCCTCGGTGATTTTCGACGCCATCCAGTCTGCTCAATCCCGGGGCGTGGATGTGGTGATTGCAGACACCGCCGGTCGCCTGCAGAACAAGGACAACCTGATGAACGAGTTGTCCAAGGTCGTTCGGGTGATGAAGAAGCTGGATGAATCTGCGCCTCATGAGGTGATGTTGGTGCTGGATGCCGGTACCGGTCAGAATGCCCTGAGCCAGGCCCAGGTATTCCAGCAGGCAGTAGGTGTCTCCGGCATTACGCTCACGAAACTGGACGGCACGGCCAAAGGCGGTATTGTGTTTGCGATCGCCCGTCAGCTGCAGTTGCCAATCCGTTTTATCGGGGTGGGTGAGCAGGCCGACGACCTGCGCAGCTTCGATGCCGAAACTTTTGTGGATGCGTTGTTCGAAGACTGACGCCGTAAAGACGGAGTAGCTGCCCCGATGATCGAGTTCCGCCAGGTAACCAAACGCTACGACAGTGATCACACCGCACTCAGGGCTGTGAACTTTCACCTGGACCGTGGTGAGCTGGCGTTTCTGACCGGTCATTCCGGCGCGGGCAAGAGTACCCTTCTGAAACTGATCATGGTGATGGAGCGCCCGACAGCGGGTGAGGTGATCGTGGGCGGCCAGAAACTGAATAGCCTGCCCCGCCGACAGATTCCTTACATCCGGCGTCATATCGGGGTGGTGTTCCAGAATCACCAGTTGTTGTTTGACCGCACGGTGTTCGACAACGTGGCCATGCCATTGGAGGTGATGGGGGCCTCGCCGGAAGATACCGGCCGGCGCGTGCGGGCGGCACTGGACAAGGTTGGTTTGCTGAAAAAGGAAAAGATGAATCCCATGCAGTTGTCCGGGGGTGAGCAGCAGCGAGTCGGTATTGCCCGTGCGGTGGTAAACAAACCACCCGTACTGCTGGCGGATGAGCCGACCGGTAACCTGGATCCCGAATTGTCTGCAGACATCATGCGGCTGTTTACCCAGTTCAGTCAGGTTGGGGTAACGGTACTTGTGGCAACCCACGATATTGCTCTGATTAATGACATGAATCGACGTACGCTGACTCTGAATCAGGGCCAACTGGTTGCTGGCGGAGGTGTGAGTGGCCACTGACTCTCGCCAGAAGCCGGATAATCGCCGGGGCGCTAACCGTTCGCGATCACTGTTGAGTGATCAGGCCCGGAGTTATCTGGGCCACCACCGGAAAGTAGCCCGGGATTCTATCCAGAGAATGTGGAGAACTCCTGTAGCCAGCGCCATGACCTGGACAGTGATGGGGGTAGCTCTGGCCTTGCCGGTTGCCCTGCTGTTGCTGTTGACCAGCTTGCAGGGTGTGAGTGCGGGCTGGGAGAGCACGGCCAGGATTACCGCCTATCTGGCGATGGATCTGCCGGCGGAGGACGCCCGGGGTATGGCCGCGGAAATTGAAAGTGATGGGCGAGTGGTATCGGTTCAGCTGGTCGAGCGGGATCAGGCCCTGGCCGATTTTCGTGCCAGTTCCGGGCTCGACGAAGCTCTGGATTTTCTGGAAGAGAATCCTTTGCCGCATACGCTGCTGATTACACCCGAAGACAGCGCTCGCTCGGCAGAGGGCGTTCAGGCACTGGTGACGTTTGTCGAGAAT
This sequence comes from Marinobacter sp., assembly GCA_029264995.1. GTDB lineage: Bacteria > Pseudomonadota > Gammaproteobacteria > Pseudomonadales > Oleiphilaceae > Marinobacter. The sequence continues at coordinate 7,904 of JAJUKC010000049.1, read as the reverse complement.
ATGAACGGTATCGACCAGGTCCAGGTCGATTTGGGCTGGCTTCAGCGCTTGAACGCAATGACCGACATCCTTGCCCGCGCCGTCTGGGCGCTGGCTTTGTTGTTGGGGGCTGCGGTTATCCTGGTGATTGGTAACACGGTGCGTCTGGCCATCGAGAACCGGCGGGATGAAATCCTCGTGGCGAAACTGGTGGGCGGAACCGATGCTTTCGTTCGTCGTCCTTTTCTTTACACCGGCGCCTGGTTCGGGCTCGGGGGTGGCCTGGTGGCGTGGTTACTGATTCAGGTGTCACTCTGGTGGTTAAGCGGCCCGATCGAACGTCTTGCCGGGCTGTATCGCAGTGAGTTTACCTTGCAGGGGCCGGGGTTCGATGGCGCGCTGGCATTGATAATCGTAGCGATGCTGTTAGGCTGGCTGGGCGCCTGGGTTGCGGTGAGGCGTCATCTGGATGACATAGAGCCGGGCGATATTGCTGGAGGCTGATCCGGATCGCGGGAAACCTGTATTGAAAAAAGAGCCTTTTCTGACGTAGCTTGGTTTTCGGAAAGGCAAAGGCGATCTTTCCAGATGTATGATTTGTAACGTTTTACTGGAAGGTTCGGGAACTAAATGGGTTCTTGGCGGTCTCATATTGAGTTGCTATATTTAAAGGCTGTCAGGTTCGGAGGTTAATGCATGGGTACGAGTTTACAGCTGGTTGACAGACTGGTTCCGGGTGCGAATCTCGAGTCGTATATCCAGGCGGCGAGTCGCATTCCTGTTCTCTCCGTTGATGAAGAGCGGGAACTGGCAGAACGGCTGCACTACCATGGCGATGTTGAGGCCGCGCGTCAGTTGGTGCTGTCGCACCTGCGCTTTGTGATTCACATTGCTCGCAGCTATTCCGGCTACGGCCTGGCCCAGGCCGACCTGATCCAGGAAGGCAACGTTGGCCTGATGAAGGCCGTCAAGCGGTTTAATCCTGAGTACGGTGTGCGTCTGGTGTCGTTTGCCGTGCACTGGATCAAGGCCGAGATTCACGAGTTCATTCTACGCAACTGGCGCATTGTGAAAGTGGCCACCACCAAGGCCCAGCGCAAGCTGTTCTTCAATCTGCGCAGCCAGAAGAAGAAGCTGGCATGGCTGAATCACGATGAGCTGAAAGCGGTCGCCAATGATCTGGGTGTAGAGCCACACGTGGTGCGGGAAATGGAAGGTCGTCTGGCTTCCCAGGACACCGCCTTTGACGGCCCGATGGATGATGACGAAGACCACGCCTACCAGGCGCCGGCTTATTACCTGGAAGATCGCCGTAGCGATCCGGCGGTTCAGCTGGAAAATGCGGACTGGTCTGAGGACTCCAACGGCCGGCTGATGCAGGCGCTGGAGCAGCTGGACGAGCGCAGTCAGGATATTTTGCGTGAACGCTGGTTGTCGGAGAGCAAGTCGACGTTGCATGAGCTGGCCGATAAGTACGGGGTGTCCGCTGAGCGGATCCGCCAGCTTGAGAAAAACGCCATGAAGAAGATCCGGGCACAGATGGCGGAGGTCGCCTGAGGTTTATTGCCAGCCCTGAAGGTGAAAACGCCACCACCGTTCGCGGTTGGTGGCGTTTTTGTTTGTATAATCCTCGCACGACTTTATTTCTAACATTGGTGGGGAAGCAAGTGGGTAGGGCTTTCCAAAACACGCTGTGAATACATCCCTGTACGCTCCGCTCCGCCATCCATGGCTCCGCAGGGTTTTGGAAAGCCCTACCCACTTGCTTCTGCAAACGTTGTACGTGAAGGCCAAACCATGACATCTAACAATCTCAAGATCGCTTTTCTCGGTATCGGCCTGATGGGCGCGCCGATGACCCGTAACCTGCTGGACGCCGGTTTTTCCATGACGCTCTGGAACCGCACCGCCAGCAAATGCGAGCCTTTTGCCAGCGAAGCGACGATCGCCGGGGCGCCCGCTGAGGCGGTGGCGGAGGCGGATATCGTGATAACCATGCTGGAAAATGGCCAGGTGGTGGACGATGTGCTGGTGAATCAGGGCACTTTGACTGCGGTGAAGGCGGGTGCGCTGGTGATTGATATGAGTTCGGTGCAGCCTTCGCTGGCGCGGGAACATGCCGAGCTGGCCGCAGAGCAGGGCGCCGGTTATGTCGATGCACCGGTATCTGGCGGCACGGTGGGTGCGGCCGAGGCTCGTTTGAGTATCATGGCGGGCGGCTCGGAAGCCGATATCGAGCGGGCTTTGCCGGTGTTCAGTGCGCTGGGCAAATGCACCCGCATCGGGTCGGTGGGGGCCGGTCAGCTGGCAAAGCTGGCCAATCAGGCGATTGTGGGTATTACCATCGGGGCGGTGTCTGAGGCGTTGTTGCTGGCCGCCAAAGGTGGCGCGGATCCGGCCGCCGTGCGGGAAGCGTTGATGGGCGGGTTTGCCGGCAGCCGGATTCTGGAATTGCATGGCCAGCGGATGATTGACCGGGACTTCGCGCCGGGTGCTCCGGCCCGCATCCAGCTCAAGGATATGCGTATGATTCTGGATGAGGCCCGTTCGGAGAATCTGACTCTGCCACTGGCTCAGCAGGTGCATAATGAATACCTCGCCCTGGTCGCCAATGGCCATAGCGATGTCGATCACAGCGGCCTGTTGCTGGAGCTGGAGCATCTGAACCGTACTCTGATGGGTTCCCTGGGCCGAGGCCCCAAGCACTGAATCAACCGGAGAGATTTGCCATGCCCCGTTTTGCTGCCAACCTGAGCATGCTGTTTACCGAAGTGCCGTTTCTGGAACGTTTCGCCAGGGCCCGAAGCGCCGGGTTCCGTGGAGTGGAGTATCTGTTTCCCTATGAGTGGCCAGCAGAACAGCTGGCGGAGCAGCTTCAGAGCAACGGGCTGGAACAGGTACTGTTCAATCTGCCGCCCGGCGACTGGGCCGCGGGAGAACGTGGCATTGCCTGTCTACCGGATCGCATCGAGGAGTTTCGCGCCGGTGTCGAGCAGGGCATTCACTACGCCCGGATGCTGGACTGCAAGCAGCTGAACTGCCTGGCAGGTTTGAAGCCCGAATCCGTTGCCGAGGAAGACGCCTGGCAGACCCTGGTGGCCAATGTGCAGTACGCAGCCGACCGCCTCGCCGAAGCCGGCCTGACCCTGTGCCTGGAGGCCATCAATTCGCGGGTGGATATGCCGGGCTTCATGCTCGATACCAGTGGCAAGGTGATGGCGCTGATTGAGGCGGTGGAGGCAGACAACGTGCGCCTGCAATACGATCTCTATCATATGCAGATCATGGAAGGGGATCTGATTCGCGGCATTGAGTGTCTGTTGCCCTGGATCGGTCATATCCAGTTCGCGGACAATCCGGGCCGGCATCAGCCGGGAACCGGGGAGATTAACTTTTCGAATGTTTTCTCTGCGATAGACAGACTGGGTTATACCGGCTGGGTGAGTGCAGAGTACAGGCCCACCGGGGCGACAGAGCGGTCTCTGGCCTGGTTTTCGGAGGCAAACTGACCGTCGCCATAGGCGACACCCTCTTACAAGATCGTAACTGGCCGGTTCCCGGAGTTCTTCGTACCCTTGTTGTTAATGTTTTCCGCTATCAGGAGGAGCACCGGTGAAAGCGCTGGTAATCGAAGACGATCGGGATGTGGCAAATTATCTGCTTAAGGGACTGAAGGAATCCGACTTCGTGGTGGATCATGCGGCCGACGGCAAGGAAGGCATGATGATGGCGGCCAGTGAGGAATACGACATCATGATTGTCGACCGGATGTTGCCGGGTATGGATGGCCTTTCCATTATCAAGACCGTACGGGCCACGGGCAACCAGACGCCAGTGCTGATTCTCAGTGCCCTGGGCGATGTCGACGACCGTGTTGAAGGCCTGCGTGGCGGTGGCGACGACTACCTGACCAAGCCATTCTCCTTCACGGAACTGTTGGCGCGCATCGAGTCACTGATCCGGCGCAATCGTCAGGCGGCCGAGACCGAGACCGTTCTGAAAGTGGCGGATCTGGAGATGGACCTGCTGGCCCGCACCGTGAAACGCGCCGGCCAGAATATTGATGTCCAGCCCCGGGAGTTCCGGCTGCTGGAGTATCTGATGCGTAATGCCGGACAGGTGGTTACCCGTACCATGCTGCTGGAGAAAGTGTGGGACTATCACTTTGACCCCCAGACCAACGTGATCGACGTGCACATCAGCCGTCTGCGCGCCAAGATCGACAAGGAATTCGATACACCCCTGCTGCAGACAGTGCGGGGGGCGGGATACATGTTACGTGAAACTGCTTAGTCAGCTCAGAACATCGTCTTTCCAGCTTGCCCTGCTGTATATGGTGGTGTTTGCCACCTCGGTGTTTCTGCTGTTGGCATTTATCTACTGGCGTACAGCCGGGTTCATGACTGCCCAGACCGATGAGACCATTGAAGCGGAAATCGCCGGCCTGGCGGAGCAGTATCGCAATCGTGGTGTAAATGGTCTGATCACCATCATCCGGGAACGGGTGGCCAGGGATCCGAATGCCAAGTCCATTTACCTGCTGACCACAGACGACTTTCTGAAACTGGCCGGGAACATTGAAACCTGGCCAGAGGGCAGCCGCTCGTCTGACAGCGGCTGGATCAATTTTACCCTTAATCCCTCCGTTGGCTGGCAGGGACCCGAGCGCCTGGCCCGGGCCCGGATTTTCGAGGTCCAGGGGGGGCTGCGCCTGCTGGTGGGGCGTGATGTGGATGACCTCACCAACCTCAAGCGGGTGATTGAAACTGCCATCAACTGGGGTATGGGAATCACCCTTGCCCTGGCGCTCCTGGGTGGCTTTCTGATGAGCCGAAGCACCACGCGCCGCATTGAAGTGATCAACAACACTTCCCGCCGGATCATGAATGGCCACCTGTCCCTCCGAATTCCGACCCGCGGGACCGACGACGATTTTGATCAGCTGGCCGACAACCTGAACCAGATGCTGGACCGGATCGTGTATCTGATGGAAGGCATCCGCCATGTCTCCGACAGCATTGCCCACGACCTTCGCACCCCGCTGACCCGCCTGCGAAACCAGCTCGAAAACACGCTGATTACGGTCGACAATGACGAGGCGCGGGAGCATGTCGGGCAGGCTGTGGCCGAGGCTGACCAGCTGCTGGCCACCTTCAATGCCTTGCTGCGCATTGCCCGGCTGGAGACCCGGGGCAACTCCGCGGATATGAAGGTGGTGGCGCTGGAGGAACTGGTCAGCGATGCCTGTGAACTCTACGAGGCCCTGTCTGAGGACAAGGACCAGAGTTTCTCTCAGGAGCTTGAGCAAAATGTCCGGATTGAGGGAGACCGGGATCTCCTGTTCCAGATGATCAGTAACCTGATCGACAACGCCATCAAATACACACCGGAGCATGGTGCCATCAAGGTGGTGGTTCGCCGGGACGGCGGGGGTGCGGTGTTTGAGGTTCAGGATTCCGGTATCGGTATTCCGGATGATGAGAAAGACCAGGTTTTCCAGCGCTTCTACCGGGTTGGCAAGAGCCGCTCGTTACCCGGCAATGGTCTGGGCCTTAGCCTGGTGTCGGCGGTGGCGGAGATTCATCAGGGCCAGATTCTGCTGAGTGATACCCATCCTGGTAAAGACATGCCGGGCTTGACCGTGACGGTCCGTATGCCAGCGTATACCGCCATCAAAAAGCGGATCAAGGCCACACAGTCTGAGAACGGTGGTTCAACGGAGGAGGGGCGCTCCTCCGCCGAACCCGGCACGGCCTGAGATTACTGGCTGGCGCGAAAGCGGTTGATACGGCTCAGGACAGGGCCAAGTACCGCGTCGGCCCGCGACTCGACCTGCTGGCTGATATGATCAAACTGCGAGCGACGACGATCCACCTTGGCCTGAATACTGTCCCATTCGCCTTCCAGGTGCTTCTGTTCGGCCATCAGAAAGGCCGCAATATTGTGGCGATTGACGCGGCTGGTGATGCCCAGCTGGTCCAGCCGGAAGCCCAGACTATCCACCCCTTCAAGTGCCAGATTCATCAGTTTCTTGGTATCCATTAGCGTGTCTCCATGCAGAAAAGATCATGTGTCATTGTCGGCCACGCTAATCCTCGGCGCTAGAGTGTTCAACCTAAATTGCAGAAGGGATGCCTTGCCAAAAGGTAATCGCATGGCCACAGGCAGGTAATGGTCAATGTGCAGAATAGAGGGTGTAGATGCGGAAGCGGGCGGATGATCTGCTTGCTTCCCCCTCCAGCACAGCGCTAGCCTTATACCCCGTGATTCACGGGGTTTTTTTTGCCCTTCCGAAATGCATTGCTTCTTGAACCAGGACACCCATGGCCAACCAGACGCCTTCAGGCAACAACCGGCCGCGCTATATCACCCCCGAAGGTGAACAGGCGCTCCGGGATGAGCTGCAATTCCTATGGAAAGTGAAGCGACCAGAGGTTACCCAGGCAGTACGTGAAGCAGCTGCCCTGGGGGATCGGTCCGAGAACGCCGAGTACATCTATGGCAAAAAGCAGCTTCGGGAAATCGACCGTCGCGTACGCTTCCTCAGCAAGCGGCTGGATGAGGTCTCGGTGGTGGACCGCCTGCCGGAGGACCGGAGCCGGGTATTCTTCGGTGCCTGGGTGACCATCGAGGATGAGGATGGCAGTGAGCAGGAGTACCGAATCGTGGGCGCCGATGAGTTCGATCTCGAAAAAGGCTATCTCAGTATCAATTCCCCGCTGGCCCGCGCACTCATTGGCAAGCACCTGGATGATGAGGTGTCGGTGAGAACCCCGGAGGGCTGGAAGCAGGTTGTGATTACCGGTATCCGCTACCAATTGGCCCCGAACGACAAGTGAGTGCTGTCACAAAATTGGCTATTGCCTGGGCAAAGGGTCATTTTTGGCGATAGACTGATCAAATATTGTCACCCATCAGGGTAAATGGATGATCGGCTAGGGTTGGGATGAACGCCATGAACGCCATGAATGCCAGGAAACAGACAGAGGAAAAACGAGCCGGGGCAGGGTTGCTGGCGTTGCCGCTGATGCTGCTGATGGCCTTGCCTGCCTATGCCCAGAGTGAAGATGACGCCGCGTTTGAGTACGAAGAGCGTTCTACTATCGACACCATTCCGTTCCGCTCAGTCGCGGAAGAGGAACTGGCCAATACTGTGATTGAGGGTGGGCTGGCAGCACCGGCGGCCGGGGTGCCGGTTCAGCAGGCAACGGATGACGATTTCTATCTGGACCCACTGGCCCTGCAGCCGAGAGACCCGCGAACCGACCTGGGTCGATCCGAGATTCCCGTCGAGATCCGTTTCAGTAACCCCAAGGTGATACCGGGCCAGAGCCACGGCAACAATTACGTGATCCGGCCACCCGAGAACCGTACCTACGATACTCTGAATACCAATCTCACCGGTCGTTAATTATCGGCTCCGATATTCGGCCTCAGGCAGCGGCTGAATCCGCTGCAGCAGCGGGCCTGCCGAGCACATCTTCGTAGAAAAAGCTCAGAGCCTGACTGGCCTGATTCAGTCGGGCCCGGGATACCCGGATCTTTTCACTCAGATAGGTCAGGAACTGTTTCTGATCCTCTTCGGCCAGGTTGTCCGGATCCTTGAGATCATGAAACAGCACAAATCGGCTGATCCAGTGCAGATAGGTTTGCTCGGCGCGTTGATTCAGTTCGCGTTTGCGGATGGCGGCCTGTACCTGGCCAATCATGCCTGGGCGCGATTGCTCCAGGGCCTCGGTAATGTCCATGGTGTGTACTCGTTCAAAAGCTTGTTTTTGTTATGTTGCGCGCATCATATGACAAACGTTTGAACGGCGCAAAATTCTGGCGGGCGCGGTGCCCCGCAGCCGGTGTGGCGGCGGGGCAGAGGAATTACTTCAGGGATTCAAGTTTGTCGATGTACTGCTGCATGGCGTCATCGCTGG
>JAJUKC010000088.1 GCA_029264995.1 Marinobacter sp. | reverse complement strand
GATGATGGAGGCGTTCCCAGAATGGTCCGACAGGGCTTTTGCCTCAAAGATACTGGGCAACATGCGCAGCGGCGGGCTGATTCACAAACGGTCGAACGGCTATTGGGCGCTGACCCAAAAGGGCCGCGAGCGGCTGGAAGGTGTCAGTGACCTGGGCAAGAAAGATGCGGCACCTGATCCCGCTGCCACTGAAGATCCAGCCGACGAAAAGGTAACCGTTGTGTCGGACTGGGAGCAGGGCATTCGTGACACGTCACGGAAAGCAGAAAGTGACGCGACACCTGCCCAGCTTAATTCCTGGGAAATGGCCCGCCGGCTTCAGCACGAGATCCCGAACGGCAGCAGCCTGGTGATCGAGGCAGACGAGGTGTTCCTGGCATGGCGCGGCGCCCGGTTTGCTATCCAGAAGCCGGAAGACCTGCAGGCCTTCAAGGCCATTCAGGAAGCGTATGTGGGTGAGGTGGCGTGATGCTGATCTCCAGCTATGACAAATGGCAGGAGCTCAAGCTCCGGGATCTCGTAGAGGACAACCCTCTGATTGATTGCCCAGCTTGCGATGGCGATGGCGAGATATATGAGCTCTGCGAGTGCTGTGGCTCGGAGAAAGAGGAGGAGTGTGGCGAGTGTGAAGGTGATGGTCGTGTTCGATTCAACGATTTGAACGATTCACAGAAGCGGAAAGCCTTCACTCGGAGGGTGTACTTCAGCGAGGTGATCGCTGATCTCAAGCGTTGGTGCTCACTGACTCGGCAAGACTTTCTTGAGATAGCTGGGCCGTTCGTCAGTGAGTTTCGGAGGGGCCGTTAGTCATGGCACGGAAGCAGCAAAAGCCCAGGCAACGAAAAGCACACTGCGGACAGAAGCGGGCCCAGCGGTTTTTTGGACGCACTCGAATCTGGACATGGGAAACCGACCGCGAGATCGGCAGCACTGAGCAAAACGCTGTCGCGGTTGCCCGAACCATCAAAGGCTGGGAGCCGCTGGAGCCAAAGGTGGCCAACGCCGTTACCCGCCACCGGAACAGCTGGATCGTGTGCGTGCGAGCGCTCTGCTGGGACGGCGCAGGGACAGAGTGGGTAGAGGAAGAGGTCCGGATCATGGAGAACCAGCGCCTCAGCGAGTTCAACGACCTGTACCACGACTTACGGGCCAAAGTTCTGCAGGCACAGCGATACGACCAGGTTGTAGACGTTGGCTGGATTGCCGGCACCTGGCTGAAAGATCCCAAAGACGAAGAGCTTACCTTGGTAGACCTTGGAGCATCGTCAAAAGCCCGCCAGCTGCTGTGGCGGCAAGTTGATGAAGATTACCAGGAAGAACGGAAAAGGGAGCTGGCAGCAGCATGAGATCGCCAGAAGAAATCATCGAACTGATTGAGAGGGCAGGGCTGGCCTATATCCACTCCAGTGGGTGTGCCGTGCTGAAAGACGGCACCTGGTTACAGCCAGAGGAATGGGATGTGTGGTTGGAACACCTGAAAGAAGCGGAGACAGAATCATGAGCAAAGGTCCTCAGTACGTAATTGGAAGTTCCGCCAGCGACTGCGAGACATCATTGATGCTCAGCGCTACCACCAGCCCGGTGAGTACGCTGGCAACCGTGGCCGAGACTCTGCACTACATGAACGCCAACGGCATCGAAAAGATCAGCCACCGGAAGGCCCTGATGAAGGCGGGCCGAAAGGCACTGAATGTCCTGGGGGATGCGTGATGGCACTGACTCCAGCCGAACGAAAGCGCCGCCAGCGGGAGAAAAACAAGCAGCTGGACGTGCAGGAATACCGCATGGAGCTCACCGGTGCAGAGCGCCACAGCATTGCCAAGGCAGCCAGCAGGCAGGGGTATGACGATCAGACAGAGTATTTGCTTGATCTGGTGTACGAAGATCTGAAGAAGCCCGCCAGCCGGGCCTGCAACTACCCGGAGTGCAACTGCCCGTTTGATAAGCCGGCAGGGGCGGATTGTTACCGGGGATATGAGGAGAAGGCAGCGTGAACATTAACAGCCTATCGGCAGACCACCCGTTGCGCTCCGATCCAAACCGGCCATGGCCCTACAAGGTGCTGGTGGGTTACCGGGCTCAGGGCAACCGCAAGATCGTGGCCACCCGCTCGGTTTATGTCCGGGCCACCAGCGAGGACCAGGCAGAGCAAGCAGGCTTCCGCGAAGCCAGGGCCATGATTCCGATGGTGGTCGATGGACGCCGGCTGAAAGCCAGCCGGATCGTGAGCAGTCGGCCGCTGGATAAACATGATGCGATTAGCAGTCCGGCATGAGCTGCGACAAATGCAGCGCCTTACTGGAGCGTCTGAACAAACTGCGTGACCGGAAAGACTACTACGTGCGCGAGAACAAAAGGCTGCGGGCACAGGTGCGGAATCAGCGGAAGAAGCTGAACGAATGGGAGAAGAAGCATGGCAATGACATTTGAAGAATACGCACAGAAGCACCTCGGCACTGCCGGGCTGAGCTTCAGCGCAATGGAGCTGGTGCGCATGGGCTGGAATGCCAGGGGCAGTCACGGCAACTGTCAAGGAATTCTTGATAGCTCAGCATGCGAAGTATCTATCACCCCGGAAATGATCGAAGCCGGAGCGCAGCGCCTGGTTGCCTGGGAAGACGGCAGCGAGTGGCCGGATAGCTGGAGCCCGATGGCGGTTGCAGCCGCCCGGAATGATGCAGAGCGGGTGCTGAGATCGGCATTGAATGCGCGGGCAGATCATTTTCGTGACGCCACGAAAAAGGTGCAGGGCAACCTGATTCTGGCCGGCGACATTACAGACGCGCTGGGCATGGAGGTGCCGAAGGCTCTAGTGATCCAGTTCGGAGATGACGAAAGCCTGAGGGCAGCGGTGAATGCTGGCCAGTGCCGGTTTACGGTGTTTGGGGTGAGGTGTGATTAATCAAAACGCAAAGGGTGGCAATATGGAAAAGGTAATTTTCGCAGTGCTTGCAGCGGCAGTCCTGGTAACCGGCTGCAGCTCCGATGCAGATGTGGCATCACGAAATTTGTCGAAGGCGGCAGACCAGTTCGAGATTAACCGGCGAATCGTTTTCTACAACGGGATCACCGGGGAATACATGCTGAACGTCGAGGGCCGGTGCTCCATCGGCAGTGGCCAGAGCTCGAAATCAGTAACGGTCACCTGCAAGACCGGCCCCAGCGAGTACAAAAAGCACTTCCTCGGGCTCTCGGATAACGTGACTTACTTTGCTGAGCAAGTCGGTGGCGCTGACGTGAGCGTTTATCACTACCGGGTGATATTCAAGCCGCAAACCATTATCCCGAACGTGGATTTCGAGGGCAGCACCGACGCCCTGGCTCACGATCTGACGAAATAGGTGCCGCATGAACGTCGAACTAAAACCAATCGCAGAATCCAAAATTCGCCAGCTGGGAGGCGATGTTTGCGGGGTGCTGGTGCGCAAAGATGACCGACTGGCCGCTGTGGATGAGCATGGGCGGGTGCAGTGGTTGCAGAGTGGGCAGGGTGTGGAGCCGGTGGCACTACTTCAGCGGGAGATCGGCGAATCTACCTGGTTTGATCACGTCCCCGTTAAGCCTAACACCCGAGAGGCGGAGGGGTTAAAAGCCTCGCCTATACTGGACTACTGCGAAGTTTACACCCACCCCCAGCCCGCCCAGCAAGGGAGTGTGCCGAAGGAATGGCGTCTTCGGATTTTGTCAGAGTTCCCGTTGCTTGATGACGATGGACTGGATCAGGAAAAGCATCACTGCGAATGGAGTATTCAACAAGATAGAAAGCGTTTGCGCTCGATGCTCGCCGACACACCCCGGCCAGAGGGTGATGGGTGGATAGCTGTTCCACGAGGGGCCGTTGAATACCTAAAGGATCAGTGGCCTGGCGCTTACGCACGATTTTACGAAAAGGTCGATGAACTCAAGCGCCCACAGCCGCCGAAGGAGGGCGAGTGATGGGGATCGAAAAGAAAACCATAACCATAGTGACCTGCGATATGTGTCACCGAGAGTGTGGCGAGCGTGACGGCGAGATCCGAATTCGGGTTAACGGGGGCGATCGAGACGTAGGGCCTGCAACGATCGACGGCGAGATCCGGTTCACTCAGCCTTATGGTGTGAGCGGCGGTATCGTCTGCAAATCCTGCAAGCTCAACTGGCTCAAGCACTACGTCGATCAACTTTGCCGGGAGTTTGAGCAATCGCCTACCGATGACCCGTTTGCCGATAAACAACCACCGAAGGAGGGCTCTGGCGATGAGTGATATCGACGAAATCGCACTGAAAACCGTCAAGGCCATTGGCAACATAGATCCAGACAAACTGCCGGGAGGACGAACGCAAGCGATTGCACAGGCGCAGATATTGGTGCGTGATGCCATTGAAAAGCAGCTCGAACAGGCTCAGGCGCGGGTGGCGGAGTTGGAAAGCGCAGCAACTCAAAAGCGGATTGATGCCCTGAACTCTGCTTTCATCCTCCGCAAGCAGGCCGAGGCGGTGGAGGCATTTGCTAAAGACGAAGGCATGAGTTGGCCAACCACGCTGGCAAGAGGTTTGGCTGCCGCTGCAAAGCAATACGCCCAACGCCTCCGAAACCAAGCCGACGAAGCCGAGCGGGCGGGAGGTGAGAAGTGAAAGAGTGGACCAAGGCAATCAGGTTCGTTATCTGCTTCATATTCCTGTGCTACCTGGGCGGTGCTTCGCTCATGCTTGGCGCGCACCAGTCGGCAAAGCTGGTCGGCGTGAGCGTGGTGATTGCGATCGATGAGAGCGCGGGAGGTGAGAAGTGAGCAAATCCGTGGAGCTGGACGTGTCGTGCGTTGTTGGTGGGAAGATCTGGAACCTCTATTCGTTCCATTACCACACTGGCGACGGCGTTTTCACCGGATACCTTCATGCAGTTTCATCCGAGCATGCCAGCTACATGCTGCAGGAGCTTAGAGAAACAGCCACCCTCGACGGACAAGTTCTGGAGGCTGGAAAACTATGAACTACGCACAGCAACAGCGGCTCCGGTTCATCGAATGCATGCTGGCCTATTACGGCCGCATTGGCAGAGCGGAGGTGTGTGACTTCTTTTCCGTATCCGAGCCGACGGCAACGCGGGATTTCCGGCTGTACTCAGAAGTGGCGCCGGACAATTTGGTAATGGACCGGTCCAGCAAGTCGTGGATCAGATCGGCCAGTTTCAGGAGGGTGTATCAATGACCGAAACACCAGAAACCATCTACTTAATCCCAGGCGAGGACATAGATGGCCGCATGGGCTGGCTGTGGTGCGATGACCCTGCGCCGCATCCTGACCATGACCCTGCCGAGGCAGTGAAGTACATCCGGGCGGACAAGCACCAGGAGATTATCGACCGGCAGGCAAAAGCGGCAAAGATGGGCATGGATGCCGCCAAGAAAAGCGCCGCGATCATGGAGCGCAACGCCAAGCAGATGCGGGCCGAATCGAGTCTGGAGGTTATCGAGAGTGAGCGGGCGGCGAATGCCGTGCTGACTGATCGGGTTGAAGAGCTGGAAACCATGGTCAAGGTGTTTCGGGGCTGCATTGAAACTGGCGAATTTCCGGAAAGCCTGAGTCCTTGCCACCACAAAATCATTGAGTTGGTCGGAGGGCGTGATGACTGACTACAAAATCCGAACAACCCAAATCATGGTGCACCCAGCAGAAAACGACACGATCCTGAGCGAAATGGCAACCCGCGTCAGTATCGATGACGAGGGCGGCGGAGAGTACGTTAAAGCCGAGCAGACAAATACCGGCTCGATACTGATTAACCCGGACGAGTGGCCGGCTATCAGAGAAGCGATTGACCGGATGGTGAGCGAATGCAGGAGTGAGGCATGAACCAGGCGCAACTATTCGAACCCGCAAAACCAGAAGCCAGAGCAGGCTACAGCCCCGCCAGCAAAATCGACTATCGCGGCCACCTGATCCCGGCCAGCTACCGGGAGTCGGTCGGGATGCGGATTGAGTCCTGGCCCACGCTTGTGTGGCTGATGGATGAGATTCTGGAGGCGCTGCAGGGCGGGCCGATACTGAGCAGCGAACTGAATCAGCATGTGTCCGGACCGGTGGCGCCCGGTGTGATCGCAAAGCACCGGCATTTGCTTGAGGAACTGGGGTTGGTCCGGACCGTTTACCCGGCAGGCTCTCTGATGATGTACAGCGGCGGGTGTATCCAGGCAACTGTTGAGCTGGTGGAGGTGTAGCTGTGAAACTCATGAAAGCAACCCAGTTCCGGACCCGCTACTTTGAAAAGGGGAGTGAGCCGGACATGAAGACGCTGAAAAAGTGCATCGATGAGGGTGAGCTGCCGGGCCAGCGTATCGGAACCATCTATTACGTTGACCTGGACCGCCTGAAAGTGTCGAACAACCCGATGGTGAATAAGGTGCTGGCAGCATGAGCCCACGGCCACGCAGACCGAAGAATAGAGCTTTGCCACCGAATCTGTATCCGAACAACGGTGGCAGGTCATACCAGTATCGTCATCCGGTTACCGGAAAGTTCCACGGTATGGGTTCCAATAAGGCCCAGGCCATCGCGGCTGCCAAGGAACTGAACGCGCACCTGATGCCAGAGAATGACCTGGTGGCGAAGGTGTTGGGCAATGTGACGATCAGCCAGCACATCAAATGGTTCTTTGAAAACGTCGCCCCGGAGCGGGAATACAAGCCGAGCACTCTGGAAATGTACCGGGTCCAGGCTCGCAAGCTGGAAGCTGCCATGGGTGATGTGGCGGTCGAGGATGTGAGCGTGCAGGACATCGCCGAGCTACTGGAAAAGTATTCGCCGCGGTCAGCGAACCAGATTCGGCAGGTGGCTGTTGGCCTGTTTCGGGTGGCAGTGAGCCGAGGGCTTCGATCAGATAACCCTGCCGAGGCCACGCTGAAGCGCAGAGAGAAGAAGGCCCGCCGGCGGCTCACCCAGGCACAGTATGACGCCATCCACGCGCTGTGCCCGGCATGGGCTCAGAACGCCATGGACCTTGCTCTTATTACGCTGCAACGCCGGGGTGATGTGTCGCGGATGAAGTTCGACAATATCCGTGACGGAAAGCTGTACGTTGTGCAGGAGAAAACGGAGAAGTACGACACCGGTTACCTGGCGATTGCGATCGGGCCGAAGCTGAAGCAGGTGATCCGGCGCTGCCGTGATGATCTGGCCAGTCCGTACCTGGTTCACCGGAGACCGGAGCGGAAAGTGAAAGAGCGGGAGGGGATGGACCACTGGACGCAGGTTCGCCCGCAGATGATTACCAGGGCATTCGCTGAGGCGCGGGATGAGTCCGGACTGTTCGACGGTGTAGCGGAAAATGAGCGCCCAACCTTCCACGAGATCCGGGCGCTGGGTATCAAGCGTTACCGGGATAAGGGCGAAGACCCGCAGCAGCTGGCCGGCCATGCGACCGCAAAAATGACCAGCAATTACGATTCCGGGCACGATGACATTCGGTGGGTTGAGGTTTCGGCAGAGTAGTTTCGAGTTTTTAAACAAAAAGGGTTGACGTATGCGCGCATTGCGCGTATATTTAAAACCATGGAGAGGCAAGACAGCCAACCACCGATCCGGCGGAACCGGAGACCGAAAGGAGAAACGTCATGAACACAGTAACCTACACCTCAGACGTCGGCGTTGAACTGACTGTAAAGCGTCCGAATGGCGAAATTGAAACCGTCATGCACCCGACCATGAAAAAAATCACCGACGATCAATTCCGTCAGATCCAGGAAGGCACCGCTAAGGCTGGTCGAGGCGAGGTGCTGAGCTACAAGAACCTGACCAAAACGACCACCAAGAACGTTGAAGACCTCATGACAGATGCGGACCGCGCCGTGCAAAAGAGCTACGAAATCGAGCGCGCCATGACCCTTAACGGCTCCAGCAAGTAAGACAATCGCCGCCCTTCGGGGCGGCCACCAGGAGAAGCATCATGAGCAACCAAAACCGCAACGAACTGGCAGCAGACACCATCAACGGCGTTTACGTTTGCGAGAATGGCGCAGCCCGTAACGAAGGCGAGTCAGGCGAAATCCTGTACGACATGGATTTTTACAACGCTCTGGCTGATGATTTTGAGGGCACAATCTACGGCAATGTTTCCGATGAAATTGCCCAAATGATCATCGATGAATATGGCATCCACTAAGTCGCCAAAAGCCGCGATCCACTTCGAAACCCAGCGGGATAATAAAACTCGCTGGGTGAAGCAGGCGCAGCGCGAAGGGATGAAGCTGAACGCATGGATCACAAAGCACCTGAACGCCGCCCTGGGCACCGAACCTGTCAGCGAAGGACGCACCATGCGACAGCGCCAGAACATCAATGGCCGGGCCAGTGAGTGGATGCGGATAGCCGGGATGATCGCCACGCGGTCTGTCAACAGCACTGATATCTGCGCCGAGCTGGGCATTAGTCGAAACTCGTTTGTCCGGCACCAGGCAGACATGGAGCGCATATACGGGCTGGTTATGGAGTACGTGCGGCCTTCTGGGTCTGCGGCGGGCTGGTACGAAATAAAAGATTGGGGAGTGTTAGATGAGCAGCAAGTTATCAGCCGATACGGCCAACCCTAAGCCCGAAGACGTGCTCAAGTTGCGCGAAGCGCTGCAGAAACGTGAATCTATCGGCATCACCGCAGCTCAGGACCGGTGCGCAGAAATGCT
>JAJUKC010000026.1 GCA_029264995.1 Marinobacter sp. | reverse complement strand
GTCTGAATCGAGACCCTCATAGGTTCTGGTAAAAGACAGCTCACGCTCACCTTCAATGACGATTGAGCCCTCGGTTTGTGTTCTGGCACCGTCGTTGTATCCGGTTGAGGCAAAGCTGGCGGGAGTGAACTGGGTCGCCAGAGTCGCGCTGGGTCGCGTGGATTCCTCGGGGAAAGTGCCGGAAGCAGCCCAGGTAAGCACACGTGTTACCCGGTTAGAAGAATCCGGTGTATAAACCCACTTCACGATCGGGTATTGCCAGTTATATTCTTGAACAGGTTTGCCTTCCAGAGCAGCGGTCTGGTCGGTAAAGCGAATCTGTACTCGGTTGGTGCGGTTGTTGTACTCCCCGGCCTCTTCCTTTTCTATGCGCCGAACCATGTATTGCCGCCCCTCCTGGAAATTAGCGACCTCGTTTTCACCGATTACGCGACGAATAAGATCCAGCGGATTTCTGACAGAGTTTATGCGGGGCGGTTCATCGCTGGTGTAGTCCAGCCCGGCAAACAGGGCTAATTGACTGCGAATGCTGGTGGCCACGTTTTCGGCTTCTCCCAGATCCGGAATGTTGGCATCTGGCTCCACTGCCCGGACAAGGTCGGCAAACAGGGTGTTATTGGTCTGTTCCGTTAAGGTAAAGCTGGAAAAAGTGAGATCAACATTGCTGGCCGGATTCAACGTCGACGAGGAATCGCCGCCACTTTCAATCCGACAACCGCTGAGTGTCAGTAACGTGAGTGAAACAGCAGCAAAAAGGCAGGAATGTCTCATTTCAGGTGACCCCGGGGTGCGAAAAAGCGTGTGAACGGCTAAAGTGACGAGTGCTGACAATAAACGATAAAGCACGCAGCTACCCGCGCGGAGATCACATTTTGCAGCAACGGTTTGCCCATATCCCGGTGCGGACGGTGGTTCTGCTCCTGTTTCTGGCCGTTCTGGTTTTGCCATCTGTGGCACAGGCCCAGAATGCCTGCCGGGATGGGCAGATCATGCTGGATCACAACACCGATAGCATTCCGGATCTGGGTGAGTGCCTCTGGTACCTGGAAGATCCGCAGCAGTCACTGACGATTGATGAGGTTCGCGCCGCAGGCCAGGACACGCTGACCCGTCACCAGGGTGGCGTGCTTAACTTCGGTTATACCGGCTCCGCCTACTGGACCCGCTTTGACCTGAGCACCCGCCGTTTAACCTCGCGGTCGGACTGGATACTGGAGCTGGCGCTGCCACTGGTGGACGACGTTCGGCTGTATCTGGTGCGGGATGGTCAGCTGGTAGAACAACGCCAGACTGGGTATCTGGACAGCTGGGACGATCGGGACCTGGCGGTGCCAAACCCGACCTTTCGGCTCAGATTGCCGCCCGATACCGTCACCACGGTGTTCCTGCGCATTACCAACACCAACACCTTCCGCCTGCCGATTACCCTCTGGCATCCGGACAGTTACATAGAAAAGGTCTCTATTGACGAAGCCGTACGCGGGCTGTTGCTGGGTGCCATCCTGGCTATCCTGGCCTACAACCTGTTTGTGGCGGTATCGGTGCGGGAGCGCAGCAACATCTACTACGTGCTTTACCTGGTGTGTGCGGCGGTCTTCATCGGTACCGAACAGGTGCACGGCGTCCAGTTGCTGGATAGCCGGCCTGCGTTGCTCAACAAGGAATACCTGCCTTTCCAGATCATCCTGACCTGGTTCTTTGGCCTGTTGATGGCCCGGTCGCTGCTGGAAACCAGACAACGTTCGCCCGACCTGGATCACATACTCCGGTTGTGTCTGACCTCTGTGGTCACTACCTTTGCCCTGTCGTTTTTCATGCCCTATTCGGTGGCCATGGAATGGATTGTGGTGGGCTCGATTCTGCTCAGCATCATTCTGATCGTGGTCAGTTATCTGTCCTGGCGCTACTACAACCCGGCGGCAAGGTCCTACTTCTTTGCCTGGACCCTGGCGTTGATCGGGTTTGGTATCTATGCCCTGACCGTGATGGGTTACCTGCCGCTGAATACCTTTACCAGCTACTCGCCACAGTTCGGCCTGACGGCCCAGATCATTCTGTTTTCCTTTGCCCTGGCCGATCGCATCAAACAGGTTCAGGGCGAAGCCCTGGCCTGGAACCAGCGCGCTCTGGCGAACCTGAGGCGTTACCAGTCACTGTTTGATAACGCCATTGAGGGCGTGTTCCAGATGTCACCGGAACGGCGGTTTGTAACCGCCAACCCGGCCATGGCCGAGTTGCTGGGCTACAGCAGCAGCCGAGAGCTGCTGGCGCGTAACCCGGATGTGCTGGAAACCTGCATTGCGGACGAGCGGTTGCGGCGTCTGGTGGTCGAGCAACTGGAGGCCCGGGGTACGGTGAAGGGTATTGAAGCCCGTTACCTGACCCGTCAGGGCGAGGAGCGCTGGGCCACGATCTCGTTGCACACGGTGTACGATGCTGAGGGCCTGCCCATGCATCTCGAAGGCACCTGTATTGATGCCACCGAGAGCCATCAGCGTCTGCAGATTGAGCGGGAGCGGGAGCAGGAGCGGCTGGAAAAAGAGCTGGCCCGGAATTCGGCCCAGGCCAAGAGCCAGTTCCTGGCCAATATGAGCCATGAAATCCGGACCCCGCTGGCGGCCATCATCGGTTATGGCGAAACCCTGCTGGACCCGGACCTGAACGAAACTGAAAAACGCAGCAGTGCGGAAACGGTGGTTCGCAGCGGGCGTCACCTGCTGGAGCTGGTGAACGATATTCTCGACCACTCAAAGATCGACGCCAACAAGCTGGATGTTGACGTGGTGCCGGTCAACCTGCCGGAGTTGCTGGATGAAATCCGCGCTTTCTTCGCCCCCCGAGCCCGGGAAAAGGGCCTGGATTTCAGCATTATCTGCGATTATCCCCTGCCCGAGAAGATCCGGACCGACCCAACCCGCTACCGGCAAATCATCATTAATTTGTGTGGAAATGCTCTGAAATTCACGGAAAGTGGGACTATCTCCCTGATTGTTCGATGTGATCGGGATGCCGAAAAGCTCTATGCCCGGGTGGTGGATACCGGGATTGGCATGAAGCCCGAGCAGCTGGACCGGCTGTTTGATCCCTTTGCCCAGGGCAGCACCGCCATTTCCCGCCAGTATGGCGGCACGGGCCTCGGCCTCAGCATATCCCGGCGGCTGGCGGAACTGCTGGGCGGCGATATCCGGGTGTCCAGTACCTACGGGGAGGGCAGTGAATTTGAGGTGTGCATCAGCACCGGTGACCTGGCGCAGGTTCACTTCCTGCGGGATGCCTCCGAGTTCAGTCAGCGGCGCCGGGCCATTGCCATGGTCATGGCGCCCCGGTTGTCGGGCCGCATCCTCTGTGCCGAGGACAACGATGTAAACCGCCGGCTGGTGTCATTGCTGGTGGGGCGCACCGGTGCCGAGCTGGTGCATGTCAGTAATGGCGCCGAAGCCCTGGAGCGCGCCACCCGCGAGCACTTCGATCTGATTCTGATGGACATCCAGATGCCGGTGATGAATGGCCGGGATGCCACCCTGGCGTTGCGGGAAGCAGGTGTTAACACCCCGGTGGTTGCGCTTACGGCCAATGTCATGGCCGAGGATATCGCCGAATATCGTCTGGCCGGCTGCAATGATCACCTGGCCAAACCCATCGACAAGCAGCGCTTTTATGAGGTGCTGGCCCGTTACCTGACGTTGTCGGCGGAAGCGGCGGTGGGTTCGAGCCACCGATACAGCGGCAAGGTGCTGGTGGCCGAAGACAACGATGATAACCGTGGGCTGGTGGAGCGGATGCTCCGCCGCACCGGCGCCGAGCCGTTGCTGGTGACCAACGGCGAAGAAGCGGTTCGCAGGGCCCTGTCGGAGACCGTGAAACTGGTGCTTATGGATCGCCACATGCCGGGCATGGATGGCGTCGCGGCCACTCAGCTCTTGCGCCAGGCGGGCTTCCGGCGGCCGATCATTGCCTTTACCGCCGGTGATCAGGCAGAGAATGAAGCCTTGCTGGAGGCCGGTTGCGACGGGGTGCTGAACAAGCCCATTGACCATGCCCACCTGCAGGCCCTGCTGGATCGCTATCTGCCGGTGGAACAATGGGTCGGCGAGGCGGTTGACGATGACATTAGCCCGCTGGTGAGCCGTTTTCTGGACAGCCTGGCCGAGCGAAAGCGGCGCATGGAAGCCGCGCTGGCCCAGGGGCAGCTGCAGCAACTGCAATCCGAGAGCCATCAGATCAAAGGCACCGCCGGTGCCATGGGCTACCCGTTGATGACAGAACAGGCTGGAAGACTGGAGCGATGTGTGCGCTCAAGCCCCGGAGACAGGGGGGTGATACGACAGGAGCTGACCACCCTGAATGCCATGATTGACCGGGCCCTTGAGGGCTACGAAAGGTCGTCGAAAACCACAAAGGAACAGGCCAATGAGCGATAACCAAAAACAGGAACATTATTCCCTGAGCATGATGTACGGCACCTACGCCGATATACTGTTCGTGTTGTTTCCGTTTCTTGTCATTGCCATGCAGCGGCTCTGGGATGGCAATCTGTACCAGTCCCTGATGCAGCCCGATCTGAGTATTGCCGCGGCGATCCTGGCTGGCCTGGCTATCGGCAAATTTGTGCTGGGGTTGGTGACCAATCGTGATCTGGGCCGCTATAAAGAACGCATTGTGTTTTTTATTGCCCTGACCCTGTTCGTGGTCCTGGGGCCGGCCATCATCCTGATTCTGAGTATGACCGGCAACGCGGAAATTCCGGGCTTTGTGGCCTTTGTACAGCCGGTACTGCTGATTGTCTCCATTTCCCTCTATACAACGGCAGTCAGCATTGCCAATATTCTCACCCGAGCCACCGCGCCACAGTCCGCTGGCGACCATGGCGGGCCCGCTGGTAGTGAGCCGGTCGATGTCCGGCCCGGGCCCGCACCTCTGGACTTGCCGCGCCGAACCGGCAACGATACGTACTGAGCCAGGGCACAGAACAGGAGAGCGTAATGAGTGATCTCAGAGTACTGGTGGTCGAAGATGAGCCGGTGATGCGGGAGCGTCTGGTCGACATGCTGTACAAGGCCGGTGCCACCAGCGTGTCTGAATGTGCGGATGCCGCATCCGCCAGGGCGGCGTTCGAGGCCAGTGAGTTCCATATCATCCTGCTGGATCTGGGGCTGCCCGATGGTAACGGTCACGAACTGATGACCCGCTTCAAACAGGTACGGGAGAACCAGCATATCGTGCTGGTAACGGCAGACGATTCCATCGAGAGTATTCAGCGCGCCATCAGTGCCGGCGCGAACGGCTATGTGGTGAAGCCCTACTCCCAGGAAAAGATATACGATGTGGTGAACAACTACGCCATGGTTCATGGCGGTGATCTGGCGATGATGGATGGGCTGAACCGGCATCATTGACCGGTCCAGCCTGTTGCCGTGACGGCAAGCCTGATCAGGCGACCTGGCGGGCAATCCAGGAGTTGTAGCGGGTGGCCAGTGCCCGGACATATCGGGCTTCGGCACCGTCCAGATTGCTGAGTACACCTTTGAAAATCCAGCCCCGCTCATACAGACCCAGCACCCGCTGCTCGTCATCCAGATTGACTCGCTGATTGAGTTTCTTACAGATTGCATCCAGCAGTGGCAGCTTCTCCGGGCGCTTGATCGGAGCCTGACGATTGGCCATGGGCTGGTTCGCTGCACGTGATGTCGGATGTCTTCTCATGATGTTCTCCTTGTCGTTTTGCGGCTGCAAAAACAGAAAACCCCGGAGCCTCACAGGCAACCGGGGTCTGGCGGAGAAGCTGCCCCGGTTGCCGCAACGGCTCCCGGGACTGACCGAAAGCCGTTAGCTGTCTTTCACCATGGCACGCACGGCCTGCCCAATCTGGCAACCGGCGGCTGAGTATACGGTGTGCTTTGAAATCATCCTGGTCATATCGGCTCTGTGGATTCGGTTCAGTCATCAGTGTATAGGCAATTGGACGGTTTGCAATAGCCCAGCTCATTCGGCAAACCCGTACAGACGCACCGGAGGGAAATCCTCATACTTCTCTCTGTCACGTGTTTTTACGTTGTGCAATCCGCGGTACCTGCCTGGCAGGTATCGGATGGATCTCTCCTTTCTACGCAGCCCGATGGGCTGCGTTTTTTTTGCCATCTCGGTAAGTTCGTAGCCACTACTTCGTACAGCCATTTTTGGCGGCTTTGGCGATAATTCAACCACTGAATACATCCAGTTATCCAATTGATATCCAGAGGTTGAAACCGAAGAAAATGCCCGAAGAACCCGGACCTGCCCGTAACAAGTTCCGTTCTGATTTTATTGTCGAGATTGCCCTGATTGTGGCGGTTGCCGTTTATCTGGTGATGGCGCAGGGGCAAGTGGTGGGTGAGAACCTGTCCTTTACGGTTGCTGGCGCCGCGCTGATGGCACTGGCCACCTACTGGACGCTCCATACCATCCGTGATGGCCTGGAAGTTATTGCACTGCGGCTTCGCCCCGGTAAATAACCCGTTCCCAGGTTTTGTGCAGGATGAGCGCATCGTTGGCTGCCCGGTGCACGGGCAGCCCGAGTTCGGCAATCACCTGCTGGCGGATGCCTGACCAGTGGCGCACCTGGCCCGGGTCGAGCAGCATGGAAATGGACTCCAGCTGAAACGCTGGCACCTCACCGGCGGCCCGGAACAGCCGATGTAGCCAGAAACTGTCGAAGGTCCAGGCGTCACAGAATACCTGCTCCGGCAACAGCTCGTTTAATTGCTGAGCCACCTCCCTAACCGGCATGCCTTCCTGCAACAGCCGTTGCCGTGAAATGCCGTGAATGGTTTCCGCGCTTTCAGACCAGTCCTGCCAGAGCACATGGGGCTGAATCAGCCAGCTGTGCAGTGCCCCATCGGGCATGCAGATGCCTACCTCAATCGGGTAGCTGGCGATCAGGTCGAGGCTGGATGCCTCGAAGTCAATAAAGGCCGGGCTGAAGTCTGAGCTCATTGAATCGGTGCTGGTGCTTTGTCGTTTTCTTTCGAGTTTACCCCTGATCTTGCCAGGACGCGAACCCAACTCGGTTTGTCACTGTTACAATATGGCCACGCTTTGTAAAAGCCTGATGACACACCCTTCTGAAAAACTGGTGCTGACCCTTCATGACTGACTCCGTTGTCGTTATCTATTCCGGTGGTATGGATTCTTTCACACTGTTGCACCTGGCCCGCGCCCGGGGGCTCAAGGTGCATGCCCTGTCCTTCAACTATGGCCAGCGCCACGTGCGGGAACTGGATGTGGCCGCCGCGGTTTGCCGGGCTGAAGGTATTCCCCACAAGGTTATTGATATCCGCGCCATGAGTGAGGTGATGTCCGGCTCGTCTCTGACCTCGGATATCGAGGTGCCTGAGGGCCATTACGAGGAAGACTCCATGAAAGCCACGGTGGTGCCCAACCGCAACATGATCCTGTTGTCGCTGGCGACCGGTTATGCTGTGACCGCCGGGGCGGGCGCGGTCTGGTATGGCGCCCATGGCGGGGACCACGCCATTTACCCGGACTGCCGGCCGGAGTTTGTCGAGAAAATGGATGCCGTGTGCCGGGTGGCCAACTATGAACCCGTGGGCATCGAAGCGCCGTTCATGACCATGGACAAGGGCCAGATCCTGGCGGAAGGGCTCAAGCTGGGCCTGGATTACAGCCAGACCTGGACCTGTTACAACGGCCGCGACAAGGCCTGCGGGCGTTGCGGTTCCTGCGTGGAACGGCTGGAGGCCTTTGCCGCCAACGGCGTCACCGATCCACTGGCCTACGAGAGTAACGCCTGATGTACCGCGTCAAGGAAGCCTTCTACACCCTCCAGGGTGAGGGTGCCCAGGCTGGACGCGCGGCGGTGTTCTGCCGGTTCAGCAAATGCAATCTCTGGACGGGGCGTGAGAAAGACCGGGCGGATGCGGTGTGCAATTTCTGTGACACGGATTTTGTCGGTACCGATGGCCAGAATGGCGGCCGCTTCGACACCCCGGAGGCCCTGGCCGACCATATCCGTTCCCTTTGGCCGGATGCCCCTGGCCGGCCCTACGTGGTCTGTACCGGTGGCGAGCCCCTGCTGCAACTGGATGAGCCTTTGATCGAGGCCTTTCACCGGGCCGGGTTTGAGGTTGGGGTGGAAACCAACGGCACACTGCCGGCGCCCGAAGGTATCGACTGGCTGTGTGTCAGCCCGAAGGCCGATGCCGAGGTGGTCATTGCCGAGTGTGATGAACTGAAACTGGTCTATCCGCAACCGCTGGCACCACCGGAGCGATTCCTGCACATCCGGGCCAGGCACTATTTCCTGTCACCCATGGCCTCACCGTCTGTGCCGGAGGGTGGGCCGGATGCCATCAAGCAAAGCAATACCCGCAAAGCCACGGACTACTGCCTGGCGCATCCGCAATGGCGGTTAACCTTGCAGATGCACAAGATTCTGGGCATCGACTGAGTCAGGCGGTTTCCGCGGCCTGCAGTTCCCGGTTGCGAAAGTGGCTGGGGCTCAGCCCCGTCCAGCGTTTGAACGCCCGGGTAAAATTGGCGGCGTCGGCATAGCCCAAGCTGTCGGCAATCTGGCTCAGATTCATGGTGGTGCTGGCCAGCAGATCCCGGGCACGCTCCAGGCGTACCTGATCCACCAGGGCCTGGAAGCTGGCTTCTTCTTCCTGCAGCCGGCGTTTCAGGGTGCGCTCTGAAACATACAGGGTGGAGGCCACCCGGGCCAGTTTTGGCGGAAACGGGTGGCTGGTTTCGATCACCCGTCGAACGCGGCAGGCAAAGCCGGCGTCTTCCCTTAGCTGCTTCAATGCCGTCTCGCATTGTTCCCGTGAACTGACCGCCAACTGATCGTTACTGAACTGCACCGGCAGATTGAGCTGGCTGGCAGGAATCACCAGGGCATCTTCACTGGCACCGTAGTCCACCGGCACCCCGATGGCGCGTCGGAACCGGTGAAAGTGATTGGGTTCCGGGCCCCGGCGCAAAACCTGTGTTCCGGGCACCGGGCTGCCGGTGAGTTGCGCCCCCATGGAAACACATCCGAACAGCACGGCATCCAGAACAAATCCCTGCAGCGGGCCCAGCTCAGTATCGCATTTGACCGTGTACCAGACATTGCTGCCTGCGACTCGCTTCTCTACCTTCAGATGCGGCGCCCGCAAGGTGAGATAACGGGTCATCAGCTCCAGAGCCTCGGCCAGCGTGCGGCTGCTCATGACCGCGGTACCCAGTGCACCGTGCAAGGGCAGCTTGAGTTCCCGTGCCAGCAGAATGCCAAGCCCCGGCTCACCACTTTCAATAATGGCCCGGGTCACAAATTCGCTGGCCTGGGCCTGGCTGACCCGTAGTTCGGTGGAGTTGAGCCGGGTGGGGTCCAGCCCGACTCTCAGAATCAGGTCCCGCTCATCAACACCAATGGTATGAAGCAGCTCGGCCAGGGTATGCAGGTAGATGGCCGGCATGCCCAGATCCTGAGAATTGGAAACAGAGGCGCGCATGATGTTCCTCGTCAGCGTGTGTTGTTGTTATGTAAGGGAGCTCGTTGGAACCGATTATGGCGCTTTGCACGGTTGAGCCCCATGACTTCGCTGACGGGTCAATGGGCCAGAGAGGCCAATTGCTTTATCACCCCTGGCGCAGAACAAACTCCTGCAACACCCTGGCGGACGGGCCCGGACGCTCCAGCATGGGCAGGTGGCCGACACCCGGGAACACGTGAACTTCCGCATTGGGTGTGGCGGTACGAAACCAGTCGACGCAACGGGTTGGTGTGATCACGTCGCGATCACCCCATTGCACTTGCAGTGGTGGAGTGTCCGGGCCAAGAAATCGCGCGGGGGCCAGGGCATCGGCCAGCATATCGTTGAAAATATGCCGCAGCGACGCTTGCCGTTTGAGCAGGTCCGGCCCCAGGAGGCCGGTCATGGCCAGCCCGGGTACCGTGGGCTTGCCATTCCCGACGCTGTTGAACATGCGGTAAACGCCGGCCCAGTCGCCAGGAATAAGAATGGCATCGCGATCAGACTTGAAGGGCGCGTTGATATCCACATCCGGGTGTTCCGGGATACCGGCGCTATTGAGCAACGTCACAGAGCGAGGTGGCCGTTCCAGTTTGTGGGCGAGGATTGCGGCAATGGCTCCACCCATGGAACTGCCCGCCAGATGCAGGTTGTCGCCCGGGTAATCAGACAGCCAGTCACTCAGCCGCTCGGCCTGGCGCTCATAGCGATAGCTGGCTGCTGGCTGATACTGGCTTTCGCCCAGCCCCGGCAGATCCGGAATCAGCAGGTGCCAGTCCGATGGCAGCTTTTGCATCCAGAGCGCCCAGTTCTCCTTCATGGAGGCAAAACCATGGATCAGCACCAGGGTCGGGCGCCCGGGGCCGGGCTGGCCGCGTTCCAGAAAAATCATGCGATGACCGTCTACATGGGCTTCCCGGCGTTTGGCTCTGAGCAGCCAGCGTTGTCCGGTTCGGGCCATGGGCCAGAGGTCGGGTACAGGGATCGATGCCACGGGTACACCTCATTACTGTGAATGCTTTGTCAGTTTAACGTGGTCCGGGCCGTGCGCTATTGCCTGGCTGCCGGAGTCCGGAGGCGGCGCAGCAAGTCAGTGGTTGGGGGTGAGGTTCAGGTCGGTCAGTACGGGGTTGTGGTCGGATGAGCGCCAGGGTTCTGTCTGCTCCGGGGCTTCACGGTAGCTCAGGGCCCGAGGCTCATCGGCGTTGATGTTCCAGGTTTGCGCCTGCTCAACCCATGGCATCAGCGCCGGGCTGGCGAGGGCATAATCAAGTGTGCCTTTCTGGCCCTGGTACCGGTAAGTGTAGTGCTCGCATTGCTGCGGCAGGCAAGGGTGATAGTGGTGCACCAGGCTGGTGAAACCGGCTTCCTGGAACCGTTCGACCGGCGCCTCGCGGGCATAGCTGTTGAGGTCGCCAGTGATCAGTACGGGTGTGGCTCCAGGATCTCCGGCCAGTGTCTGGAGCCAGGTCACGATGGCGTTGGCGCTGAGTGTTCGCTGCCGGTTGTAGCAGCCCTGCCCGTCGCCCTGATCCTGCTCTCGGGCCGCTGCATGCCGGCAGGATTTTGATTTCAGATGTGGTACCACCACCCAGAACGTCAGCTCGCTTCCCCGGGCACGGAATGCCTGGGCGAGTGGCGGGCGGGACGCGCCTGGAAGTTCGCCTGGTCTGGGTCTGTAAGCCGGGCCAGTGGGGCGGATCCGGGATTCCCTATACAGCAAGGCAGTGCGGATGGCATCGTTGCCGTCCCGGCCCGGCGTCTGTACGACTGCCCAATCCGGGCCGAGCGTCCGGGCCAGGCCTGCCGCTGCACTGTCGGGGCCATAACCGTCGTTTTCCAGTTCGGTCACGGCAAGGATGTCAGGATGCGCGTCCTGGATGGTTCGGGCGAGTTTACGGTTCTGGGTCTGAAACTGCTCGAGCGATGATGCACCCCGTGGCGTGGGAAAGCCCTTGCCCTGCCCGTCGCCATTGAAGTAGTTCTGCAGGTTCAGGGTCATGATCCGGATACTGTCCGTTGATTTTGCCGGCGCTTGTGGCCGGGGGTTACGGGCCTGGAAACGTGGTACAGAGCCCGGTTGAACCCGCCACTGGCCAAAGCGGTAATCAAGTACGCCCTCCAGTTCGGACACGGTATCGCCGGCCCGAACGGTATCGCGTTCTGACAGCCAGGGCACCGGCGTCGGGTTCTGTTTGCCCAGGCCATCGTCCAGGGTGACGCGTTGCGTCAGGTTTTGCTGTTCACGCCTGCGGGCGGCGGGGCCCGGTGAAAGCTGTTCTGTGGCAATCACCTGATCGCTGGCCGCCAATGCCAGCTCGCCGTATCGGGCCAGGTTGTAATTATCGATGACGGTCAGAGGCTCAGCGAAACGCACCCGCATGTTTTCCAGGCTTTCGGGTGGTTGCGACCAGGGTAGCGATACGTTGATCGGCGCTGGCAGGGTTGCCTGGCCGCAGACCGAAAGGCTGTGCACCGGAGCCAGTTCGGTCAGGCCGTGATACTCCTTGACGGTACCGGTAACCCGCACCCTCTGGCCCACGGTGCCACCGGCTTTGCGGGTATAGACAAACAGTGCTTCGGAGGTGGCGGGATCACCATCGGTCTGGTGGTCAGCCTGCTGCAGGTAGAAGCCGGAAAAGCCGCCGGGTTGTCTGGAATCCAGGGTAAGTATGCCTTCTACGGTCACGGTTTGGCCGGCCAGTGGGGACTGGTTACCGGTGCCCTGTACCTGATGGATGGGCGTGGCGGAAGCACCGCAGCGGCTATCGGCGTGCGCCGGGAGTGGCGTCGCCGATAACACAAGCCCGAGGCAAAGAAGGGCAGTAAAGGTCTGGAGCGGTCTGGTCACGGGGCCAGTCTAGCAGAGACCGGCCACCGCCTTGAGTGCCCGTTCGCGTTTGCTGCCAAAACCGAGCTGGTCCGGGTTGGCCAGTTCGAGCTGTTGAACCAGCGGGTCCGGATGGCTGTTTTCGTAGGTGATGCCCAGTCGGGACAGCACATAGGGCGCCAGGGCTGCCCGGGTTTCGATGTGCAGCAGGCCATTGGTCATGCCGTAGTCGCGGGCGATGATCTGCTGTTGTGCCTCGGTCAGGCGCTGATCCGGGGTAATCTCCAGTGTCACCTGCCGCTGCCAGTCGTCATCCTGCTGGGCGTTATGCCGGGCTTTCTGGCGCAGGGCTTCAATGCGGCCGTGGAAGCGGCTCAGGGCAAAATCCCGGAATTCCCGGTCGGCGCTGCACCAGGCCCGAACGTGCCAGCTGTTGCCGGCACAGACCAGAGCGTGGGGTTCCAGAACACTTTCGGCGGCCTCCGGGCGACTCAGTGACACGTAGCTCGCCTTCAGCTGGCGATGATAACGGGTGGCGGTCACCACGGCCCGCATAACTTCCGGTTCTATATGGCGGGCGGCCTCCGGGATGACGGCGTTGCCGGGCAGGCCCAGTTCAAGATCGGAGAAGGTGTCACTCAGATTCTGCTGGCGGGCCAGAAGATCCTGATACTCGGATACGGCGCCCCGGGTGACCACCGGCTTGAAATTGGCAGACGGGACATAGCCTTTCAGATGCCGGTCGTAGGTCAGGTTGCCCGGAGCCAGTTCACGCAGATAGGTGTTGATGTCCTTGGAAGCCTGCTGCCGGCCGATACCAAAGCTGTGACAGATATGGTTGGTGGTTAGCCGACCTTCCCACAGGGCAATGATTTCAATCAGTCGATAGCGAAGCAGTAGATCCCAACGAATGGGCCAGTCCGTTTTCTTCATAACCAGGCGCTCACGGTCCAGTAGATTGCATGGCAAATATGTTACCTGCTCCTGCCAATCGGGTCTGTTACGACCCATTAATGTAAAACATTGTCAAATGGCCTGCCAGTGCGGGTTCCGGGTCTCGGCAACTCCCTAGTGGCGCGGCCATAAAGAGGTTGGTTAAATGCTCGCCAGCAGACAATCTATAATGTTGCTATCTTTTCTTTTTGTTACCCACTGTAATTGCGACAGGCAGACTCCCGATGACCCGAATGGTTGCGTCTTTATCAGCGCTGATACTAAGCATTGTACTTCTGGTCAGTGGCAACGCCTTTCTGATGACCTTGTTGGGTATTCGCCTGAGTATTGAAGAGGTCTCGCCCGACGTGATCGGGTGGGTGCTGGTGTGCTACTCCATCGGGTTTGTGCTTGGCACCCTGTATGTGCACAAGATTATCGGCAGGGTTGGCCATATCCGGGCCTTTGCGGTGTTCGCAGCCATGGCGGCGGTCACCGCCCTGATGTATCCGATGGCCGTTTCCATGGTGTTCTGGGCCGTACTGCGGGTGCTGTCCGGGTTCAGTATTGCCGGTGTACTGGTGGTCATTGAGAGCTGGTTTTCCAGCCGGGCCACCAACGCCAACCGTGGCGCGCTGTTCGCAGTCTACCAGATTGTCTTCTATCTCTCGGCCGCCGGCGGCCAGTTGATTGTCAATGTCGGTGACCCGGCCAACTTCCTGCCATTCTCTCTGGCAGCCATGTTGCTGACGCTGGCCTTGATTCCGCTGTCGCTAACCCGGATGGAAGCCCCTGTTATCGAACAGGCCAGCCGCATGTCGGTGTTCAAACTGGCGCGAGAATCGTTTTCCGGTGTTGCCGGTGCGCTGATCTGCGGTGTGATGATCGGTGGCTTTTATGCCCTTGGGCCGGTTTACGCCACGCTGGTTGGCCTGGATGTGGCGCGCACCTCTACCTTCATGGCCAGCGCTATTGTCGCGGCCATGCTGCTGGCCTGGCCGCTGGGGCGGCTGTGCGACCGCTTTGACCGGCGCAGGGTCATGTTCTGGGTGGCGGTAGCCGCAGCGGCTTCCGCGGGCGGTGTGGCGGTGTTCGGTGCCGGCAACCTGGCGTTGTTGACCCTGTTGGTGGGCCTGTTCACCGGCCTGTCGGCCACCATCTATCCGATCGCCGTGGCGATCACTAACGACCGTATGGACAGCAACCGGATTGTCTCCGCCAGTGCAACCTTGCTGCTGAGCTACGGTATTGGCAGTGTCATCGGCCCCATTGCCATGGCGGAGCTGATCAGCCTGTTGGGCCCGGCCGGCCTGTTCTATGGCAATGCCGGTTTCCTGCTTGTGCTGGCGGTGATTACCAGCTATCGAATCAGCCACACCGATGATGTTCCGGTGGAAGAGCAGGAGCATTTCGTTCCGGCCATGCCGGAAACCTCACCGGTGCTGACCGAGATGGATCCCCGGAACACCGAGTTCCACGAGTCTCCGGAAGTGGAAGAAATGCAGGAAGAGCTGCGTCAGGCCGGTTGACGCAGCTTTCGGTTATCCCCAATTATATTTTCGCCTTCACATCTGTTTTTATTTCAATGGTTAGCTTACTATTGGTGAATTTCCAATAAGGTAAGTCTTTTGTCGGTTTTCGGGGTGGCGTTTGCTTGTCCCATGCCGGATCACCATCAGGAGTATTGAACCATGAGAGATCAGTTTCCGTTTGCCGTTGCCCGGGTTACCCGCCGCTGGCGCAAAATGCTGGATGAACGCCTGAAAGACCTGGGCGTTACCCAGGCTCGCTGGAGCACCATGGTGTATCTGCAGCAAGGTGGTGAAGGCCTGACCCAGCGCGAACTGGCCAGCCTGATGGCCATCGAAAACCCGACCCTGGTACGTTTGCTGGATAGTCTGGAGCAACAGGGGCTGATTGAGCGCCGCCCGTGCCCCAACGATCGTCGCGCCCGTCGACTGCACCTGACCAAGGCCGGTGTCGAGTTCATGGATGAATTGTCAGAGCGTGCGGCCACACTCCGTGAAGAGATGCTTGAAGGCATTTCCGATAAAGATATCGAGTCATCGCTCAAGGTTTTCCACAAAATCATGGAAAACGCCGAGAAGCAGAAGTGAGCCTTGGCTGATCAGTCCGTAGAAGGCCTGCGAGCCCGATATGGTGACCGCTGGCGTTGGCTGGCGGTGTTTACCGTGGTGCTCGGCACTATGGCCACAGTGCTCAGTGCCACGGTGGTCAACGTTGCACTGCACGACATCATGGTGGAGTTCAGTATCCGGCAGGGCCAGGTTCACTGGCTGGCGACCGGCTTCATTGCCGCCATGACCACCACCATGCTGGCCTCGGCCTGGCTGCTGGACCGCTTCGGAGTCCGCAAGACCCTCAGTGCCGCCATGGCCATGTTCACGCTGATCTCCCTTGCCGGTGGCTTTGCGCCCACGCCGGAACTGTTGATCGTGGCCCGGATCGGGCAAGGGGCCATGGCCGGGCTGATGCAGCCCATGGGCATGTACCTGGTGTTCCGGATTTTTCCGGCTGACCAGCGCGGGCGCGCCATGGGCATCTATGGCATGGGTGTGATCCTGGCACCGGCTCTGGGCCCGGTTCTCGGTGGCTTTCTGGTGGATCAGTTCCACTGGCGCTGGGTGATGTTTGCGCCGGCACCGGTCACACTGCTGGGCGTGTGGATGGCCTTGCGCTTTCTGCCATCACCACGGTCCCGCCCTGCTCCCTATGCGTTCGATCTGCCCGGTATGGTTCTGCTGGGTGCTGCGGTTGCGGTCTCCCTGGAAACGCTCAACCGAATGCAGAACTGGCCCGGCGACTCTGTACGTATTGCCTGGCAGGGCGCGTTGGCTGCGATTCTGATTATTGGGTTTATCGTACGTGAACGTCGCGCCGCCCACCCGCTTATCCGGTTGGCCTTACTGCGAGAGCCGGTGTTTCTGTACGCAACCCTGGGCGCCATGGCACTGGGTCTGGCGCTGTTCGGCTCTACCTATCTGATCCCGTTATTTGTCCAGACTTCCCTCGGCTTCTCAGCCACGGAAGCGGGCTTGCTGATGTTACCGGCAGGCGTCGTGCTGGGCATGGTGTTCCCCGTCGCCGGCCGGCTTGCCGACAAACGCAGTGCCCGGGGGCTGGTATTGTTTGGCATTGCCATGTTTGCCTGTTCGGCGGTGCTGTTTGCCGCTACCGGGGCGCTGGTCGGGTTTGTCTGGCTGGCACTGTGGGCAGTTGTCGGGCGAATTGGCATTGGCTTTATGCTGCCGGCGCTGTCGACCGGGGCTCTGAACCCGCTGGCGCCGGAACAGCTGGGCGCTGGCTCCAGCACCATCAATTTCGCCCGCCAGCTGGGGGGTGCGCTCGGGGTGAATATCGTCGCCCTCACCATCGAGTTCGGTGAACACGAAGGTGGGCTGCCAACCGTTGCCGCCTTTGCATCGGCCTGGTGGCTGGTGGCGCTTTGTGTGGCGCTGGCGGCGGTGCCGATCTGGAAAATGCGGGCCTGAGGCCGGGAGTTGCCTTGGCCGCCGCTATTCATTACTATGGCCGCACCTTCGGGGGAGTAGCCTCTGCACCGGCAAGCCGGGCAGATGGTGGTCAACATACTTGCAGCTCAATCTGCATGGCCACCGTGTTCCTGAACAGGAATTGGCAAGACCTGAGGCAGATCACCTCCAATGGGCGGAAGGTGAGCTGTCTCATGTCTGAATTGTCTCCGCCCTGAGGTTCCACTGAATGGATGCTTTTCTCGCTTCGACGCTTGCCGTTGCCATCGCTGAAATTGGCGATAAAACCCAGCTGCTGTCTCTCTTTCTGGTTGCCAGATACGCCAAGCGTACCCCCATCATTCTCGGGATTCTGATTGCCACCGTGCTTAACCATGCCTTGTCGGCCTGGCTCGGCGCGTGGGTCGCACAATGGATTCCGGAGGCCTGGCTGCCCTGGATCCTGGCGGTCAGCTTTGTTGCCATTGCCCTGTGGCTGTTGATTCCAGACAAGGATGATTCGGAAGACTCGAAATTCCTCGGTATGGGGGCCTTTATGGCCACCACCATCATGTTCTTCCTGGCGGAAATTGGCGACAAAACCCAGATTGCTACGGTGGTTCTGGCGGCAAGGTATACCGAGACATTCTGGGTTATCATCGGTACAACCGTCGGTATGCTGTTGGCTAATGTGCCGGTTATCATGGCGGGTCGCTGGCTGATGGAACGCCTGCCTCTGGCCATGGCACGAATCAGCGCGAGCATTCTGTTTGTGGCCCTGGCCGGGGTAACGGTCTGGGCCACGGTAATGAACTCCTGAGCCGGGCGCCGGTCAGTGAGTGTGAGCAATGTTGTTAAGGGAACCCAATGTTATGCAGTGGAAAAGCTGGTTGCTTGTTGTCTTCGGTGTCAGCCTGCTGTGGCCGTTGTCCGCAGTGCAGGCCGCCCGGGAGGTAAGCGAACCTGAGGCATCAGAGCAGGCGCCGGATCGGTCCCCGCGGGTTCCCACGTTCCGGCCTGACGGCGACCTGGCCGGAGAGCTGCAGGTGTTCAATACCGTGTATGAAGACACCTTCGCGGGTATTGGCAACAAACTGGCCTTAGGGTACCTGGAACTGGTGAAGGCTAATCCCGGTATTGATCCCTGGCTGCCGGGCGAAGGAACCATGATCACGCTGCCCCGCATGTATGTGCTCCCGGACGTTGAGCGCAAGGGCATTGTCATCAATCTGGCCGAGTATCGGCTGTATTACTTCACACCAGATGGTGGTGTGCAGGTGTATCCGGTTGGTGTGGGCACCGAGGAAAACCCCTCGCCGCTGACCAATGCCAAAGTGACCATGCCTCTGGAGTCCCCGGCCTGGTACCCTCCGGCCAGCATTCGTGCCGAGTACGAGGCCTCGGGCGACTATCTGCCGAAAATGATTCCCCCCGGCCCGGGCAATCCCCTGGGTACCCATGCACTCATGCTGAGTGAGAAGGGCTACCTCATTCACGGTACCAACAAACAGTTCGGTGTCGGTATGCCGGTCAGTCACGGCTGCTTCCGCATGTACAACGAAGACATCTCACGGTTTGTCTATCAGGTGGAGAAAGGCACGCCGGTTCAGGTGATTCGTGAGCCGGTCAAGATCGGCATGTCTGGTGGCGAAGTGTGGCTGGAAGTGCATCGGCCCCATGAGGACTATTCGGCCCGCGACCGGGAGCGCCTGTGGGCTCAGGTATTCGAAAAAGTAGAGAGCTTCCGCCAGCAGCATCCGGATGTGGACCTTCGCCGCCGTTCCATTGAGCTGGCGGTGGATCAGGCTGATGGTCTGCCTACCATGATCGGCGAGAAGCTGACCCGGATGGCATCCGAGGATTCGGTTGAACCGGCAGAATCCGAGAAACAGGGCAAGCCGGAACAGACCCTGTATTTTTGATCCCCACTGGTAAAGGAACACCGCAATGAGCAGGAGCATTCTCATCACCGGCGCCAGTTCTGGCCTTGGCGAAGGCATGGCCCGTGAGTTTGCCGCCCGCGGCGATAACCTGGCGCTCTGCGCCCGGAGGACCGAGCGGCTCGACGTGCTGAAGGCCGAACTTGAACAGCAGTACCCGGGCATCCGGATTCACGTGATGGCACTGGATGTGAATGATCATGCTCAGGTGCAGGAGGTGTTCCGGGCTTTTCAGGCGCACTTTGGAGCGCTGGACCGGATTATCGTGAATGCCGGCATCGGTAAGGGACAGCCACTGGGAACCGGGCGGTTGGATGCTAACCGGCAGACCGCAGAAACCAACTTTGTCGCCGCCCTTGCCCAAATTGAAGCGGCAATGGAAATATTCAGGGAACAGAACCGGGGCCATCTGGTCGCCGTATCATCGGTAACGGCAGTGCGCGGTATGCCGGGTAACGTCACCACCTATGCCGCCACCAAAGCCGGGTTGGCTGCACTCTGTGAAGGGTTGCGCATCGAGTTGAAGAAACGCCGGTCGCCAATCCGTGTGACCACACTGTATCCGGGCTATATTCGTACTGAGATCAATGAGAAGGTGAAAAACACCCCGTTCATCGTCGACGCACAAACCGGCTGTCGTGCTATGGTGAAAGCCATAGAAATGGGAAAAGCCGAGCATTTTGTACCGGCATGGCCCTGGGCTCCGATCGGTTTCGTGCTCAGGCGGTTACCGGAGGCGGTTCTGGCTAAGCTGTTCTGATCACTCCCGTGGGAGGTTGAGATGCATGCAAGCCAATTCAGGTCATCGACATTCACCCCCAGAGTGAAGCTCTGGGCGCTGGTGTTTTTGGCCGGAGCCATACTGGCCCTGTTCAGTCTTTCCCTGAAAGTGTTCGCGCAACAGGAACCGCCCCGTCAGGCCCTGGTGCTCTCGGTTGAAGGTGCGATTGGCCCGGCCACCATGGATTATGTCACCCGCAGTATTCGCCGTGCGGAGCGGGAAAATGCCGGCCTGGTGGTGATTGAAATGGATACACCGGGCGGCTTGATGGATTCCATGCGGGAAATCATCAAGACTATCCTCGCTTCCGATGTGCCGGTGGCGACCTACGTTTCACCCCAGGGTGCCCGGGCGGCCAGTGCCGGCACCTATATTCTCTATGGCAGCCACATTGCCGCCATGGCTCCGGCCACCAACCTCGGCTCAGCCACACCCGTGCAAATGGGTGGCCTGCCCGGCTCCACAGAACCTGAATCCCCTTCTGAATCCGCCCCTGAAGACTCTGCCGAGGAAACCGACCAGAGCGAATCGCCCGAGAAACGTCGTGGCGACAGCGCTATGGAACGCAAGGTATTGGAAGATGCCGTGAGCTACATCCGCGGCCTGGCCGAGCGCCATGGCCGTAATGCCGACTGGGCAGAAGAGGCCGTTCGGGAGGCGGTCAATCTCGGGGCTACCGAAGCACTGGAGCGCAACGTGGTGGATGTGGTGGTGCCGAACCTCCGGGCGCTATTGAACGAGATTGATGGCCGCACTGTGCGTATGGCCGCCGGTGATCGGGTTCTGGAAACCGCAGAACTGGAATTGGTGCGGGCCGAACCGGACTGGCGCACCAAACTGTTGTCGGTGATTACAGACCCGAACGTGGCCTATTTCCTGATGATCATCGGCTTTTACGGCATTCTTTTCGAACTGGCCAACCCCGGCGCGGTGGTGCCGGGTGTCATTGGCGCCATCAGCCTGATTCTGGCCCTGTTCGCCTTCCAGGTATTGTCGGTGAATTACGCCGGCCTGGCGCTGATCCTGTTGGGGCTGGCCTTCATTGTCGGCGAGGCGTTTGTGCCCAGTTTCGGCATTCTCGGCATCGGTGGCATCGTGGCGTTTGTCACCGGATCGGTCATTTTGATGGACGGCAGCCATCAGGACATTTCGCTGCCGACGATTGGTGGTACAGCGATGGTGGCCGGGGGCTTTATTCTCTGGACCGTTACCCGGTTCATCGGCCTTCGGCGGCGACACCCGGTCTCGGGCAGCGAGCAGCTGGTTCACGAACACGGTGTGGCACTGGATAACTTTGTTCCCACCTACGATGCCTACACGGGCCACGTACGGGTCAGCGGCGAGCGCTGGAACGCCCGAAGTCAGGTGGCCATTGCCGCCGGGGCCCAGGTGCGGGTCAACGGTATGGACGGCCTGACCCTGCTGGTGGAACCCGGAGAGGATGAACCGGCGAAGCACACAGATTAAACATCAACGGCAAATCAAGGAGGCCGTATGAATCTCGGTGACATTATTCCCTATATTGCACCGACCGTGGTGCTGCTACTGATCCTCGGGTCGGCAATCAAGATCCTGCCGGAATACGAGCGTGGCGTGGTCTTTTTTCTGGGGCGCTTCCAGGGCGTGAAAGGCCCGGGCCTGATTATCGTCATTCCCGGTATCCAGCAGATTGTGCGAGTTGATCTTCGGGTGATTACCCTGGATGTTCCCAGCCAGGACGTGATCTCTAAAGACAACGTCACCGTTCGGGTAAATGCGGTGCTTTACTTCCGGGTGGTGGATCCGGAAAAAGCGATTATCCGGGTTGAAGATTATGGCGCCGCCACCAGCCAGCTGGCCCAGACCACGCTGCGGTCTGTGCTGGGCAAACATGATCTGGACGAGATGTTGTCCGAGCGGGACAAGCTGAACGCCGACATTCAGGAGATCATCGATGCCCAGACCGAAGAGTGGGGTATCAAGGTGGCGAATGTGGAAATCAAGCATGTGGATCTGAACGAATCCATGATTCGCGCTATCGCCCGTCAGGCGGAAGCCGAGCGGGAGCGCCGGGCCAAGGTCATTCACGCTGAAGGCGAGCTTCAGGCCTCGAAGAAACTGGTGGAAGCGGCTGAGGTGATGTCGGTGAACTCCGGGGCCATGCAGTTGCGTTATCTGCAAACGCTGGCGGACATGAGCAACAACAATTCCTCAACCATTGTATTCCCGCTGCCGATGGATCTGGTCAAAACCTTCATCCAGAACCAGGGGCCTGAAAAGGCTGGGCAGGAAGCGCCGAAACCGTAATACGAGGGTTTTTCTGCAGACACAAAAAAGGCCGGATTGACCGGCCTTTTTTGCTAGCTGACAGCCTTACTTCTGGCTGGCACGCTCGAGCATGCGCTTGGCGCGCTCGTTTGCTTCGTCAGCAGCTTTCTGGGCAGCGCGAGCTGCAGCCAGGGCTTCTTCAGCAGTCTGCTGAGCAGTACGTGCACTGCTGGCGGCGCTGTTAGCGGTGTTCAGGGCGTTGTTGGCAGTCTGCTCAGCGGAGCTGGCAGTTGCATTCGCTTCGTCGATAGCAGCTTGTTCAGTAGTGGCACAACCTGCAGTCAGAGCAGTAGCCAGTGCAAACCCGGCGATCGTCAGTTTACGCATTGTAAATCCCCTTATTGGTCGTTTTATTTCCTGTGATCCGGAAGCCGTTCAGACAGCTCCCTTCTGCTAGGCCCGATAGGCAGTGACTACCGGAGTCGTCAAACAGTGTAAAACACTCAGAGACAAAATGTTAACTAAGGATACGTAAATTTTCTTAGCTTATGACAACAACTTAATCCAGCTTTCATGGCGTTGTCACCAAGCGGAAAGAATCACGGTACGATGCGGATGGGGGTGCCGTTCTGAACCAGATGCCAGATTTCATCCATGGCTTCGTTGCTCACCGCAATGCAGCCATCGGTCCAGTCCAGCCCGGTGTAGGCAAAGGCCATGTCGCCGGCGTTGTTGGGCAGGCCATGAATCATGATGCTGCCACCAGGGTCAAGGCCCCAGGCCTCGGCCAGTTCCCGGTCCCGGGGGCTGGGGTAGGAGATATGGATGGATTTATAGAAGTCGCTGCTGGCATTGCGCCAGTCCAGCACATAATCACCTTCGGGTGTGCGCTCATCCCCCTCGTACAGCTTGTGGCCGACGGGATTGTCACCGAGGGAAATCCGGTACTGGCGTATGGTTTCATCACCGCTGAGCAGGTAAAGGCGACGTTCACCTTTGTTCACCAGCACCTGGGTAATTTCCATCAGGCCTTCCATTAAGGCCGGTTCGGGCTGGCTGGGCATCATGCGTGTGTCGGCCCTGGCCAGCAGCTCAGATGCGGACACCAGCAGGGGGGACACAATCAGGGCAATGGTCAGTAAAGCTCGAACAATCATGAAACTCGCACAAATCGCTGAATGGTTAAACTTTGTTCATGCTGTTTATACCATAGCCAGGCAACAGGGTGATAAGGGGTTGTGTTACAGAGTTTGGCTTTTCTTGA
This sequence comes from Marinobacter sp., assembly GCA_029264995.1. GTDB lineage: Bacteria > Pseudomonadota > Gammaproteobacteria > Pseudomonadales > Oleiphilaceae > Marinobacter. Next base: position 9,670 of record JAJUKC010000026.1, on the reverse strand, counting down.
CCGGGATCCTGTTCAGGAATCCATTTTCATGCCCACTTTGGTAACCCGGTCAGCATCGGTGGCCCTGGCGACCAGGGTAACCGGCCCCAGCACAACTTTGTCACCAACCACCGGATGGCCCTTGGTGCGCCTGGCAAAACACTCTGCCAGGGAGAGTTCGGGCGGCAGCTCGTCAAATTCGATGCCGTACACCTGTTCAACATCCCCCAGCAGGGCATCGCCATTCAACACAAAGTCCCCGAAGAACGCCCGCTCAGCCAGGTGTTTTGGCGCCTGACGGCCGCTCAGGGCTTTACCCAGATCCGGTAACAACGCCGGCGTGGCAAACATGGCCACCACATCGCCAGACGAGACTTCCAGTTCCCGGGTCGGTTGCAGGCATTTTCGATCCCGGAAAATACCGGCAACGGCGGTATTGTCGGGTAGCCTGAGCTGGCCGAGGGCCCGGGGGCTTTCCCAGTTCTTGCCGCGCAGCGGAAACAGCATCAGCTCGTGATCACCGGCGGCAGGCACATCCAGCGGTAGCCGACGGTATGGGTCTTCCCCTGCAGGCACTTCCAGTTTCAGTTTGCGCGCCAACGGTGCCATGGTGGTGCCCTGAACCAGCAGGGATACCAGCACAATAAAGAAAGCGGCATGGAACACCAGTTGGGCATCCGGAAGGTCTGCAATAATCGGGAACAGGGCGAGCACAATCGGCACGGCGCCACGCAGGCCCACCCAGCTGATAAACCCCAGCTCCCGCCGATTGAAGGCAAAGGGCCAAAGCGTGAGCAGCACAGTGGCCGGCCGGATCACGAAAATCAGCGCCAGTGCCAGAATCAGACCGCCACCGGCCAGCGGCACCAGATCCGATGGATTAACCAGCAGGCCCAGCATCAGGAACAGGCAAAGCTGTGCCAGCCAGGCCAGGCCATCATGCACCTGCAGAATCATCGGCATCATCCGAACATGCCGGTTACCAATCACCACCCCGGTGAGATAAATCGCCAGAAAACCACTGCCGCCGATGGCATTGGTGGCGGAGAACACGGCAATGCCGGCCGCGGCGACCAGGAGTGGGTAAAGCGATGGCGTCAGTCGTATCCGGTTGACCAGTTGGACCACCGCAAATCCGCCAATGAGTCCGGCAACGATGCCGACGCCGAATTGTTGCACCAGCATCATCAGGCCTTTGGCCAATGCCCCTTCTTCATAGCTGCCGATCAGAGTAACCAGCAACAAGGTCAGGAAGATAGCCATAGGGTCGTTGCTGCCGGATTCAATTTCCAGCGTGGCGCTGACCCGCTCGTTCAGATGCAGGCCCCGGCCCTGGAGCAGTGAGAAGACGGCGGCCGCATCAGTGGAGGAAATGATGGCGCCGACCAGCAACGCCATCAGCCAGTGCAGATCAAACACCCACCAGGCAACCAGAGCGGCGCCACCGGCGGTCAGGCCAACGCCAAGGGTGGCCAGCACCAGTGCCGGCCGCAGTCCCACCCGGAATGTTTCCACCCGGGTACGCATGCCGCCATCCAGCAGAATCACACCCAGCGCCAGATTGGCGATCAGGAAGGCCAGCTCGAAGTTGTCGAATTCGATACCACCCGGGCCGTCCTCCCCCATCATCATGCCCACGACCAGGAAGATCAGCAGCACGGGCATGCCAACGCGGCTGGAAAGCGGGCTTAGAACGATGCTGATCACCAGCATCAAGGCGCCAATCAGGGTAAGTGTGGGATCCATCAGACTCCAGACCAAAGGGGCTTGCCCGAACGCAGGGCCCGGGCTTATATTGCTGTGGCAATCATTATGCAGGCGGGCGTAGCTCAATGGTAGAGCAGAGACTTCCCAAGCCTACGACGTGGGTTCGATTCCCATCGCCCGCTCCAAACCGATACCCGCACACATCCTGATACCTTCTTAAAACTCCGTTTTTTCAATCTCTTAAGTAAGCTTAATGTCTTTGTACGCCCGTGTATATCCTTGTATCTCGGGGCCCGTTGTGTATAGCGGCTTGTATGGTAATTTCAAAGGCGAACTGAGCTATACAAACGGAAACCGGAATGAAGCGCAAAGAAATCAAGCGAACCCCGCTGGCTGAGACAGTCCTGCGGAGCCTGGAGCCTGATGACAAACTCTACAGGGTCAAAGATGGGCCGAACCAGCTGCATTTTACCGTGGCTGCTAATGGCTCTAAGCGCTGGGAGGTCAGATTTAAACGACCTGATGGTAAATGGAGCTGGCTGGGTGTTGGTGGCTATCCTGCCGTCAGCGCCAGATTTGCTCGAAAACAGGCGGATCTCATTCAGGCACAGGTATCGGACGGGAAGGACTCTCGGGAAGTTCGCCGTGCTGAGGAAGCAGCCAAAAAGGCGTTAATTGAACATCCCTTCTCGGAGTCTTGTGAGCTTGGCGCACTTGCTCTTGCACAACTTAAGAAGCAGTCCGTTTGTGACGACGAGCAATTGGTATTGGCAGCGCTAAGAGGGGCGGCAGCACTGTATAAAGGTTAGGTAGAATGCCACCTGCAGCTCTCTTGCGGCTTGACTCATCCGCCAGAGATCGTGGACTCGTCGGTTTGGCATGTGGAAAGGAGCTCCAGCCCTGCCTGAGAGCAGCGCCAGGCTTCATACCCCTTATGATGAGACGGACTGGCAGCGAGAGTATTCATTTTCTGAACGGAACCAAAATCTCACTACAACCCTCTTATTCAAAGCTTTGAACGCTCGTTCGGGCGGCAATTCCTGGTTGCGATCATCCTCAAGATGGAAGATCAATCAGCTGACCAATTGTACCCATCGGCAAGTAAAGCGACTGCAGATCTCCAAATTGCCTTCCCATAGGCAGGAAACCGTAGCGCTTAAAAAAGCGATCACTGCTCTGGGTAAGAGGGTCCGTTACAACCGCTATTCCCATGCCACTGTATTGAACAATCCGGTACGCCTCCTCCAAGGCCTCAAGAAGCAGCGTTTCACCGTATCGGTGTCCGGAGCCGTGTAGTTTGCTATCCACACCCAGCCACGCAAGCTTGATCACTGGAATGGGATAGGCCGGATATCGACTACGGGTCTCCTGATCTGGCAACTCATCACGCACCACGGTTGCGCTGGTCAGGGTGAAATACCCCAGGACCTGAGCTGGCAACACATTTGTAGGTTCATCATCCACCAGTACCCAGGTGCGATTGATTTTCTTGTCCATCTGCTTGCGAGCTTCTCGCCTAAGGAACTCATTTACCCGTTCCAGCCCACAATCAAACGATTTCCGGTCATGCGACTTCTTATCTAATGGCTCTAACCTCAAGGTCACCGTTTTCCATCCTTTTGCCCCGGCGGCGTTTCGCGCTCAGCAACGCCTCGTTCGGTGCTGGAGCTGCCTCGCAAGCTGCTACGAAAGCATCAAACGACTGGCTGTTCAGGCGATACACCTCAGCCTCCTCGATCACGCGAACCGACTTCTCCCGGATTGCCTGGATGACAAACTCTGAGAGACTGTGACTCCCGGTCAGAGCTGAAGCGCGCGCCGCCAATTCTTTAATAGCTGGATCAATTCGTAAATCCAGCCGCGCGCTTGTTTTTGACATGCGGTGTTCCTCTTTCAACTGGCTGGCCAATCGACCAACCCCTCTGTTTTGGTGTTTTCCATTTTGCTGTACTACTGCCTTAAACCTAGAAACCATCGCGTACGGAAAATAACCGTACATTAACTATCGGCTAATGCCACCCAAATGTCAACGGGAAGCTCAACCCACTGAAACGCCATATTGTAGAACAATTTAAAAAGTGTGATCACAGAAGAGACCGCTCATATGCTAGGAGCAAGTCTGTATAGCTGCCCAACCGCTATCTTGGAACGCACTTCGCAAGGTGGAACATTGGGATACGAATCATTACATCGATTAAGCCTGGCCCCGGCGGGCGGAGTCTGTCAACGTAGATGTCGCGTTTAAGTCATCAGCTCTTTAACAATTGGCCGCCTTTTCCGGGTTCAGAGTGACTGATTCCGGCAAGCTGAAGTTTCGGATATCACCAGACCAGCGACGCGGGTTCTCGGCTTTCGCCGCTTCGATAATCTGTTTTCGCTGGGCCAGGATCTGATCAGCTTCGCCCGTATGGCGTTGCTGAGGTGTTACGTAGTTCAAGGCGCTGTGTCGGTGCTCGGTGTTGTACCAGCGCACGAACGCAAGTGCCCATTTGCGGGCCTCCTCGATCGTTCTGAAGCCGTTTACCGGGAACCCCGGGCGGAACTTCAGGGTTTTGAACAATGACTCCGAGTAGGCATTGTCGTTACTGACCCGGGGGCGACTGTTCGAGGGCGTAATACCCAGATCGTACAGTTTCTCCAAGAAGGTCGAGGCCTTCATGGGGCTGCCATTGTCGGAGTGCAGCACTAGCCCGGATTTCTCATAGGTCCCCGGCAAGTCTCGCAGACTGTGCAGGTTACCGCCATGACCGTTCATTGGCGGTCGTGGCTGGTTAATAATCGATCAATTCCTGTTGTCCGGACACACGGCCCCCTTTCAATGGTGATCGTAGTAGGCGTTAAAGAACTTGCCGGGCTGGTCGCCATGCACTGGAATGTCAGTGCCATCGAAGTCCAGCACAATTTCCTTGGGTGGAGTCTCGTGCTGTTCGATGAAGTGATGCCACAGCAGTTCGTGGGCCTTGACCACCGCCTGCCGGTCCACGCGCTGCTCCATTCGGCACAGTGTTGATTTGCCCGCCAGAATGGCCTCTTCGCCAGTCGCGGTCTGAAGTGCCTGATCAGCGCGTAACGTTTCGTGATCGTTCAGATCTTCGTACCCGGCAGCCACGCCAAAGACCCGCTGCCGGATCATGGTCTGAAGCTTGTGGCGAACCAGCACCGGATTACGGGCATCGTTCAGAACCGTAGCCAGGCGCTGAGTGAGCTGGTGTTGTTTGTCGACTTCGCGAAGTAGGAGCAATCCGGCATCGGAGGTGATGTGGCCACCGGAGAAGTCGGCTTCAATTTGACGGCGAGAGAGTGGCGAGAAGGTCAGTTTTTCAGGTACCATTTTGGTTAGCGGTTGTTGGTGCTTGGTGAACGGTGTAAGGTCCTGAAACTATAGCACTTTCAGCCGCTTTCTTTTATCCCGTCATGAGAAATTCGGGATAGGGAGCCATGCTGCCCTCGGGAGCTCAGGCCTGTTAATAGATCTTTATATTGAGGCGTTCACATGGCCAGACAAATCTTCACTGAGGCTACTGTAAGCATCTCGGAGCTGAAAAAGAATCCTATGGCGGCACTGGATTCAGGGGCTGGATTTCCAATTGCTGTTTTGAATCGGAATGAGCCCATCTTTTACTGTGTTCCTGCTGCAGTATACGAGGCGATGCTCGACAGGCTGGATGATCATGAGTTGGTTGCCGTTGTTACAGAGCGAAGTGGAGAGCCAAGTATTCGAGTTGATCTGAATGAGTTTTGAGTGTTCGCTTTGCTTGCAGGCCCTCACCCTGAAGAGGGCCAAATCACGACATCCACTCCTAATTTGAGTAGATGAGTTGGTTTTGTTACAAAAAATAACAGAAAATGTAGGCTGGCAAAGCTTGTATGGTAGTTTGTATGACGAACTAGGTCTCCAGGTTTAACTGCCTGATTTAAAACAAAGGTTTGATTCCCATCGCCCACTCCAGACCAGTCAGAGCGGGCTCTCTGATTCAGTGCAGCTTCAACCGTGGCTGCATGGCCCGACTGATCTTGTCCATCAGCCAGATCACGCCGGTACGCAGAAAGCCGTGCAGGGCCACCTGGTGCATTCGGTGCAGCGACACATAGAACAGCCTCGCCACTTTCCCTTCGATATACATACTGCGGCCGGACAGATTGCCCATCAGGTTGCCGACGGTGGTGTATTTGCTGAAGTTGATCAGCGAGCCATGGTCGTTGTACACGAAGGGAACGGCTTCTTTGCCTTCCAGCCGGTTGCAGAGGGTTTTGAACAGGGCATCGGCCTGCTGGTGTGCGGCCTGGGCACGTGGTGGCACCGGCCGGTCGGATTCCGGCTGCGGGCAGGCGGCGCAGTCACCAAACGCGAAGATATCCGCATCTTTGGTGGTTTTCAGGGTCTGTTCCACCAGCAGCTGATTGCCGCGATTGGTCTCCAGGCCGTCCAGTTCCGCCAGGAACGGCGGTGCTTTGATGCCAGCGGCCCAGATGGTCATTTCCGAGGGCAGTTCAGTGCCGTCCTTCATGATCAGACTGTTCTCGCGCACCTCGCTTACAGGTTGTCCGGTCAATACCTTGACCTTCTGGCGTTCCAGCTCCCGGGTGGCTGCGGCGGAAAGGCGCCCGGGCAGCGCAGGCAGTATGCGGTCGGCCGCCTCGATCACGCTGATGGAGACATCGGAAGACTTCAGGTGGTTCATGCCGTAGATGGGCAATTCACGGGATGCCAGCCGCAGCTCGGCCGCCAGTTCCACGCCCGTGGCTCCGGCACCAATGATGCTGATGTTCAGGGCGTGGGGCTTGCCTTGCAGCGCTTCATGATTCTTCCTGAGAAAAGCATTCAGCATCAGGTTATGAAAGCGGCGGGCCTGCTTCAGGCTGTCCAGAAACAGGCAGTGTTCCTGTGCGCCGGGGGTGCCGAAGTCGTTGGCGGTACTGCCAACGGCAATCACCAGGGTGTCGTAATGAAGGCGCCGTTCCGGCACTACTTCTTGGCCTTCTTCATCCCGGAACGGGGCAATCACGATCGATTTGTTGGCCCGGTCCAGCCCGCTCATGCGGCCGAGTTGAAACTCGTAATGGTGCTTGCGGGCGTGGGCGCGGTAATTGATTTCATTGGCGCTGGCGTCCAGTGAGCCGGAGGCCACTTCATGCAGCAGGGGTTTCCACACATGGGTAAGACCGGCGTCGACCAGGGAGATACGGGCCTTTCGCTTTTTGCCAAGCTTGTTGCCCAGACTGGTGACCAGTTCCAGACCGCCGGCTCCGCCGCCGACCACGACAATGTGATGAAGGTTTTCCATAACGTTTCAGACCTTTAAGTGATGAGAGCCAAACGCTCTCGGATGAAAGCGCTTGGCTGTCGTCACTGGCCTGAATGTCTATGATTAGGGAGCTAATACAGCGCTGTATACTACCGCCGATGCCGGGGCGAGACAATTGAGCCCAAGTACCTATTGGCTCCATCGTTAGTACTGCCGGGCTGGACACAGAGCCGTTGCCGCTGCTACAAACTTCTCATCCACTTGAAGAACAGACAGGAGAAATCAACGTGAAACTGCAGGTTCGAGGTGTTGAGGAAGGTCAGCCGGTTCCGGAGAAGTTTGCGTTCGGTGTATTCAGCGAGCAGGACCACATGAGTTTCGGTCCCAACCGGAATCCGGAGCTGGTCTGGGAAGGTGCACCGGAGGGCACCAAAAGCTTTGTGGTGATGATGTTTGACCCGGATGTGCCCAGCGTCGCCGACGATGTGAATCAGGAAGGCAAGACTGTCTCCGCCGACCTGCCCCGGGTGGACTTCTTCCATTGGTTGCTGGTGGATGTTCCGGCCAGCGTCAGCCGTATTCCGGAAGGCGAGGACAGCGACGGCGTCAGCCCCAAGGGCAAGGACCACGGCCCAGGCCCGATTGGCGTCCGCGGTGTGAATAATTACACTCAGTTCCTGGCCGGTAATCCGGACATGGCCGGCACCTACGCCGGTTATGACGGCCCTTGCCCGCCCTGGAACGATGAAATCATTCATCACTACCACTTTGAAGTGCATGCTCTGGATGTAGAAACGCTGGGCCTGGAGGGCGAGTTTGACGGCAACGACGTGCGCCAGGCCATGGCCGGGCATGTGCTGGCCAGTGCCCGGGTAACCGGCACCTACACGCTTAATCCCGCCCTTCGCCAATAGTTGCAGCCAGCGGAGCCGGCCACGTCGGCTCCGCTTTCATCAAACTGTCTTGGTGCTGTCACCCCGGTGTCACCGGGTGTTGCCAAGGTGAATCCAGGATCCTGAAAGCAGGCCTGATCTCACCGGAGGCACCATGCGACAGTATCGCAGCGTATTCATATCCGACGTTCACCTGGGTACCGCCGATTGCCAGGCGGACTATCTGCTGGACTTCCTGAATAATATTCAGTGCCAGACCCTCTATCTGGTGGGTGATATCGTCGACCTGATTGCCATGCAACGGCGCGCCCATTTCCCCGACAGTCACCGGCAGGTGATCCACAAGCTGCTGGAGCTGGCCGCAACGGGAACCCGGGTGGTGTACATCCCGGGCAATCACGATGAATTCTTCCGGCGTTTCTGTGGCCAGACGTTTTCCGGCATCGAATTGCAGTACAAGGCCGTGCATACCACCGCCGACGACCGTCAGTTTCTGGTCTGCCATGGCGACCAGTTTGACCAGGTGGTGCGTTGCAGCCCTTTGATGCTGCTGGTCGGAGACCGCGCCCATGGCCTGTTGCTGCGGCTAAACCGCTGGTTCAACGCCCTGCGGCGATTACAGGGCAAGCCCTACTGGTCGCTGGCGGCCTGGATCAAAAGCCGGATTGGCAAGGCCAGAACCTTTATCCGCCGTTTCGAGTTGGCGGCGCTGACCGCGGCGGAAAAAGGCCACTATCACGGTTTTATCTGCGGCCATATCCACTCGGCGGGCTTCCTGCGCAGCGAAGAGGGTCTCTACTGTAACGATGGCGACTGGGTGGAACACTGCACCGCACTGGTGGAGCGGGAAAACGGTCGGCTGGAACTGCTGCACTGGTCCGAATCGCCTGTGACCCTGAGTCAGGAACCGGAGACGCCGAACCCGGAACTGGCCGGTGATGCCCGGCCCGTGATTGATGCGTTGCCGGCGGCGTTTCTGGAGCAAATCAACGGTCCTGCCAGGTGACCCTCAATTCCTGATTCGATACGCGTCCAGAATGGTCGTCATCACCGGTGTTTTTCGTGCTACCGCTTTGGGGGAGTTGTTCGGCACCCGAATGATTGCCCTGTTTGCGCAATTAAAGACAACGGCGGAGTTCATCCTGCACGAGGTGATGGAGCAATCGCCTGTGCTGATAGCCTTTGTTCATTACGAGTATGGCGATGATACCGTCTCTTGTAGGTGAGTTCGTATGTTTGGAGGCCTAAAGATTCCGCTCTGACAAGGTGATTGTCTGCTCGTTAAAAGAACGTTGTTGAGGAGCAGGCTTTTAGTGTTGAAAGTAGTTGTTGGCGATGTGGAAGGTTGGTTGACCGGTTTCCTTGAAGTACGGGTTAGGTTGCACAGAGGCCCTTGAAGCTCTCTATGTCGCAGCCAGTAGGGCTCCATGCGTGGCTTGTATTCCCTTCCAGGATTTAATGCCATTGTCACTGGCAGATGTTTCAATCCGGTCTATTATTTTTAGAGTTGTCGATGCAGGCGCTTCTGGGGCGGTTTTCCATCGACTTGAAATATATTTTGTGGTCTATATAATTCAACTCTAACTTTCGAAGCGAATTGATCACGTTATGACATCAGAAGGATCGAATACCACCGCCATCACCTTGCGCAAACCCACCAAGGATGATGGCTACAGGCTCCACCAGCTGGTTGCGGAATGCCCACCGCTGGACCCCAACTCGATTTACTGCAACCTGTTGCAGTGCAGCCACTTTGCCGAGACCGGCGTGGCGGCGGAGAAGGACGGCGATCTGGTCGGCTTTATCTCCGGATACATCCCTCCCCAACAGCCCGAGACCGTGTTT